>JAGHUD010000056.1 GCA_018065005.1 Candidatus Physcousia equi
ATGCACTACCTTGACGACGGTAGGCTACTCTTGGATAATAACCTCGCAGAAAATGAAATCCGTCCGATAACACTTGGACGCAAGAACTATCTCTTCTGCGGAAACCATGAGGCTGCCATGAATATGTGCATCGTAAACTCCCTGCTAGCAACATACCGAAACCACGATGTCAATCCAAGACTTTACCTCAATGACATCATCTCGCGAATGCATACATGACCAAGGAAACGCACGAAGAACTCGTAGAAATGCTCCTACACAAATGGAAGGCACAGCATCCGGAAGCAATTATGACAAAACTGCGTGACGAGGTATAGAACTACTACAGCATATAGGTACAAGAGATTACAGCGACTATCAACTCCAACATGAAGTGATAGTCGCTGTATCATGCAGGTATTAGTACCTGTAGTTTATAGAATGCTTACGAATTTTTAGTTTCTCACGCAGAAACTGTCAGTTTCTCGAGCAGAAACTGTCGGTTTCTCACGCAGAAAAAATCGTTGCACGTTGCGGAATGTCGTCTGCTGATGGAAAGGTGCTGAAAATCAGTGTGGAGAGATGTTGGAAGGCTTGCGTCGCATCGGTGGGCGGTTCCGCGGGGGGGACTGAGTAGGAGCGGGGAACTCTTTTCTGCTTCTTGCCCAATGCGCCGTGCCTTGCGTCTTGTTTAGGTGGGAATGGTAGAAAACGGCATAGGTGGTCGTTGCGGGGGTGGGCTGATACGGCGTCTTTCGGGGGAATCTTGGGTGGGGGTGGATAAGATTTAAGCTCCCCCTCCCTCACACTAAATTTCCACTTAGCCAAAGATCTGGCTGAGCCCGTCGGAACAGCATGTTCGGAAGAGAGGATAAAAAAAATTGGAGTCCGCTTCGCAGCGAGCCCCAACCTACTTAGGTATTAGCTTTGTTTAAGGTAAAAAGATTGTTTGTTTCAGGATAACGGGTGCAAAGGTAAGGCGTTTTCTGTAGATTTACAAATTTTAAGTTATGTTGTGCAACATGTTTTGCTTATTTGTCCTCTTTTGCCTCCGTTTTCTTGTTTTCTTCTGTCTTGTTTCTTTTGTTTTTTATGCCAAAGAGGTCGCGCCAACCATAGAAATCGCGTTTGAGCATGATGCCCAATCCTTGTGTGGTGAGTGCGGATTTAGTGAAATATCTGTCGTTGGTTTCAGAGTATGCCTTGAGGATGATGTTGCCATTCTTGTTGAGCAACCACTGGAGGTCGAAGTCGCCGATGAAATTACTTGCTGCCACAGGATTGTCGCGGTAGCCGAAATTGCCGTTGATGAGGAGTCGGTTGTTGAGCAGACGTCCGGAAAGCATGCCTTCGATGTCCATGTCGCGCCATCCGGTGTTTCCGGTGGAGAGGTTGGCTCCGAAGCTCCAGTTAGAGCTGTTGCCCAGGATGTTGCTCATCATCTGGTTGATTTGTCCGGATAGGGTGGTGGAGAGGAGCGAGTTGACGGCAGCTGAGGACTGAGTCTGTTCGGTGGAGTTGTTGTCGTAGGTATAGAATCGCCCGATGCCGAGCAGATAGATGACCTGCATGTTGCGCTCCTCCTCGGTGGAGATGAGCGAGCGCACCATGCGTGCCTCGTCTTCGTTGACGTTGGGGATGTCGAAGTCGAAGGTGACGTGTGGTGTTCCCGCCTTTCCGCCCAGATTCATGAGGCAGTTGACGCGCACGTTGGAGTTAGAGAAGGTGCTGCGTGCCGAGAGGTCGTTGAGCGAAACGGAGGGCACGGTGTAGACAGCCTGTAGATTGAGGTCGGCATCGAAGGGAGCGCCACCAAAGACAATCGTGCCGCCCTGTCGGAACTGGAAGTCCTTGCGTATGACGTCCTGCATGGTCATGCGGTAGTTGCCACGGTCCACGGTGTAGGTGCCATACATCTGGAAGCCCGCCTTGTTGTAGTAGGAAGCGCGGAGGCGTCCGATGCCGTGGAGTGTGATGTGGTCGTCGGTGCGTGGGTCCATGAGCAGTCGCAGTGTGGTGTTAGGCTTCAGGTCGAGGTCGAAGTTGATGCGCATGTCGTTGGCAGGCTTTTCCGTGTCCGTGCTGTCGCTCATCTGTTCCTCTTTTGGTGCAGAACGGTCGACGAAGGTGACGAATCCCGTTTGGGTGAGCGTTCTGGGTCCGGCAGTGTTGTAGGTGAGTGTGGTGGCGAGTGTGGGTGTGGCGCTGATGTCGATGTTTGTGTAGCCGGGACCTCCATCGAGTTTCACCTTGCCACTTCCCCACACGGTGGCGTAGAAGGTTTGGTCGCCAAATTCCTTTTGGTCGTAGGCGAGGATGTCCTCGCCCTGCAACTCGAAATTGAAGTGTGTGTTGCGGAAGTGCTCGTAGGTGATGCGGCCATTCACCGTGGCCTTGTGCCCCGGTTTGCCAGGACCTCCCTCGCTGTCGTAGGCTGTGACGTTGCGCAATTCGACATAGCCGGGACGCAAGAAGATACTGTCGTTGACGGCATGGTAGCGCACGTTGAGCGAGGGGATGGTGAGTGCAGCCTCATGAGCCAGGACGTTGCCGTAGAGGTCGACATTCTTGAACTCGCCGAAGACGCGCAGTCCGCCCGACGCTCTGCCCTGGAAGTCGTCCATCATGTGTGCGACGTAGCGTTGGAGAAAGGCAGCATTGACCCGTTCGAAGGCGATGTTCAGGTCGAGGCTCTGCACGGGGTCTTTGAGCAGATGCAGAGAGCCGGCAACGTCGACGCGGCTGCTGGCGGCAGTGTCCGTTATGACGGCATCGATGTCCAGGTTGCCAGGCGTGACGCCCCATTTGAGCGCGCAGTTGCAGTCGCCTAGGTGCGCCTTGTTGAAGGTGAAGTAGGGCACATGCACGCGACCCGTCACTTCGGGCTGCCGGAAGGTGTGGCGTGCCACGAAAGAGCCCGTTGCCAGACCTCCGAGTGTGAGTGGTTTGATGCGTGCCAGGTCAAAGATGTAGGTGAGGTCCATCTGGCGCAGGTCGAGATAGAGGAGGTCTTCTCCGTCGCCCGAAGCGGCTCCATGGATGCTCAGGCTGCGGTCGTCGCCCTCCATGGCCAGTTGGAAGTTATAGACCTGCAGGCGTTGGTTGTGGAAGAAAAACTGTGCGGGTTTGATGTGCCACAGGGTGTCGGAGATGTATATTTCGGAGGGGAAGATGTCGGCAGCAAAAGCCAAGCCACCGTCTTTCGGATGCTCAATCTCGCCACGGAGTGCCAATTCGCCTCGATTGCGCACGGAGAGGTGGTCGTTCCAGGCAAGTCGTGCGGAGATGAAGTCGTTCTTCGAACTGAGGTCCAGTTGTACGGAGACGGGGTTGCTCTTCATCATACGCTTGAACTGGAGGGCCGATTGCAGCGAGTCGGAAGAGGCAGAGAAGAGGAAATCCAGGTCGAGCAGTTCCTCGTTGCCATATCTGAGGCTGTTGGCATGTAGCTGGGCAACTTGTGCCTTGGCGTCGCGGCTCAGGTGGGCTTTGAGCGTGAGCGGACCCTTGTCGAGCACAAGTTCGGTGCGTGCCAGTCGGCTGAGTGGTTCTGCGTCGATGAGTTGCAGTTCGATGTCAGCCTCGGCAGATAGGGCGCTTGGAGCAGGTGCGCTGACGATGGAAGGCATTCTCTCGTGCAGGAGCTGCTGGAAGTAGTGCCCCAACTTGTGCGGCATGAAGTCGCCGTCGGCTTGTGCTGTGAGGAAGGGAGAGCGGAAGGTGATGTGGCGTCTATCTCCCTCTGGAGTGCTGCTCAGTTGGATGCGGTCGAACGTGATGTTGCCCTCTTCTTCATGCAAGAGGATGTGTGGAATGGAGAGTGTGCCCTCCATGTTGTTGAATGTGTTGCCCGCAAAGTCGACCCCCATCTTGGCATTGATGCGGCTGAAGCGAGCATGAGGTGCCAGATGAGTGGCGTGGAGGTCGAGGTTGTGGATGTCGGCATATCCGCGCAGACAGGGTTGCTGATCGGAGGTGTTGACCTCAAACTCGGCATCCAGAGCCGCGTGCTTGTCGTGGCTGTGCAGACTGACGTCGAGGTGCGAACCGTGGCGGGTGGCATCGACTGTGATGTCTTGGAAGGTATAGTCGCGCACGGTGGCTTCGCTGACTCGTGCGCTCACCTTGCCTTCAGGCATACCGCCAGCTCCCCGGAGCAGGAGTTCGGCATCAACGACGGAGGTGACATTGCCCAGCATGGCGGTGGAGTCGCCAACGCTCTGCATGATGAGGCCAGCACGGAAGTGCGAAAGCTCTGCTTTTGCCGCCAGCTTGCCTTGGCTGTAGTGGCCACGGAGGTGCGCCTCGCCCACTTGGCCCGTGATGCTCATCTCGCCCTGGACGGCACCCCCGCTCCAGGAGCCCTCGCCCTTGATGTGTGATGCTCCGAGCGCAGAAAGAATGGGGCGCAGACGGTCGAGCCATTCGCTCTGGGGCGCTTGCTCGTCGTGCTGCACGAGTGGCGCGATGGCATGGGCAAAATCCTCCTTCAGCGCGAGGTCGTGCAGCAGGAAGTGCAGGCTCGGCACAGAGTCGTCAAGCTGGCTGGCTTCTATTTCTCCTAGGAGGGCAAGCCCTCCCCCTGTGTCTTTCAAACTGAGATGGGAGATGCGGGCTTCTGACGGGTTGGCATCCAGTTGAAACTGCATGGAGAAGCCGCTTTGCACTCTCTTGAGCGATGGGTGGATGAAAGTGAGGTCGGACGGTGAGATGTTCAGCGCAAAAGCGCCAGCCAGCTGGCTGTTGCGCAGCGTCAACTCGTCGGTCTCAATGCTCGAGGCAGGAAGGTTGAGCGCAAGATGGGTCAGCCTCCATCCGCTTGCTTGGCTTTGTGTGAGGCGGGCTTCGCCCTGAAGAATGTTTATGCCCGGTTCAGCCTTACATGAGAGGTGCTTGAGGACGACGCTGAGGCTGTCGGAAGTGAGCAGGGGCAGTTCTGCTTTGACAGAGAGGTCGTTGACGGTGATGTGGGCGGGGTCGAAACGGTCGGGGTGGGTGGGTTGCCACAG
>JAGHUD010000062.1 GCA_018065005.1 Candidatus Physcousia equi
ATATATAATTCTGCAAATTTTTTAATGAAAAAATTAGGATGAAGTAGCATTTTTTCTTCTTTCCTCTCAAAAAGCGGGACTTATGACAACGTGTTCGTGCATTTTTCATAACTTTGCAAGTCGAAACACAAAAACAGAAAGCACAATGAAACAACGAAGAATAGCCGTGAAGATCGGCAGCAATGTGCTGACACGTAAAGATGGGACACTCGACGCCACACGCATGTCGGCATTGGTGGATCAGGTGGCAGAGCTGCGGGCACGCGGCATCGAGGTGGTTATGGTGTCATCAGGTGCCGTAGCGAGCGGTCGCAGCGAGCAGCCCCTCAACGAGCAACTCGACGAAGTGTCGCAACGACAACTCTTCTCCGCAATCGGTCAGGCAAAACTCATCAACCGCTACTACGAGCTCTTCCGCGAGCACCATATCCGTGTGGGACAAGTGCTGACGATGAAGGAGAGCTTCAGCGACGAGGAGCACTGCCGTAACCAACAGAACTGCATGGAGGTCATGCTGGCGCATGGTGTCATCCCTATTGTAAACGAAAACGACACGGTGGCCATCACCGAACTCATGTTCACCGACAACGACGAACTGAGCGGCCTTGTGGCTCAAATGCTGCACGCCGACACGCTCATCCTCCTAAGCAACATTGATGGCATCTATGACGCCCCACCCTCGCAAGCAGGTGCACAGGTGATTCGCACCGTGCTGCCGGGCGAGGACTTGTCGCAATACATCAGCACGGAGAAGTCGGGACACGGACGCGGCGGCATGACAAGCAAATATCACACAGCTTCGCTTGTAGCGCAAAATGGCATCGAGGTGGTCATCGCCAACGGTAAGACACCTGACATTCTGCTCAAACTCATAGACGACCCCGACACCGTGTGCACGAGGTTCGTTCCTGCAGCCCTGCAACAATCCACTGCCGCAACCAACGGAGTGCAGTCGGAGACAGAAGTGATAGAAAAGGAGGCAGAAGTAACAGAAAAGAAGACAGAAGTGACAGAAAAACTGTTGCGCGCACGAGTAGCCGCCAACGAACTCCTGCTTGCCAGCGAGGAGGCCATCAACAAGGTGCTCTGTGACGTAGCAGAACAAATCAAGCGGCACAGCAGCGAACTCTTGGCAGCCAACGCAGCAGACCTCCAGCGCATGAATCCAGACAATCCGCTCTACGACCGTCTGCGCCTCGACAACGATCGTTTGAATGCCATTGCCAACGACACGCGCAATGTAGCCACGCTGCGCTCACCCCTTGGACATGTGCAGAAGCAATCCACTCTGCCCAACGCACTGCAGCTGAAACGAGTCAGTGTGCCCTTTGGCGTCGTTGGTGTCATCTTCGAGGCGCGCCCCAATGTAGCGTTCGACGTGGCAGCCCTCTGCCTCAAGAGCGGCAACGCTTGTGTGCTCAAGGGAGGACGCGATGCCGAGGAGTCATGCCGCGCCATTGTCGCCCTCATCCGCAGCGTGCTAGAGCAGAACGGTCTGCCTGCCGATGCTGTCACCCTCCTGCCTGCCTCTCACGAAGCCACGGCAGAGATGTTGCAAGCAGTGGGTCTCATCGACCTCGTCATTCCGCGCGGCAGCAGTCGCCTCATCCGTTTCGTGCGCGACACGGCACGCGTGCCCGTCATCGAGACGGGTGCTGGTATCTGCCATTGCTACGTCGACAGCACCGCCGACCTCACCAAGGCAACAGCCATCGTGCAAAATGCCAAGACACGACGAGTGAGCGTCTGCAATGCACTCGACTGCCTGCTCATCCACCGCTCCCGACTCTCCGACCTCCCCTCACTCGCCCAACCGCTGGGAGAGAAGAAGGTGCTTATCTATGCCGACACAGAAGCCTACGCAGCACTCCAGGACCACTATCCCACCGACCTTCTCCTCCCTGCCACCGACGAGAGTTTCGGCACGGAGTTTCTCTCCATGACCATGTCCATCGGCACCGTCGACTCCCTCGACGAAGCCCTGCGCCACATAGCCCTCCATGGTTCGCACCACAGCGAAAGCATCGTCACCGAAGACCCGCAATCTGCAGAGCGCTTCCTCACGCTCGTCGATGCAGCCTGCGTCTACCACAATGCCCCCACCTCCTTCACCGATGGTGCACAGTTCGGCCTTGGTGCAGAGATAGGCATCAGCACGCAGAAGCTTCATGCCCGCGGTCCCATGGCGCTCGAAGAGCTCACCACCTACAAGTGGCAGATTCGCGGCAACGGACAGGTGAGGAAGTAAGCAAAACAGTTTTCTCGCACCTATATATACACATTATTTCTATATCTGGTACACTATTTTAACTGTAAAACCACAAAGAAGCGGACGATTTTCGATGAGAACACCGAAAATCGTCCCTTCTTTGCGTTTATGTCCGAGCCTTTTACATCTTGCTCAGCGACTCCTTGAGTTGAGCAATCTTCTGCTCGGCATCGCTCTGCTTCTTGCGCTCCATCTCTACTACCTGGGCGGGAGCATTCTGCACGAAGCGCTCGTTGCTGAGTTTTTTCAGGACAGACTGCAGGAAACCTTCGAGGTGCTTCAGTTCAGCCTCCATCTTCTCACGCTCAGCACCCATGTCGATAAGGCCAGCCATGGGGACGGCATACTCAGTGGTGCCAGCGAGGAAGGACGCCGCCTGTTCATCCTTGTTTTGGGTGTACTGCACCTCTTCGAGGTAAGCCATCTTGCGTATGATGGCGCCCAGTTGCTGACAGCGTGTGATGTTCTTGTCGTCCTCGCTCACGATGACCTGCAGCGTGACGAGTTGCTTGGGAGGCAGATTCTTGCTGTTGCGCACGGCACGCACACCGCTGATGACAGCCTTCGCCTCTTCAAACTGCCTGAGCACCTGCTGCTCTTCTTCGGTCAGAGCCTCATCCTTGAGCGTGACGGTCATGATGCTCTTTGCGCCGTCCTTGCCGTCGTTGATTTGCTGCCACATCTCCTCTGTGATGAAGGGCATGAAGGGATGGATGATGCGCATGAGTTTGTCGAAGTGTGCCATCGTAGCCGACAGTGTAGCGCGGTCGATGGGAGCTTGGTAAGCAGGTTTGATCACCTCCAGATACCAACCCGAGAACTCGTCAGTGAAGAGTTTGAAGGCAGCCATGAGTGCCTCGCTCAGACGATACTTCTTGAAGAGGTCTTCAATCTCGGCATACTGTTCCTTGATCTTGGCATCCATCCATTCGATGGCCTTCTTGTTAGCCTCAGGCTGTTCGATGTCAGCCACCTCCCATCCGCGGATGAGTCGATAGGCATTCCATATCTTGTTGCAGAAAGCAAAGCCTTGCAGACAGAGGCTCTCGTCGAAGAGGATGTCGTTGCCGGCAGGTGCAGCAAGCATCATGCCCATGCGCACACCGTCAGCGCCATACTTGTCGATGAGCACGAGCGGGTCGGGCGAGTTGCCGAGCGACTTGGACATCTTGCGACCCAGTTTGTCGCGCACGATGCCGGTGAAGTAGACGTTCTTGAAGGGCATCTGTCCCTGGTATTCATAGCCCGCCATGATCATGCGTGCCACCCAGAAGAAGATGATGTCCGGACCAGTCACGAGGTCAGCAGTGGGATAGTAGTAGTTGAGTTCCTCGTTGCCGGGGTTGTTGATGCCATCGAAGAGTGAGATGGGCCACAGCCAGCTGGAGAACCACGTATCGAGTGCATCCTCGTCCTGCTTGAGGTCTGCAAGTGTCAGTGCTGCATTGCCCGACTTCTCCTTGGCGAGTTCGAGAGCCTGCTCTGCCGTCTCAGCCACCACATATCCGCCCGTGGGCAGGTAGTAAGCGGGGATGCGGTGTCCCCACCAGAGCTGACGGCTGATGCACCAATCCTTGATGTTCTCGAGCCAGTGGCGATAGGTATTCTTGTATTTGGTGGGATAGAACTGAATGTCGTCGTTCATCACGGGCGAGAGTGCGATGTCCGCCAGATGCTCCATCTTGAGGAACCACTGCATGGAGAGCTTCGGTTCAATGGGCACTCCGGTGCGCTCCGAGCAACCAATCTTGTTGTCATAGTTCTCAATCTTCTCCATCAGTTGCGCCTCGGTCATGTCAATGGCAATCTGCTTGCGCACCTCAAAGCGGTCCTGCCCGACGTACATGCCAGCAGCCTCGCTGAGCGTGGCGTCGTCGTTGAAGATGTCGATGGCTTCAAGGTTATACTTTTCGCCCAGCATATAGTCGTTGACATCGTGCGCAGGCGTCACCTTGAGGCATCCCGTTCCGAACTCAATCTCTACGTAGTCATCCTCGATGATAGGCACCACGCGCCCCTTCATGGGCACGATGACCTTCTTGCCACGCAGCCATGTGTTCTTGGGGTCGTTGGGGTTGATGCACACCGCCACGTCGCCCATGATGGTTTCCGGACGGGTGGTAGCCACCACGGCATAGCGGCGTCCCTGTGCGTCGCGGTGCACCACCTGAGTCTTCACTGTGGGGTCGAAGGCATCCTCGGGAGCCGGATAGAGAGCACCAGGCTCTTCCCCATCGGTGCTGCCTGCGGGCTCATCCACATAGTATCGCATGTAGTAGAGTTTCGTGTGCTCCTCCTTATAGATTACCTCCTCGTCAGAGAGGGCAGTCAGCGCCTTGGGGTCCCAGTTGACCATGCGCACGCCGCGATAGATGAGTCCCTTCTTGTAGAGGTCGCAGAACACCTTGATGACACTCTCCGAGCGCTTCTCGTCCATCGTGAAGGCGGTGCGGTCCCAGTCGCACGAGCATCCCAACTTGCGCAGCTGCTTGAGTATGATGCCGCCGTGCTCCTCGGTCCAGTCCCAGGCGTGCTTGAGAAATTCCTCGCGGCTGAGGTCGGTCTTCTTGATGCCCTGTTCGGCAAGGCGGTTCACCACCTTAGCCTCTGTTGCAATGCTGGCATGGTCGGTGCCAGGCACCCAGCAAGCATTCTTTCCCTCCATACGGGCATGGCGAACGAGGATATCCTGAATGGTCTCGTTGAGCACATGACCCATGTGGAGCACACCCGTGACGTTTGGTGGCGGTATGACTACTGTGTATGGTTCTCTGCCATCAGGTTTGCTGCTGAAGAGTTTGTTGTCCAGCCAATACTGGTACCATTTGCCCTCCACCTCAGAGGGACTGTACTTGGTTGCTAATTCCATCTCTATGTAAGTGTTCAAAATTGTTTTTTCTGTCTTTGGCAAGCGGGACGTTCGTTGTCTCCACCCGCTCTTTTTGCAGTTTTGCGCGCAAAATTACTGTATTTTTTCGACTTTTACAAGTTTCTTGGTCGATAAAGAGCAATAAAACGAACTATTCGCCCGCCTTGCCTCCCGTAACCTGTGTGGCACGCAGCACATTCTTCATCGTTTGGCCGGCTCGCTGCGCACTCCCCGCGAGCACCTGCGCTCCCGTCTGGGTGGTTGCCGTTGCTGCCGTCTTGCCCAAGGTAGAAGCCACAGATGCTGTCTTGACTCCCGCCTTGACAGCCGCCATGCCAGGCTTGACAGCCTCCAACCTATAGATAATGCCTTTGAGCATCGGACCGATGTCGTCCACCGTCATGTTGTGCAATATGCGCAAGTCATGAGCAAACTCAGAGATATCGAGACGCAGATGTATCTTGGGATTGGCCACATCCAGATGGCGGAGCAGCGACATGACGCCCTTCTCCTGTTCAGTGAGCAGATGGTTGCTGTTGTTCACTATGGCTATGTTCACCTCGCTCGCCTGGATGATGAGGTGGATGAACCCATTCTGAACCTCACTCATGGGACAGCGCATCTCGCCTGCCATATCGGAAGCATCGAAGTCGTTATCGTGAAGCATTGTCAGCAACTGTCGCAGTCTGTCAGCGCCCTGCCTGACGGCTTCTGTCTGCTGTCGCGGGGGAGCACTGGTGGGTGGGGCTGCTGGAGCCTGACTCCCTGCGATAGGTTTTCCGCATCGGGTGCAGAAGTGTGCATCCTCTTCTATCTTGTTTCCACAGTATATGCAAAACATAAGCGTCCGTAAGTCTTCAAAATGTTTTTTTACTAAGCTGGTGTGTTTTTCATTGATTGCTGCGCAAAGATAACAATTTAATTCGACATGCCAATGCTATTTCATCTATAATAAGGTAAAAAATGTGCTGCTTGGACCCGCCACAGCAAGTTCTGCAGGCTGTTTGGCTGCCGCTTTGATGCTTTTTTTGCCCCCAGTGCAGTGCCGTAAGCATTTTTTTCGTAACTTTGCACCATCCTACCACCAACACGACGTACCACATAAGACAACATCACTGTATGAAAAAGACACTTCCCTTCTTCCTCGCAGCGGCTCTGCTGGCTGGCTGCAACAAAACCCAACAGAGTGAGACAACAGGCAACGACTCCACCGCCACGGCACTGACCGCCGAGGAGCCGGAGCAGGAAGCCCCTTTCGTGGCGCCCGACTTGCAGGCTTTCTTCCTGCACGGCGACGTCAAGCAGGTGCGCTACTTCATGGAGGACTATCCAGACTACCCCTACATGGATATGCAGTTCGACCAGCAGGGACGCCTCATCGCCTACAAGATCGAAACCTTCGACGGGCCCGACGTCGTGGAATACACCTACCCCGACGACAAGTCGCTCGAAGCGCAATACAAAGACAAGAAAACGGCTGAGGAGACGGGCATCGACTGCTCCATGGTGAGAGACGAACAGGGACGCCTGACGCAGATTCCGCAAAACGTGTTTTCCTACAACGAGCAGGGACGCGTTGAAGTCTGGGAGTCCTACGGCTGGGAGAGCATGACCACACACACCTTCACGCAGTACACCGAAAACGGCGACCCGGAGTTGGCTTCATTCACAGGTGCTGGCGAGGGAGAGGAATGGTCGGGCAAAACAAGCTACACCTATGACGAGGTGGACGAGCACGGCAACTGGCTGGTGTGTCGGGAGCACACGCAGATGAACGGCGAGAAGAGTAAGGAGACGAAGAAAAGAGTCATCACCTACCACAGCGACAAGCAGTAGAAGACAAGACTGGAAGAGGCTGCGCTTACTGATATCGAACATCGAACGGCTGAACCAAGCATAGAGAAAAGGCTTGGAGAAGTGAGAAACTGCATGGGTGCAAGCTGCACAACAGTGCAGATGAGATGCTGTGCATGGGTGTCGAGCGCATTCTCTCTCTTATCATTTTGATAAGTACAGCATGTCTTTTTCTTTCATTTTGCTACTTATTTTCTGTTCACTTTTTGGTCTGAAAGAGAAAAAATCGATGCTTTTTCGGACAAAGATCTAGCGCTCGAAAGAGAAAAAATAATTCCTCGTCGAGAAATTTTCAGTTTCTGCATGAGAAACTTTTTGTTTCTGCTGCAGAAACTTTCATTTTTTGCTCGGGAAACAAGGGTTTGGCGGGTGGCGAAAACAGGCATTCCGCACGAGTCGCATCACTCAAGTGTCTGATATTCAGATAGCGCTAAGAGCGAAAATAGTGCTTTTCGCCCTTTACGGGCGTCAGGATTCCTCGCCGCGAAGCGATTCTCACCGTTTATGCGATTATCATAATGATGGATAAATCGACAGAATAGCTACATTTTGACATTTTCCGAGCATACCATGTAAGAGGGACGCTGAAGCAGAGAAAAATCGGGTGAGGAGGAGGTAGGCAATGCTCCTTGCGGACAAAAAAAGGTGGGCCCCCGACAATAAAACCGAAGCGAAATTTGCCTGTTTCGGTGCGTTTTTGTACTTTTGCGTGCAATATCGAAACAAAAAAAACAAGAACAACATGATGGAACATACAAGAGAGGAGAAGATGGCGGCATTCGGCAGACTGCTGGACGTGATGGACACGCTGCGCGAGAAATGCCCCTGGGACCACAAGCAGACCTACGAGAGCCTGCGCCCCAACACGATTGAGGAGTGCTTTGAACTGTGCGATGCCCTGATGAGAAACGATGAGAAGAACGTGTGCAAGGAACTGGGTGACGTGCTCCTCCACGTGGTCTTCTACGCCAAGATTGGCAGCGAGAACGGCTCGTTTGACATCGCAGACGTCTGCAACAAACTGTGCGACAAACTCATCTTCCGCCACCCGCACGTCTATGGCGAACAAGTGGCAATGGCTGCTGGCAACGGAGTGCAAAACGCAGAACTGGCGACGGCGAGCCAGGAGGGACTGAAGGAGGTGAAGACGGCAAGCGATGTGTCGGAAAACTGGGAGAAAATCAAACAACGGGAGAAGGACGGCAACAAAACGGTGCTCTCGGGCGTGCCCGATGCACTGCCCTCGCTCATCAAGGCGTACCGCATACAAGACAAAGCACGCAACGTGGGCTTTGACTGGGAGAAAAGAGAAGATGTGTGGGAGAAGGTGCAGGAGGAACTGGGCGAACTGCGCACCGAACTGGAGCGCGAGGACAAGGAGAAGAGCACCGATGAGTTTGGCGATTTCCTTTTTAGTCTCATCAACACAGCCCGCCTCTACCACATCAACCCAGATAACGCGCTGGAACGAACCAACAAGAAGTTCATCTTCCGCTTCAACCATGTGGAGCAGCGCGCCAAGGAGATGGGCAAGGAACTGAAGGACATGACACTTGCCGAAATGGATGAGCTATGGAACGAGGCTAAGGCTATCGGTAGAGTCTGACACTGCACACCACACGCATGAGGCGCAACACCTCGTCGCGGCGCACCTTGGAGGGCAGAAACGTGGGATTGTCGCTCACGAGGGTGATGTGATCGGGGTCGTCGGGCGTGAGCACGATGTGCTTGACCATGCGACCGCCACTGCGCGTCACCACCATGTAGACCTTGTCGGGATTGACGCGCTCAAGAGAATCGACACTGACCACGCCCACAATGTCGCCATCATAGAGATACGGCTCCATGGAGTGACCACTGACGGGGAAGAAGGCTTCGACATGGACGCTGCTCAGGGGCATACCGACAGAGTCTGCCACATAGTCATACTGGTCTGCCACACCTGCCGTGGCGGGGAGGTGCGGATAGAAGGGAGCCGTGCTCACGGCTGGAGCCGCTGCTGCAGGAGCCTCGCTCTCCGGAAGAATCATCTCACCCTCTCCGGTGAGCAGCCATGAGAGGTTCAGGCGCTGACACATTTTGCATAGGTTGCGCGAAAGCTTATCACTGAAGGGAATCTTGCCCGTCAGGGCTGCACTCACCACCGTGGGATGATAGCCCATCTGGAGCGCCAGGTCGCGCTGGTTCTGAACCATCCCATTGAAGATCATCCAACGGACAATCTTGCGTCCTCTTTCTCTTCTTTCCATGTCTTCCTTATGTGTATTTGCTTGGTGTTGTTTCAGAAGTGCGTTTGCATTTCGAGAGCAAAATTACAAAGATTATTTGTATAAAACAAATCCTCTGCCACATTTTTGCACCAATCGGCTGCATTTTCCTGCAGCCGAGGGCAAGCAGAAGGACGAAGGCAGAAGGGGATGAAAGCAGCGGCTCTGCAAGGAGAAATACATCGCAATGTGAAATAAAGGTACATTTTCTGCGCATTTCTTTTGTTCGTTTCATGCTTTTTAGCTAAATTTGCGGTCGAATACCATTATATAATGTACATAAAAACACAATAAACTATGTCACTCATCAAATCTATCTCTGGTATCCGCGGAACCATCGGCGGTCGCGCAGGCGACACGCTCAATCCGCTCGACATCGTGAAGTTTACCAGCGCCTACGCAACGCTTATCCGTCGCACCACACCCATCACAACGAACAAGATTGTCGTGGGACGAGATGCCCGCATCTCAGGCGAGATGGTGAAGAACGTCGTTTGCGGCACACTCATGGGCATGGGCTTCGATGTGGTCAACATCGGACTGGCTTCTACCCCTACCACCGAGATTGCCGTCACCATGGAAGAGGCATGCGGCGGCATCATCATCACGGCAAGCCACAACCCCCGCTTCTGGAATGCACTGAAACTGCTCAACGAGCATGGCGAATTTCTCAATAAGGCGCAAGGCGAAGAGGTGCTCCGCATTGCTGAAGCAGAAGACTTTGAATATGCCGACGTGGACCACCTCGGCAAATATCGCGAGGACGACAGCTACGACCAAAAACACATCGACATGGTGCTCGGCCTCGACCTCGTGGATGTGGAAGCCGTGAAGAAGGCTAAGTTCAAGGTGGCATTCGACGCTGTGAACTCAGTGGGCGGCATCATCCTGCCTAAGCTGTTCGACCAGCTGGGCGTGGAATACACGGGCATGTTCACCGAACCCACAGGCGACTTCCAGCACAACCCCGAACCGCTCGAAAAGAACCTGGGCGACATCAAGGCGCTCATGCAGAAGGGCGGACAGGACATCGGCTTTGTGGTGGACCCCGACGTGGACCGTCTGGCTCTCTTCTGCGAGGACGGCACCATGTATGGCGAGGAGTACACACTCGTCACCGTGGCTGACTACATCCTGCAGCACACGCCCGGCAACACCGTGAGCAACCTCTCCTCAACACGTGCACTGCGCGACGTCACCGAAAAGTATGCCGGATGCCAGTACAGCGCCGCTGCCGTAGGCGAAGTGAATGTGGTGACGAAAATGCGCGAAGTGGGTGCCGTCATCGGCGGCGAAGGTAACGGCGGTGTCATCTATCCCGCTGCACACAGCGGACGTGACGCCTTGGTGGGCATCGCGCTCATCCTGACCTATCTCGCAAAGCGAGGCATGAAGACCAGCGAACTGCGTGCTACCTATCCTCCCTACTGCATCGCCAAGAACCGCATCGACCTGACACCCGACACGGATGTCGACGCTATCCTCGCTAAGGTGAAGGATATGTACACAGGCAAGGAAGGCACTGAGGTGAACGACATCGACGGCGTGAAGATTGACTTCCCCGAGAAGTGGGTACACCTGCGCAAGTCGAACACGGAACCTATCATCCGTGTCTACAGCGAAGCTGCTACCATGGAGGCTGCCGATGAGATTGGCAAGCAAATCATGGATGTTGTATACTCAATGACGAAATAACCATGCTGACGCAAATCGTAAACGGTAAGATCCTTACCCCACAAGGATGGATGAAGAATGGTTCTGTCATCCTGAGAGACGACAAGATTCTGGAGGTGACGAACTGCGACCTCGCTGTGATTGGTGCTAACCTCGTGGACGCACGAGGCATGTATGTCGTGCCTGGAGGCATCGAGATGCATGTGCACGGAGGTGGCGGACGCGACTTCCAGGAAGGCACGCCAGAGGCTTTCGAAACGGCAGTGAAGGCGCACCTCAAGTATGGCACGACGAGCATCTTCCCCACCCTCTCTTCAAGCACGGTGCCCATGATTCAGCGCGCTGTGGAGACCTGCAACATGATGATGGCACAACCCAAGACTCCCGTGCTGGGCTTGCACCTCGAAGGGCATTACCTCAACCCCAAAAAGGCGGGCGCACAGATGCCGGAATGGATCAAGAATCCCGACCCCAACGAATATGTACACATCGTCGAGAACTCGCCCTGCCTCAAGCGCTGGGATGCCGCTCCCGAAATGCCAGGTGCTGTGCAGTTCGGACGCTACTGTCGCGAGAAGGGCATCCTGCCCAGTATCGCCCACACGGCGGCTGACTATGCCGACGTGAAGGCGGGCTATGAGGCTGGTTTCACACACGTCACCCACTTCTATAACGCTATGCCGGGTTTCCACAACAAGCGTGAGTATAAGTATGAGGGAACGGTGGAGAGTGTCTACCTCATCGACGATATGACGGTGGAGTGCGTTGCCGATGGCATACACGTGCCTCCCACCATCCTGCGCATGTGCTACAAGATAAAGGGCGTGGAGCGCATGGCACTCATCACCGACGCATTGGCTGTGGCTGCATGCGAAGGCGACAGCAAGGCGTTCGACCCTCGCGTGGTCATCGAAGACGGTGTCTGCAAACTCAGCGACCGCTCGGCACTCGCAGGATCTATCGCCACCACCGACCGACTCATCCGCACCGCCGTGCAGATGGCTGACATTCCCTTGGCTGACGCCGTGCGTATGTGCAGCGAGACGCCTGCACGCATCATGGGTGTGCTCGACCGCAAGGGTACGTTGGAGCATGGCAAGGATGCCGACATCGTCATCCTCGACGAGAAATTGGCTGTACGCTGCGTATGGCAGATGGGCGACATTGTCGAGAACACGCTGTTCTAAACCCTCGTCTGTTGTTGGGACTATAGCAATGAGTCCACTCACTCTGTTGCAGAGACAGTGGACAAAGGACACAAAAAACACGCTCACTGTTGCAGAGACAGTGGGACAATGACAAGTAGGACCGCGCTCACTGTTGCAGAGACAATGGGGCAATGACAAGTAAGTCAGCTCTCACTGTTGCAGAGACAATGGGACAATGACACAAAAAAACGCTCGCTTCCTCACGACAAGGAAGCGAGCGTTTTTTGTGCACTACGTTGTGCAGTAATATGGTGGGGGGCTTTGATTTCTTCTACACCGACGTCACTACCTCAGCAAGGCGAACGATAGGCGCAGAGAGGTGTGGCGGAGCGTGGCTGTCGTCATTTTTGATCTTCCTCTCCTTTCAGGACGGGCAGATGCCATCCGTAGCGAACCGCCAAGATGCGCACAGCCATGACCACGATACTGCTGAAGAGTGCATTGAGTTCGGAGGAAAAACCGAGATACACATGGCCAACAATGTAGACAACGCCACCGGCTATGCAAGCCATGGCATAGATCTCCTTGCGGAAGATGAGCGGTACCTCGTTGATGAGAATGTCGCGAATGACACCGCCTGCTGCACCGGTGATGCAGCCCATGATGATGGCTGTCCAGGTGGGGAAGCCCATTTGCAGTGTCTTTTCAATGCCAATAACATTGAAGAGTGCTAAGCCTATGGTGTCGAAGATGAACCAGGTGTTCTTTTGGCGAATGAGGTACTTGCCAAAGATGACCACCCAGAAGAGCGAGACAAGACACCAAATGATGTAGATATTATTGGTCAGCCAAAAGGGCGAAACACCTAACATCAAATCGCGAAGCGTTCCGCCACCTATCGCGGTCGCCATGCCTACGATGAAGGCACCAAACCAATCGAAGCGCTTGGACGATGCGAGGCGAATGCCTGAGATGGCAAACGCCATCGTGCCGATGAACTCGATGATAACAAAAGACGTGGGGATGCGCAAAGCAGCTCCCAACTCTCTCAATAATTCCAACATGGTTCTTTGATAACTGATTCTGTGGCTACGATCCTTCTCTGCAGAAGGGCTTCGCCAAGAAGCTTTGCCTTACGTATTACTGACGCGAGGAACAACTACTCCTCCACGATGCCTATCTCTTTCCATTCGTCAAGGATGCGCGTTGCGTCTGCCAATGCTTGTTCGGCAGAGACGCCACCCTCTTCTGGCTGTTTGGGGTCCAATTCTCCGTACTCTGTCAAGAGCGCACTGGCGAGATCCTTTACCTCGAAATCACGACCGAACACAGCATTCCACATCACTGCAGCACTGTCGTTGAGGTTGATTACCTTACTGAAATCTATGTTCTGGCGTCCACATGCCAATAGGATGTGCTCTCCGCAGAGGTCGCGCATCTCGAATCCGTCTTTGATTTTCATGTTCTATTGAAAGGTGGTGGGGGTTAGGTTTACAGTTATCTGATGGTGGGTGGTTAGGTTTGGGTGGGGTGTCGGATGGAGGGTGGTTAGGTTTTGGTAGGGTGTCGGATGGAGGGTGGTTAGGTTTGGGTGGGGTATCTGATGGTGGGTGGTTTTACAGGGAATGGTGAGTGGGCTGTGGGTGGACAGGATTTTGTGGGATATTCTTATATGGTTGCTTTATAGATTGCCAAGAGATAGCGGCGCCAACGAAGGCGTTTGCGCCATTTGACGATGCGACGTTGCAAGGCTGCATCGTTGGCTTTGATGGTGCGCTTGGGACGAATATAATGTGTGACAATGCCACAGACATGGCTGCGCAGACAGTGTTCTGTTCCACGCAAGTTGCCGTCGCCCATGAGCGTGATGTTGTCGCCGTCGATGGCTATGATGCGGTGCAGTACGTAGTGGCCGGGTCTTATCTCTGCGAGCACAGCATCATAGTCGCGAAGCTCGTCGACGGGTTTGAGCTGTACCTTGTCGCGCATGTGCTCCAAAAAAGGTCGCATGCTGTAGCCTTTGACCCAAATGGTGGCAGTGTGCCCCTGGTGGAGATAGTCACGCACCATGCCCAAAAAGGCGTCGTTGGGGAGTTCGCGCCGTTGCTCTTGCTTCAGCACGCCATCCACCTTCATGCGACGCTTGCGCCATGGCGAAAGCATCACACGCAATATCTTCTTCAGCAGCTTTTTCATTTCCTTTCTACCGTCTATTCTACCGTCTGTCCCACCGTTTGGCTACCGTCTACTCTGCCGTTTGGCTACCGTCTGTTCTATCGTCTACTCTACCGTCTATTCTGCCGTCTACTTTACCGTCTTTCCTACCGTTTGTTCTGCCGTCTGTTTGGGTTCATCATGCTCTCTGCGGCTTCACATGATCGGCCTATTTCTTGGCAGCCACCGTTTCGTAGCAAAGACGTGCTGCTTCGCCGTTGGGCAAGCATCCGAGTTCGTAGATACCCACGCAAGCAACAATCTTGATGATGGTGTCTACCACGTGTGTGTAGACACGCCGGTCCCATTTCATATTACTCATCGAGGTCAGCAACTCGGTGTAGGCATCGAGGGGCGAAAGGCGTCTGATCTCGTTGCGCGGACGCTGCTGAATACGCACAAATGCTCCGACGGGCGCCTGCACGTTGCGGTAGCAGGGTGTCTTGCCGCTCCAAGGCGAACCATAGACATGGGCTTGTCCGTCTATGAGGCGCACAATGGGGTTGTCGTCGTTCATCAGGTCGCAACCCGGTATGTTTTCAAACCAAAGGTGCGTATGCGTGCTCTTGCCTGTGCCGCTGGGCGCTATCATCAGATAGCCATAGCCATCCTTGCGAATGACGCTGGCATGAACCAAGACGGTGTCGCACGATGAGAAGCAAAACGCATAGGCCATCATCATGGCATTATTGAGGCCGTAGCGCTTCATGCTTGGCATCGCATGATGGAGCTTCACCCGGCACTGCGTGAAGTCTGGGTTGCTCTCCATCGTCGAACAGAGTTCGCCCTGGACATTGCTCACCTCGAACTGATAGCCTCCCTCTGCCGTCTGATAGACTCCGTGGTTGCAGCCGCCGCAGTCGAACTGTCCGATCTCGTCGCTGCTGATGGCGATGTCGGCTTGGTTGTCCACCACAAGCGTGAGCGCCACCTCACCGGGCAATATAAAGTCGCCTTGTGGCTTCACGAGGAAAGGGTCAAAATTAGTCAGCAGCGCCTCATCGCCGCTGCTCACATTATTATATATAATGGCCACTTTGTGTCCGGCCACGATATAGCATTTCTGGTTGTTCATCCGTTTGGGTGTTTATTGTTTCCTCGCATAGCCACCGAAGCAGCTTGCCGCTGAAACATCTATTTGCCGTAGGTTTCGGGGTCGACGTAAGGAGAAGCTTTAAACTTCAGTTCGTCCTCTCCTACATAGATGAGAAGGAACTTGTCGCTGCGCTGGTACTTACGATTCATCTTCTCGTAGATTTTGTCCACCTGCTTTTTCTTCGTGCTGAAATAAACGGCATTGGTGCTGTTCTTTACACGATGCTCACCCAACACGAAGTTCTCCAACTGCAGCGCATAATACGAGCGGTCGGCAAGAAAGCCATTGGGCATGATGTAAGCTGAGTCCACTTTCATCACATCGGTGAGAAACGCAATGGAATCTGTGAAACTGGCAGAGAAGCCAAAGACGTAGACGGACTGCATCCTTGGTTTCTTGTGGGATTTTGCCTGTCCCTGCACACCGAGGATGAGCAGCAACATAAGGGCAAAGAATCGTAGTTGTCGCATACTTGCTTACAAGACTTAGTTATCCGAGATAGTTCTTCAAGAGTTTGCTCTTGGAGTTCTGACGCAGGCGACGTATGGCCTTCTCCTTTATCTGACGCACACGCTCACGAGTCAGGCTGAAACGGTCTCCAATCTCCTCAAGTGTCATCTCTTGATGTCCGATGCCGAAGAACATCTGGATGATTTGCTTCTCACGCTCGGAAAGCGTGTCGAGCGCACGTTCAATTTCACGGCTCAGCGATTCGTTCACCAAACCACGGTCGGCGCTGGGGCTGTCATCATTGACGAGCACGTCCAGCAAGCTGTTGTCTTCGCCTTCCACAAAGGGAGCATCCACTGAGATATGGCGCCCGCTCACCTTCATTGTGTCGCCCACCTTGTCGATGGGCATATCCAACAGTTCTGCCAACTCTTCGGGCGAAGGCTTTCGCTCGTTCTCTTGCTCGAAACGGCTGAATGCCTTGCTGATTTTGTTCAATGAGCCCACCTGGTTGAGTGGCAGACGCACGATGCGGCTCTGTTCTGCCAATGCCTGCAGGATGCTCTGACGAATCCACCACACGGCATAGGAAATGAACTTGAAGCCTCGCGTCTCATCAAACTTTTCGGCTGCCTTGATTAGGCCTAGGTTGCCCTCGTTGATGAGGTCGGGCAGACTCAGTCCTTGGTTCTGATACTGCTTTGCCACGCTGACAACGAAACGAAGGTTCGCCTTCGTGAGTTTCTCGAGCGCCTGACGGTCGCCCTTGCGAATCTTCTGCGCCAGCTCGACTTCATCCTCCACTGAGATGAGTTCCTCGCGACCTATCTCTTGCAGATACTTGTCAAGCGACTGACTCTCACGATTGGTGATACTCTTGGTGATTTTTAGCTGTCTCATATACTACAAAAACATTTTAAGCGTGCAAAAATATAAAAAGTCCCCAAAACGTTCAAATTTTCGAGGACTTTTTTTAATAAAAAATACTTGATTGAAACGCAAGCACCCGCTTTATGCGGCTACAGCGCCCTATTTTTCGTTCAAGTCGACAACGAAGCTTGCCTTACGACCACTGCTGGTCACGGCACGAATCCAAAGTGTGCGGTCGCTTGACTTGTTGGCCATGCGCACGGCTTCCTCCCAGTCTTCGGTGCTGTTCATGCGTTGGTCATTGACCACGAGTATGATCATGCCCTTTGTCATGCCTGCCGACTGGAGCTTGCCCTTGCGGATGTTGTTGACGAGCAAGCCATACGAGAGGCCGTAGGCTGACTTCTCCTTAGCTCCAAGCGGAACGAGTTGCACGCCGAAGTCGTCGATGTCTACCTCCTCCATCACAGTAGTGTTGCCCTGTGCATTGCGGAGTGTGACGTTGGCAGTCTTGACCGATTTGTTGCGCACATACTTGATGCCCACCTTGTCGCCGGGCCGATGCTGAGAGAGCGCCTCTTGCAACTCTGCCATCTTCTTCACCTCGCGACCGTCGATGTTGGTGACGACGTCGCCTTTTTGCAGTCCGGCTTCCTCGGCAGCACTTCCCTCACTCACGGAGTTCACGTAGACGCCAGTCACGGTGCCGAGGTCTACTTCGTTGCCTTTTTCGCGCTCCGAGTCGATGTAGTTGGTCACGTCCGTACCGCTCACGCCGAGCAATGCCCGTTGCACCACGCCAAACTCTTTAAGGTCTGCCACCACCTTGTTCATGATGGTGGTGGGGATGGCAAATCCATAGCCTGTGTTGTTGCCGGTCTGACTCACCAGCATAGCATTGATGCCCACCAGTTCGCCTCGCTCGTTCACCAGTGCTCCTCCGCTGTTCCCTGCGTTGATGGCTGCGTCGGTCTGGATGAAGCTCTCGATGCCGTTTGCACCCAACGTGCGTGCCTTGGCACTGACGATTCCGGCGGTCACCGTGCTTGTCAGGTTGAAAGGATTACCTACAGCAAGCACCCACTGCCCGAGTTTCAGGTCGTCGCTGTTGCCAATGGTGATAGCAGGCAAATCTTTTGCATCTACCTTGATGAGCGCGAGGTCGGTTGTTTCGTCCAAGCCGATGATACGCCCCGTGAACTCACGGTTGTCATTCAGCTTCACCTCAATCTGGTCGGCATCCTTCACCACATGGTTGTTTGTCACGATGTAGCCGTCACGACTGATGATCACACCGCTGCCTGCCGATTGGCGCTTAGGAGTCTGCACCTGCCGCTGCTGACCACCTCGTCCGCCGAATCCGAATCCAAAGAAATCAAAGATGTCGCCAAAATGGTCTTGCGCCACAACGGTTTGCATTTTTCCGCCGCTCACCACCTTAATATACACCACACTGTTCACACTCGTCTCTGCTGCCTGTGTCAGGTCGACAAGTGCAGCCGGCTGACTGGCCACTGCACACACAGGCATCAACCCAAAGGTGAGCGCCAGAACTGCTGAAAAGAATAGTTTCTTCATTGTGTTCTTTAAATTGTTTTTATGTAATGAATGGTTTGTGTATCTATTTCCCCAAAGAGCACGGGCATGGGGCATTAGTCTTTCTGAGCGCAAAAATACATTAAAAGTGACGTCGTTGTTACTTTTCAGATTCATTTTTGCCTTTATTTAACATTGCGCATCGTCAGTTAATACATTTTTTTAATTAAGTTTTCCGTTTTGTTTGTTCGTTCGCCTTCTTCTTCGTACCTTTGTGCCAGAATTACAAACCTCTAACATGAAGAAGATATTTTCCCTACTCGGAGCCACTCTCATGGCTGCCATGCTCTGCACCAGCTGTGTGAGCACAAAAAAGATTGTATATTTCCAGGGAGCAGACACGCTGTTCCAAGAATCGCAGAAGATTCTCCAGCAATACGAGATGCGTCTCAAACCTGCCGACCAAGTGCTCATCAAGGTCACCTGCAGCGAGCCCGAGTTGCTCGAGATCTTTGCACAAGACATGACGATGGGCACCTCCACCAAGAATGGAGGCTCGTCCATCTCATCAGTTAATGGTAGCATCTCCAACGCCTACAGCTACACCGTCACCAATTCGGGCGACCTCATCCTTCCTGCCATCGGTCATGTGAATGTGGATGGTTGCACCGTAGAGCAAAGCGCTCGCCGCATTGAAGAGAAGATTTCTGAGCTTGGTCTCATCAAGGACCCCAAAGTCACCGTGCGCTTGCTCAATGCGCGCGTCACGGTGGTGGGCGCTGTCAAGTCGCCCAAGGTGGTCAATCTCACCAGCGAGCGCAACACCATAGTCGACGTGCTGGCTCAGTGCACCGACATCGACGACACGGGTCTGCGCTACAAAATCACGCTCTATCGTGAAGAGCAAGGCAAACTTTCGAAGTATGACCTCGACATGACCAAGGCAGACATTTTCAACTCTCCTGCCTACTACGTTCAGCAGAACGACATGATCTATGTGGAGCCCAACAAGTCCAAGCGCATCAAGAGCAGTGCGTTCTACTCTTCGCTCTCTGCATGGGGCAGCATCATCGGCATCATCACGTCTGCCATCTCACTGGTGTTCCTCGTCAAGAAGAACAGCTAAGCACAATCTGCATAGACATGCCAAGCCACAAGCGTGGCACAGGCTGAATGCCTATAACCCTTCGAAATGGAAAAATGCTAATGGCGGTTGCCATTAGCATTTTTTTGTTTCTCGCAGCCGAACTATAAGCCGGGTTCTGTGCCTTGCTCGAAGCAAGGTGCCTGCCATTTATCCTGAGCCAACGTCACCGTTGACCTCGCGACACCCGTATGCCTTGACGTGCACGCGATGTCCACCTCGTTCTACCCTCCGACTCGGGCGGGCAGCCCTCTCCGCATCCAGTTCCAGTTTGTCTGGCACAGATGCAGCGCCGGTTTACATGAACTTTCAACTCCCGGTGTGCACAGCACGCATGTCGCCACACGCCTGGTGAGCTCTTGCCTCACCTTCTCACCCTTACCCGACCGCGTCGGGCGGTTCTTTTCTTCTGCACTTGCTAAGCCTCGCGGCCTTCTTCCCGTTAGGAAGCGGGATGCCCTGTGTTGCCCGGACTTTCCTCTTGCGCGCACGCACGCATCATATATATATAGTAATGTGTGCGCCACGCGCCAGCGGCAAGCCGTCCTGCTGCATTATGGTGGCAAAGGTAGGAAGAAAATATGAGACGAGCAAGAAAGAACGCAGAAAAAACAGCTGGGGCGCTCAATCAGCGCCCCAGTTGTTCCATACATCGATGTTCTTGTTGTAGTCTTCTTCCGAGTTGTACACATCCACAGGATTGCGGATGTAGCCCTTCTCGTCATCGTCTTCGACAGCCTGTTGCGAGAGATCAAGAAACTCCGTCTGCTCTCCTATCTCGATACACATTTCTTCAGGCACAATATATTTTTTCATCTTCATTGGCTTGGGTTGAGTTTGTTAGCGAATCATCTTCTTACCTCCCACAACATAGACACCGCGCTTGAGCCCACGAAGCGCAGAAGCATCGGGTGCCACACACTGTCCAGCCATGTTGAACACTTTGCCTGACGCCTCCACAAATGCTTCACCGCCACGCACGGGAATGATTTGTGTCACCTTTCCTTCATCGTCCTTCATCTGGAAGGTGAGTTCATGTGCTTCACTGCTTTCGGCTGGCACCTGCTCCTTGATCCAGAATCGGAAGGCATTGATGTTGTGTGCGCCATACTGCTTGTACAAGTTGCCACCGCTGAAGACATAGCTTCCCACGGGATACGTAGTACAAGAATAGGCACCGGCGAAGTCCACAGGATAGTAGCCATGCTCTGCCGTCCAACGGTCGCTGCTCGTGGGCAAGCCGAGCGTCTTCGCGGCGGGGGCATCATCGTTGCGCTTGTCGTAGTCCACGTCGTTGACGAAGTAGACCTCGCCGTGGAGCACTGTGCCGTCGGCGCAAGTGTAGGTCTTCTCCTTGTCGATCTCAGGGGTGCGCAGCGTCTGGATGATGTAGTACTGGCCTGCCTCTAAGACCACCTGCTGGTCGTTTTCGGTGGTGAGCGGCACATTCTGGAAGTTCAGCACATGCGGGTTGTTCTCGTCGAGGGAGTGGGCTTTTGCGATGCGCGTGTCGTTGCCAAAGGCGTTGCGCACCTGCAATCCGGTGAGGTTGACAGGCAGGATGAGCGAGCACCACACATGCTTGTCGAGCGCGCTGCCGCGTGTGATGCTGCGGTGGAGCACAAGACGTGCCTTGCTGTAGTCGCGACCCTTGGCGTTGTAGTGAGCATTCGTGTTGCGGTCGGGGCGCCCTGCATCCTCGTCCAGCACGAGTTCCTCGAAGCAGGACTGCGTATCCTCGCAGTCGGGTATGCCGTCCTGGTCCACATCGTTGCGCACAACGATGCCGTGGAGTTTGGGGTACTGCAGCGCCTGAGCCACACCCGCCATGGTGATGCGCACCTCGTCGAACTCCTTGGTGGGATACATGAGGAGCAGACTCTTGTCGCCTGCACCGATGGCATTCACGCCCAAGACGCTCCACTCGTTGTTCACGTCGCCCGTTGCCACACCATCCTTGTAGGTGGCCATCGTGAGCCATGCGCCCAAGCCGATGCTGGCGGCATAGGTCTCTTTGTCGATGACAATGCCCAGCTGATAGCTTGGACCGAAGGTGCGTCCCAGACGGACGGCGTAGGTGCCGCCGCCCACATTGACCGTGTTCGCCACCGTGAGATAGGTGTCGAGGTCATCGTCGATGAGGTAGGTCACATTGTCGCTCACGTTTGCCACACCGAGCACCTGCAGGTTGCTGTTGGCATCGCTATTGATGCTCGCGCCTGTCGTTGTGCTGCTGATGACCTGCAGTCCGCAGCCCAGTGCCGACTCTTCCTTCCCGGCAGCCTCATGACTTTCTTCGTTGGCAAATCCGTAGTAGATATTCAGGCGGTCGATGCTGAGCGATAGCACACCGCTCTTCCAGATTTGGAACTCGTCAAACTCCTCCGTGCCATCGAGCCGAACGGAATAGCGCATCTTCTGCACCTTGTTCGAACCAATGAGGTTGAGCGCCACGGTGTTGCTCTCCTCCACGACTTTGTCGAAGACCTTCATGCCTTGCTTGTAGCCGCGAATATGGAACAAGTTGACGGCGCTGAGGTCCAGACCGCTCGACAGGGTCTCCACGACAAAGCCCACGCGCTTCTTCGCCGTCATCGTGCTGCCGTCCTTCGTCTTGATGCCACAGACCATGAGGTTGTCAGCCAGAGAGAGTCCGCCCACATACTGCGCATAGTCGTCAAACTGTCCGTTGAGGATATTCTCGGGGTCGCTCAGGTTGCTGATGGAGATGAGCGAACCGCTGCTTTCGTGTATCTCATCGGAAAGTGCATAGACCTCCCGGTCAACATTATGCAGCACGCCATCCTTGATGACAGCTGCCACCTGCAGCTTGCCGCGCGTCAGCGTCACGTCTTGCTTGCAGCCGTCTGCAGCCGTTGCAGTGAAGATGTAGGTGCCCTCCACCGTCATGTTGCTTGCCAGCTGCGTTGCGTTGTCCACCGAGGCGTTGGCGCCCTCGGGTTGCGACTTGACCGTCCAGGTGACGGGGATGGCGCTGTTGTGGCTCAGCTGGAACGAAGTATCGTAGTCGCACATGTCGGTGTGTGCCGTGGCGTTGATGGGGCAATGGTGGTCGACGGTGGGTGGCGGAGTGACATAGAAGTAGTGAGTCACAAATGCTCCGAGGTTGACGCTGACGCCTGCCATGACGAACTTCACGCCCCAGAAGTCCTGGTTGGCGGTGATGACATTGTCGCCGGCGCCACCTGCGGCGATGCCCAAGCCCAACACGGTGGTGTTGAGATGCTCCGTTTGGAGCACCTTGCCGTCTTTGTCGAGCAGTTCCATCGTCTTCGTGCCGCCAAGACCCAGGTTGAGCACCGAACCAGATGAGAAGTGCATGCCGACGTTGTAGCCTGCCTTGAAGGGGGCTTCGTCGGGATGCTGGTCTTCTGATGTTGTGCTTGCCGAAACAGCGCAGACCAGATTGCCCAGCGTCACCGTGTTTCCGCTTACGCCATCCGTCAGGTCTGCGTTGATGAGATGGTCAGATAATAGCGTTGATACACCTCCATAAGTTGCCGACAACGACAACTGTCTTTTGTAATCCTTCTTGAACTCCTCAATGCCATGAGGTGCTTCGGCTCCTTGGTTGGTGAGCGTGTACTTGTAAGGTGTACCCACATAGGCGTATTGTATCTTCATCGCATTGACCACATCGGCATTGATGCCACCACCGGGTTGGAGGAGAATCTCGTCAAACTCGGCGGGTGCCGTTGCCTCGATGTCGATGGTGGCACCGCTGTTGGCAGAAAAAGAAATCAAGTCGAGCTGCAGCACCTGCACCTCTGGGGCGATGGGCACAGTGCCCACGAGCTTTCCTTCACAATAGAAACTGATGGCAAATGCTTTGATGACATCGAGCGAGAGCACTTTCGAATCGCTGCTGGTGAGCACATGGAAGCCGGCTTTGGTGCCTGCCGCATAGTGGTTGTTCATGTCTCTCACGCCAGCAATGGGATTGGTGCCAATGGAGGCTCCGACCACCTTGGTGAGTGTCACATAGTTGCTCAAGTCTTCGTCCGTGAGATTACCCAAACCGCTTGCTCCCGAACCGACGCCTACCACGACGGCCAACTTGTTCACCTCGCATCCGTTGCCTACAAGCGCCTTTCGGGTCTTGATATAATAGTCTGAGTTGGCATCGCTTTGTTGCCACACAGGTTTGCGGCGAGGGTTCGTCGGTTCTGCAAAGGTGGGGTAAACAACCGCCATTTGCAGGGTTGCCACATTGAGTCGGAACTCATAGAGACCGCCCGCATCGGGCGTCACTGTGAAGGCCTGGACCACGTCGGAAGAAAGGGTCAGGCTGGTAGACTCTTTTGTTATGTTGTCAGCAGAACCATAGCAATAACCGTCGTAGACAACCTTGAAGGTCTTGGGTGTGCCGGCTATGAGATAGAGCGTCACACTGACGACACCCTCCTCATCAGTGTCCTGAAACTCCAAGCCAGGCGATGCCCACGAGTTGAACTCTCCCATGATGGTGTAGGGCCCGCCGTCATAGGCATACTCCAAACAAGCATCTGCCGTGTAGAGCTTTCCATCGGCATACGTTCTGGCTTCGCCCTCATCAAAGGTGATCTGCGTGGGGCTGAACGGTATGTCGCAAGACACGGCATGTATGGCACTGCCCTTGTAGGTCTTGTCGGTGGCGGTGATGGTGGCTGCATAACTCTTAGAAGCGTTCGACAATGTGGCTGCATTGACCGCTCCTGCATGATAGACCACATAGTGATTATCCAATTCTACGTTGATCCACTGAGCAGCAGAGCCTGTTGCATCATACATTTTGCCATCATACGCAGAGAGTTTCTTGGCTAATTCAACCGTTCCTTTTTTATACACTTCCGTTATCTCTACTGGCGTGAGCTTGACTTCTGCATTTTCGCCTTCTCCCGTGGTGCTGGGGGTGCAGAGCTGGAGTTGAATCAGATTGACCGAATTATCTTCCAGCTCGGCACAAAAGACGGGGTTGCCGTAGTAGGTACCCACTTGGGGCATCACGCAGATGATTTCCTCATCTGCTGCCAACAGTTTGTCATGCGTTGCATACAACTGCACAACCTTGTCTCCAACTTGCGTTTGGGGCAAGGTGTAGTAGATCATGACGGCTGCAGCAAAGCCATTGACTGAGAAAAAAAGAAACATGGAGAGCAACAGAAGTGCTGTTCTGAATCGTGTTGAATACAATCTCATCTGGTATCTGTTTTAGGTATTATGGGCAATGCACAACCGTCATTGCCTTTTGAATTTCGCCACAAAGTAAAGAAAAATTTACTAATTACGCAAATATATTTGTCCTCAAATGGCGTTTTTTTGATGCAAGTCAACGTTTTATCCCCCTAAAAAAAACGCATCGTTCTTGATGTTTGATTTAGGTGGCCTCTATAGAAGAAAAATTTTCTGCAGCAGAAACTAAAAATTTCTGCAGCAGAAACTGAAAGTTTCCGTAGCAGAAACTGAAAAGTTCTGCAGCAGAAACTTTGGGTTTCCGTAGGGACAACATCAAAGGAGCGCAAAAAACACTTCAAAAGTGCCTCGTAGTGAGGCTGCTCTTCTCCCCCTCTCAGGTCACCCCAATCAGTAGCGGCGGAAGGTGAGACGATTGTCCTTGTCGGAGAGCACGAGGCTTTCGCCTCCGATCTTGTCGATGTGCAGTTGTCCGGACGCGGGCACTCCGTACTTAGCTAAGTCTGATGCTGTGCAGAGTGAGTCGGTGGGATAATGGGTGATGTGGTAGAAGGAGAGCGTGTTGTTTTCGTTCTCGAAATAGGATAGGTGGTAGTTCACAGTGTTGCCGGCAGAGAACTTGAAGAGCTTACGGTGGATGGCATAGAAGATCTTGCTCTCTGCACCGCACACAACCTGGTCGACGTGGCCAGTCTCTGTTCCCCTTGTCTCCCATCGTATGAGCTGCCAGTTGCCGCCCAACTCGCCATTGTTGTCGCGATGGCTCTCGCACGAACTGAGTGCGAGGAGGAGTGCTATAATAATATATAAGGTGTGTCTTGCAGTTTTCATGATTGAGAACTTTTGTTGTTTTTTATGTGGCAGGTCCGCTTCCGTGACTATCTCTTCTTGTTCAGCCAGCCGGCATAGCTCAGCGTGATCATGGCGCCTTTGCTGCGTCCAAGCAGTTCGCCACCATTCTGTGCGTAGCTTGCAGTGACGTTCAGTCCGGGCATCTGTCTCGGATGGTAGCTTGCCTCGACGAGCAGGAAGTTGCCGAAGGCTGGATTCGTGCGCGGTAGGTCGTAGGAGCCGAGCGATCGCTCGTGGGTGAAGAGGAAGCGCCAGGAGAGTTGAGGGCACGGCGCACCGCTCAGTCCGAAGTGGTGGGCTGTGACGCGGTTGTCATAGCAGAAGATGTTGCCGCTCAGTCCAAACTGGCGTCCGGGCTGGTTGTAGAGGGGCGAGATGAGGAGCGGAGTGCCCATCGAGAAGCCAGCATGTTGCCATGCGCCGTAGATGTGGTGGTTGTAGTAGTTGTCGATGCTATAAGAAGGCGTGGGCTGGTTGGGGGTGATGTCGTGGTAGATGGGCCCGGATTGGTCGGTAGTGCGCAGGTGCTCATAGAGAAGGGTGCTCACGACGGGATTCTTGGGCAGATTGAGCTCTGCGCCGATGAGCCAGTCTTTCCAGGCATATTGCCAGAACATCTGACTGTGGTCCTCGAAGAAGTGCTCGCCATAGACTGCCGCGCTCCATCCTTTCCCCTTGTAGTCGAGGCGTGCGTGCCACGAACCGAGCTGGTTGCCTTGCACGTTGGCATAGTCGCCGTCGTTGCTGTCGCTGCCGCCAGGGATGAAGGCGTGCCAATAGGCTTTGAGCCCACCCTCGAGCTTCTGGTGGGTGCTCCAGCTGCCATCGTTCTGGTGGTCGACGCGGTCCCGTATGTTCCATACCTCTCCGCCAAACTGTGCCTCCATCTCGATGCCGAGCGTCAGCTGGAGGGGGAATCGGTCGGTGTTGCCCACACGCAGGAAACCTGCCTTGGAGTGGTAGCGCGAGTTGGCACTGTAGCATGTTGTGGCTTTCCCTCCGTTGAACTCACGCTGCCAGGCGTTGTCGGTGTACCATCCGTAGGCGATGTGTCCCTTGAGCGCAAACCAGTTCTTCGTGCCTGGGATGACAACAAAGTCCGGACCGAGGTCGAAGCGCACTTGTGGGATGGGGCGTGCGTTGATGCCCATTGCCATTCCGCCCGACGAGAGCTGCTGGTTCTTGAGTTCGAGGGGGCGTTCTTTCTGTCCGATGCTGAGCGACACGATGCCGCGGAACGAACCGTCGGCATAGAGTTGCTGCAGGGTGAAGTTGGATTGGTGGCTGAACGGCACGACCACGTCGGCACCATAGCCCATCTGCCAGCGTCGCAGACTGTCGGTCTTGATGTCGCGTGAGATGGCAGCACGCAGGTATCCACTGTTGTTCTTCGTGGTGCCTACTCCGTAGCGATTGGCGTTGAGCCATAGAGGTGCAAAGTCGCCGCTGCCGAATTGTCCGGTTGCCTCTGCCCGGTACGTGAGGTCTTCGCCCAGTCGGTTGGCTTGGGCGTGCAGGGCGGGTGACTGTGGGGTTGCGAGCCATGCAGCAAGGATGAGTCCGAAGATTCGTTGCTTCTTCATCTTGTTCTGTTTCGTTGTTCTTCTTGTTGATGTGTGGGGTGGGGTGTCTGCTGTGAGACTTGATATAAAAAAAGGCACGAAGTGCACAAAGGGTGCTTTGTGGGCTTCGTGCCGTTTTTTGCGGAGCTGGGCTTAGTTCTCAACGTGTCCCTTGCCCGACTTTTGGTCTTCTTTTCCGTAGTTGCCATAAGTGCCGTAGTGGCCGTAGTGACCATACTTGCCATACTTATGGTAGCCATACCTGCCATACTTTCCATAGCCATAGTAGTAGCCATACTTCTTCTTCTTGAGGTCGACGCCGTTGAGCACCATGTTGACCTGAGGCAACTTGCCTTCGCTGCTAAGTGCGTTGATGAGTTTGAAGTTGTTCTTCGGCGTGTAGTCGGCGCGGCAAACGAAGATGCTGACATCTGCAAGGCGACCCAACTCTAAGGTGTCGCTCACCAGACCGACAGGTGGCGTGTCAAGCAGAATGACGTCGTACTGGCCGCGCAGATAGTTGATGGCATCGTCGAGGCGGCTGCGCGAGATGAGCTCGCCCGGGTTGGGAGGTATGATGCCTGCTGGCATAACGTCGAGGTTGGCATTGAGCACGCCATGATAAATCTGGCTTTCGATCATCTTGTAGTCTGCCTTGTTGTCTGCCAGATAGTTGGTGATGCCACGCTTGTCAGAGGGCAGGTGGAAGAGGCGCACGAGCTGTGGCTTGCGAATGTCAAGACCGACGATGATCACCTTCTTGCCGAGCAGGGCAAACGACATGGCGAGGTTGGTGCAGACGAAGGTCTTGCCCTCGCCGGGCACGGTGGAGGTGCAGAGGATTACTTTCTGGTCGCCCGACATCACGAAGCGCATGTTGGTGCGCAGTCCGCGGAACGATTCTTCCATGGTGTCGTTCGTGTTCTCTGCCACCACCACAGCGCGTTCTACGCCGTTGGGGATGTGTGCAAACGGAATGTCGGCAATGAGTGGCAGCTTTGTGAGTTTCTCCACGTCTGCACGACCTTCGATGCGGAAGCGGAGCTTTTCAAGCAGGAAGAAGATGCCAATGGGCGCGCAGATGCCAAGGAGGAGGGCAATCAGCCAAATCATGCGGCTGTTGGGCGACACTTGTCCGCCCACCTGCGGCTCGTCGAGCCATTTGGCTTTGGTGGCTGTGCTCGCAAGTGAGATGAGGTTCTCCTCGCGCTTCTGGAGCAAGGTGAGGTAGAGACCTGCCTTGATCTCCTGCTGACGACCTATATCGTTGAGCATACGCTCTTGTGTGGGTGTCTTGGACACTCGACCCTGGAAAAGGGCGTACTGGCTGTCGATGCTTCGCTTCTGCACGAGCAGGTCGTTGTTTATGTTGCGCAGCGATTGTGCTATCTGCGCGTGGAGTATGCTGACCTCCTCTTGCAACTTGGCGATGGCGGGGTTGTTTTCGGCTCCTGACTTAGCCAGGCGGTTGTATTGGAGCAGCGTCTCGTTGTACTTTGCGATTTGCGTATTCAGCAATGCGTCCTTTATGCCCAGGTTGGCAGGGATGACTTGATATTCGTTGGCGGGACTGTTCACATAGTCGATGAGCGACTTGACGAGGGTGATCTGTGTCTGGATGTCCACCTGCTCCTTCTGGTAGGTGGTCGAGCTCGCCAGCGCGTTGGTGGCGTCGTTGGAGAGGTTGATGAGGTTGTTTTCTTTCTTGTATTGCTCCAGACTGCCTTCCGTTGCGTTCAGTTCGCCACCGATGGCTTCGATGCGCTCGTTGATGAATTCCTTGGTCTTGCTTGCCACCTCATTCTTGTCGCGATTGGCGTCTTCGTTGTAGCTGGTCATGAGCTGCGTGAGATAGTCGATAGCACGCTGGGGTTGCGTGTCGACCAGGCGGAGCACTGCAACGGTGGTCGTCTTGCTGCTCGGTGAGGCTGTGAGGCGTGCTGCGTAGGTGCGTCCCATGCCCTTGAGGGGACTGATGATGATGCTGAGCTGTTTGTCCAACTTGCCGTAGTTGCCATTGCTCTCCAGTTGCACGGTGCCGACGGGCGTTTCGATGGCTGCGGGCAGCGCACTGATGGTGGTTTCCTTGACCAGTGGCTCGGGGTTGTTGGTGGCAATCTTGGTGGTGGCGTGTATGCCGTTGCCTGCTGGTGAGAGTTCAATGCGGATGGTTGTGTTGAGCGACTCCATCTCTTCCTCACTCATGCTGGCAACGACGGGCGAGCACTTGTAGAGTTCTTTGTCGATGAATCTGGAGGGTACGAAATAGCGCACATTGAGGTTCAACGCCTTGACCACATCGTTGCTGATGGTGGTGCTGGAGATGATCTCTAACTCGTTCTCAAAACCATCTGTGTTGCTGATGATGCCCATGCCGGAGAGGTCGAATTTGTTCTTGCTTCTCTGACCTTGTCCGCTCTCGTCCTTGATGAGGATCTTTGCGCTCGCAGAGTAGGTGGGAGTCTGATGACGCAGGTAGAGCCATGCTCCACCGAGCGCAATGACGATGCTCAGGACAATCCAGGGCCAGCGGAGCAGTACGATGTTCCAAATGTCTTTGATAGAGATGCTGAAACCCTTTTCTTCTTCCTGGGTGGTCACCTCGTTGTTGTTCTGTTCAACCATATCTTGTTTCAGTTTTCTTTGTTCAATTCCTTGATACCGTGTTTCGGCTTTCTTCTGTTCAATTCTGTTGGTATCTTGTTTCAGTTTTCTTCTGTTTTGTCTGCCGTGGGGATGCAAAATGCAGGCAAATGTCCCAATTGGCGCATTTAATGTGCAAAAATACACAAATCTTGCGAATAAATAAAACTTTGTGCCCACATTTTTACTTTTTGTAGACTTTTTCGCTGCTTCGCGCGCAAAAACAGGTGGAAAAGTTGGTCATGTACCTTATTTTTTATAATTTTGCATTGTATTATAGCCGAAATGTGTCCATCATTTCGAGCCACGAGCAAAGGAAATCCTATGAGCAAGAACGAACACAAAGGTACAATATTGGTGGGTGACGGAGAGGAACTACTTCGTTTCTACTCCAAATTGAAGCGTCCTGAACGCGTTGCGGGTATTTTCTGCTCGTATGCAACAGAATTGCCCGAGAACTTGGTTCGCCTGGGGCGTTTGGACGAGGTGTCGGAATATCTCGACAAGCAAGTCGAGGTGCAGCGTGTCTATTGTTCGATGTCGCGCATCTCACAGCAAGACGTGCAGCGGGTGCAGTATGCCTGCAAGGCACGTGCTGTGCGTTTCTGCATGGTGCTGCCCATTGTGAATGAGCTGGACGTGCCGATGGTGCACATGAGGGTGGGCAAGAATACCGTGCTCACCCCAGAGAGCGAACCGCTGACTCGATTTCACAACCGCATACTCAAGCGCCTTTTCGACCTTGTCGTGGTCTTGCTGTTCATGCTCACGCTCTTCCCCTTTGTGTACCTCTTCAAGGCCATGAACATCAAGCGGAAGAAACTGGGCCCATCCTTCGTTACGGATCGCTGTTGCGGTCCCAACGGACGCCCCTTCAACCGCGTGTCGTTCCGCACGAAGAAGACTCCGCTACCTTTGGTGGACGAAGGCGGAAGCATCGCTCCGGCAGACACGATGGCATTGGCAGAGCCCGGGCAGCGCAGCCAGTTGGGCACTCCTTTCTCCATGGCTCGTGTCTTCAATGTCCTGATGGGCAGCATGAGTTTGGTGGGGCCTGACTGCTACGAGTTGGGCGAACAAGGCGTTGCTGCAGACTTGCCCAAGCGTCTCGAGCGGCGCGATGTCAAGTGCGGCATGACGGGCTGGGCACGCATACACAAGAAGACGGAAGGAACGGAGCGCCTCGATGCAGACATCTGGTATGTAGAGAACTGGTCGCTCTGGCTCGATATCCGCATTCTGCTGCGCAGCATCTTCTGATGTGAGGAAATGGCAAGAGGCGGAAGAACCATCTTGAAAAAACGTGCGCGCGATCATTATAAATATAATAAGACGTAGGTGCTTATTCATAATAGCGCGATGTACTCATTCATAATAGTACGGATGTGCCCATTCATAATTGTGCGGTTGTACTTATTTACATTATGACGATGTACTTATTTATAAAAGTACGATAGAGTTAATAAAAGTAGTGTGTAGGAATAGATATAAAAGAAGATAAACAATGAAAGGAATCGTACTCGCAGGTGGTTCGGGCACCCGTCTTTACCCCATCACTAAGGGTGTAAGCAAGCAGATGCTCCCCATCTTCGACAAACCCATGATATATTATCCCATCAGCGTGCTCATGCTGGCAGGCATCCGGGAAATTCTCATCATCTCTACACCCCACGACTTGCCCGCCTTCAAGCGTCTCCTTGGCGATGGTAGCGACTATGGCGTGCACTTTGCGTATGCCGAACAGCCTTCGCCCGACGGGCTCGCCCAAGCATTCATCATTGGGCGTGATTTTATTGGTCAGGACTCAGCCTGCCTCGTTCTGGGCGACAACATCTTCCATGGCTCTGGTTTTTCGGCTATGCTCAAGGAAGCTGTGCGCATGGCAGATGAAGAACAAAAGGCCACCGTCTTTGGCTATTGGGTGAACGACCCCGAGCGCTATGGCGTTGCTGAGTTTGACAAGGAGGGAAACTGCCTCAGCATTGAGGAGAAACCCACCCACCCCAAAAGCAACTATGCTGTGGTGGGTCTCTATTTCTATCCCAATAAGGTGGTGGACGTGGCAGCAAATATCAAACCATCGGCGCGTGGCGAACTGGAGATAACGAGCGTCAATCAAGTGTTTCTCTGCAACGGGCAACTCAAGGTGCAGACACTCGGACGCGGCTTCGCATGGCTCGACACCGGCACGCACGACTCCCTCTCCGAGGCATCCACCTTTATCGAAGTGATAGAGAAGCGCCAAGGACTCAAAGTGGCTTGTCTCGAAGGCATAGCCTATCGCAAGGGATGGATCACGGAGGACCGAATGCGCCAGTTGGCTCAGCCTATGCTGAAGAACCAATACGGGCAGTATCTGCTCAAGGTGGTCGACGAGCTCAAGAGAAAATGATTCGTGGAAGCCGGGCAACCGCAGATGCCACACACTGAGCAAAACAGCCAAATCGCAGGTGTGTGGAAAGAGCGACCTTCTACATCAACGCCCCCCTTGCTTAACATAGACAAAACAATTTTTGAACAATTACTTATAATGGGATTTTTTAGTAAAAAGAAGAAAGAAGAAATGCAGATTGGCGGCATGGAAGACTTCATGACGCTCATCCGCGTATATTACCAAGCCATGATGGCAGCCCACCTGGGCATCAACAACCTTGGCGCACTGCCAGACCTGCGTGTCTTCAAGCAGACATTCAAGGTGCCCACGCTCAACAACAAACTCGGATTGGGCGAGAAGAAGCACTGCCAGCGTCTCATCATCGAGATGTACGGGCAGTACGGCATTGGCGAAGCCTTTTTCAGCGAGGTAGACACAAGCGTGAAGAAGCGTTGCAAGAAGATGCAAGACCTTCAGCCCTACTTCATCATGTTCCAAGGATTCAGTCAAGACCTCATGATGCTCATGGGCAATCTGATGAAGTGGAAATTCCGCCTGCCCGGTTTTTTCAAGAAAGCATTGCGCGACATGACCGCCAAGCAAATACATCAGATTCTCACGCGCCCCATGTGGAAGGATCCTGGCGTGCAGCGCACCTGTGCCTCCATTCGTCAGTATCAGCAGCAGTTGGGCTACAGCGAGGCATGGATGACCGACTACGTCTACACCATCGTGATGCTTGCAAAGAAAGAACCGCGTCAGAAGATAGAGGAGAAGTAGGCGCCACACGCCGTCCTCGCTTTGTACTCTCCCCCTCCCAAGTTTCAAGCTCAAAACTCAATCCTTCACAATGACAAACGAAGAAACTCAGCTCATAAAACTGCTCGAAACACGTGTTCGCCAGCTCATCCTGCGCAACGAGGAATTGAAGGGGCAGAATGCACAGCTCTGGCAGCAAGTGGCAGAAGATGACATAGCCATGCAGGGGCTGCGCGAGGAGAATGCAAAGTTAAAAGCCGACTACGACACCCTCAAGATGGCACGCATGCTTTCGCTCAACGACAACGACAAGCGCAACGCCAAGCAGCGCATACAGCGACTCGTGAAGGAAGTGGACAGCTGCATTGCCATCCTTAAGGCAGAGCGTTAAGGGAAAACACAGCTCACTCATCACCGAGCCAGCTCCTATCAGGAAAAACAACCGAGTCCGCTCATCACCGAGCCCGCTCATTAGGAAAAACTACCGAGTCCACTCAGACAGACCAACCGCGCAACCGCACAGCCCCACGAAGACTATGGCAGAAGTAAGAGACACACTCTCCATCAACCTCAAACTTGGCAGTCAAGTGCTGCCCATGACCATCAAACGCGAGGACGAGATACTCTATCGTGACGCAGAGAAACTCATCAACCAGCGTTTCTCGTTCTACGCCAATGCCTATCCGCGCTTGGGCAATGAGATGTATCTCACGATGATGGCGCTCGACGTGGCGGTGCAGCTCAAGAGCAAGGAGCACGAGACCAATCTCGGACCTGTTGTCGATGTGATGAAAAGCCTCGTTGCCGACATAGAGGAGTCGCTCAAAGAGAAATAAAGAATCATTAACCCCAAATAAAACATAAAGATGAATTTGATAATCGCAGGCGGAGTTGCCGTGGTGATTATAGCGATATGGACCATCATTATCTATCGCGTCACCCTGCCCGCCAAAATGAAGAAAATGGAAGCCGAGGCGGAAGCCAAAGCAAAGGAAAAGGCAGAACAAGCTGCCGAAATGGTGAAGCAAAAGAAACTCCTCGAAGTGAAAGAGAAGTTCCTCAACAAGAAGGCAGAACTCGAAAAGGAAGTGCAGCAGCGCACACAGCAGATCCAGCAGGGCGAGAACCGCATCAAGCAGCGCGAGATGAGTCTCAACCAGCGCCAGGATGAGCTCAACCGCCGCAAGCAAGAGGTGGAAAACCAGCGCCAGCGCACCGAACAAGCACAAGCCGCTCTGCAGCAGCGCGAGGAGGACCTCAACAAGCGCGAGGATAGCCTCGTCGAGCAGGAGCGCACCAAGCTCGAAGAAATCAGCGGACTGAGTGCCGACGAAGCAAAGGAACAACTCATCCAGAGCCTCAAGGACGAGGCGCGCACGGCTGCTGCTTCCTACGTCAACGACATCATGGACGAGGCAAAACTCAATGCCAACAAAGAGGCGAAGAAGATCATCATCCAGACCATCCAGCGCGTGGCAACGGAGACAGCCGTAGAGAACAGTGTCACCGTCTTCCACATCGACAACGACGACGTCAAGGGACGTGTCATCGGTCGTGAGGGACGCAACATCCGTGCTCTGGAAGCTGCCACTGGTGTAGAAATCGTTGTCGACGACACGCCCGAAGCCATTGTCATCTCAGCCTTCGACCCCGTGCGTCGCGAGATATGCCGCTTGGCGCTCCATCAACTTGTGGCAGATGGTCGCATCCATCCCGCCCGCATCGAAGAAGTCGTAGCAAAGGTGAAGAAGCAAGTGGAAGAGGAAATCATGGAAACCGGTAAGCGCACCGCCATCGACCTCGGTGTCCACGGTCTGCATCCCGAACTCATCCGCATCATCGGTAAGATGAAGTACCGCTCGTCCTACGGACAGAACCTCCTCCAGCACTCGCGCGAGACAGCCAACCTCTGTGCCGTCATGGCAGCCGAGTTAGGGCTCAACCCCAAGAAGGCAAAGCGTGCCGGTCTGCTCCACGACATCGGCAAGGTGCCCGACGAAGACCCCGAAATGCCACACGCGCTCTATGGTGCCAAGTTGGCTGAGCAGTGCAAGGAGAAACCAGACATCTGCAACGCCATCGGTGCCCACCACGAAGAGATGGAGATGGACACCCTCATCGCTCCCATCGTGCAGATTTGCGACGCCATCAGCGGAGCACGCCCCGGAGCACGTCGCGAGATTGTGGAGGCATACATCAAGCGCCTCAAAGATTTGGAGAACATTGCCATGTCCTATCCCGGCGTCACCAAGACCTATGCCATCCAGGCTGGACGCGAGCTGCGCGTCATTGTGGGTGCCGACAAGATCGACGACAAGCAGATCGAAGTGCTCTCCAGCGACATCGCCACGCGCATACAGAACGAGATGACCTATCCCGGTCAGGTGAAGATCACCGTCATCCGTGAAACACGTGCGGTGAACTACGCCAAGTAGTCAGTATGAATCCTTCCCCCCCAATAAATCCTAACAATGACCATTGCTGTAGACTTTGACGGAACCATTGTGGAGCACCGTTATCCCGAGATAGGCAGAGAGCTGCCATTTGCCACACAAACCCTCAAGATGCTCATCGAGGAGGGTCACAAGCTCATCTTGTGGAGTGTGCGAGAAGGTAAGTTGCTCGACGAGGCTGTTGCCTTCTGCCGCGAGCGCGGTGTGGAGTTCTATGCCGTGAACAAGGACTTCCCCGAAGAGGAGATCGACAAGAACCGCCATTTCAGTCGCAAACTGAAAGCCGACCTCTGGATTGACGACCGCAACGTGGGAGGCCTACCCGACTGGGGCACCATCTACGAGATGATCCACCATAAAAAGACCTACGAACAGATCCTCCTCGAAGAACTCGGAGTAAGAAAGGAAAAGCCGAAGAAAAAGTGGTGGCAGTTCGGCTAAGTCTCGCTAAGAACACACCCGAACCTCGCTCCACCGCCTATAAGAGGAAAACGCATAAACGCTGCAAGACGTATTCCGTTTTGCAGCGTTTTTTATTTGCCTAAATGCCTACCTGCAGCAATGCCATTTCCTCGTTCCTACACAAACTTTTCAGTTTCTGCAGCAGAAACCGAAAGTTCGTGCAGCAGAAACTGAAAGTTCGCCACGCGATAGAGGGGAAAAGGTGGTGTGGGGGACCTGAGAGAGCACCGCTAGCGCAAGGTCTGTACAGCGGTTATTTCTTCACGAAGTCCTTGACGTAAGCCCTCACCTGGTAGGTCTGTTCTTTATAGGACGGCATACGCTCGCTCAGTTGCCGACGTATCGTCTCCTCCTCCGAAAGCATATACTTGAACGAGTTGCACAATGCACCTTGTTCAATTTTTTTTGAATTGACGATAAGCCGTTCGTCGAGCCCCAGATCCTTAGCTATGCCGCGCGACTTGATGGAATAGCCCAACGCAATGGTGGGCACACACATGGAGTAGGCAGAGATGACGGCATGCGTGCGCGCTCCGATGAAGAAGCTGCACTTGGAGATGACGTGCCTGATCTGACAATAGTTCAGCCCATCGATGTCGAGCACACTGATTCGCTCCACTTGCCCGAAAGAATCGCTGATGATGCGGCACATCTGCCGGTCGTCTTGGTTCACGCTGCCAGCATTCCATGTGACGTGTGGGACGAGCAGAATGTGGAGATCCGTCTCCTTGAGGATGAAAGAGAGAAGCGACTTCACCTCCTCGCCAAAACGGTTGTCGAGTCCCATGTTGCCGGTGACATAGTTGCTGATGTTGATGCCCACCACCTTGGCTCCTCCGAGCAGTGCATGGGGCAAGGGACAAGGCTCGGCAGGAAGGATGAAGGCTGGGTCGGGACAGAGACAGACGTGCTTGAGGCCGAGTTGCTTGAAGAAGTCGTAGGTGAGCGACTCACGGGCATAGATGAGCGAAAAGTTGAAGAGGGTGCGCTTCTTGGCAGGAGTGAGGTTTTCGGGTCCCATGGAGCAGCCCCACAGGATGGTCTTGACGCCTCTTTTGTGGAGTTTATCGTTGGTGAAGATCACCTCATTGTCGTCGTAGCACATCATATCGCCGCCCGTGGAGATCATGACGTCGCCGGCATGAATCAGTTTCAGGAAGCTTCTGTAGGGATAGAGCAGCCTCCAGCGCCGTGTGCACGTCGTGCGGAAAATCTTGTTGATGAGTGCCAAAAACTTGTCCACCAGGAGCGACTCTCTGCGGCAGGGCACCAACTGGACGTAGTGCCCCACCTCGAGCCGTTGGTCGAGCTCAACGTCGCGGCAATATGCGACCAAGTTTTCGGGTTTTTCTTCGAGCAAGAGGGCGGTGCCTTTGGCAATGGCTTCACATCCTCTGTTGCCACCATCCAGGTGTATGGGAAAGAAGTATTTCATCACTGTTCCGAGTTATTTTCTTCTTGCTTGCAGTCCTTTTTCCATACGAATCGCAGTTTTGAAAACAGGTATAGCAGGACCGCCACAAGATAGATGATTGCTAAAGCTATATGATAGTAGCGATAATAGAAGATGCCGAACACAGGAACGGCAGCAAGCACATAGATGAGCAAGAGTTCCTCGATGTCGAACTCCTTGCGGTTGTAGTAGCGAATGACCAAGACACTGAGGAGCGCAAAGATGCAGCAGAGCACAAAGGCACCTCCTACACCTATGTCGAGCATCCACGACCCGACATGCGAGGCAAAGACGCCGATGAAGAATCCCTCTCGGGCGGTTCGCTCCTCCTTCGTGTCGGTGTATTGCTTCTGTGTCAGCAGGAAGCTGGAGAGGGGGAGCTCGCGCTCCACGTAGTAGAGGTCGCTGTTGTGGTTGTCGTAGAAATAGCAGAAGTTGGCAAAGGACTGCCCAGCATATTGCAGCATACTGCCGCTTGTTCCCTCATCCTTCTCTCCGAAACGGGAGTCGGAGACGGCAACCACATAGACCAATCCCAGCGCCACGATGGGGACGCTCATGATGGAGAAAAAGATCTTGACCTTCCTGACGAGTGCCTTGCGGAAGAGGCACAGACAGAAGAGAAACATTAGGGCGAAGTTGAGGATTTCGGTGCGGTCGCCCGTCAGCATACCACGCAGAATAGGCGCAAGAGCCGTGAAGAGCAGTATCCAGGTGAGCCAAAGGGGACGCTTCTCCACACAAGTGTAGTAGAAGAAAAGTGGCAATCCGAGTTGGGTGAGGTTGGTGGTCAGATAGAGTGCCTGTACGGGCAGGGGCATGGAGAAGACCTTGATGTCGACGGGCGACATGTCTCCGGCATAGCCCGCATCCTTGAGGTCGCGAAAGTCGCCACTGAGGATGGTGTCGATGGAGTCAAAGACGAGAGCTGCCACCAGAAGTCCCTGGACGACAATGAGGAAGGTGAAGGCGTAGAGTGTCTTTCGGTGGGTGATGGTGATGCGCTCGATCTTTTCGGGATGCAGAAAAGAGAAGGGGAAGATCGTGATGGTGATGAAGCCGCAGTAGAGGAGGGTGGGCACAATGCCAAACTCGGGTGTCCAGCCGTCGCAGAGCACGCCACTTCCCTCCAGATAGCCGAGCTCGACCATGAGGATGCAGCAAAAGGACGTGATGGCATACAAGAGGGACATGTAGACCGCACAGTCGAAGACGTGACGCTTTTGCCAGAAGTAATAGGTGAGTCCTGAGAAATATATGAGTGGGAAAAAGTGCATCGACGCTGTCTTTTAGGTATGGAAGACGTTCGTTGTGGTGAAATCTTTACGGGTGGAGATGGCAATTTTCATTTCCGGAAGCATTTCGCCGACTCCGATGATGACAATCATGACCTCGCTGTCGGGAATGTGAAAACACTTCTTCATCTCGTTCAGCTTGTTGGACATGAAACCGCAGGAGAGGGGAATGCTGCCCAGTCCAACGTAGTGGAGCGCATTGATAAGATTCTGGGCATAGAGGCCTCCATCGACGTAGCACTGGAATGGTTCATGGCCGAGAAATCCCTTCATGTCGGCAGTGACAACGATGCTGCAGTGGATGTCGTCATGGAAACCATTGCATCCGCTTTGCATCTGGAGCAGGCGGTGGGAGTCTTCGCCAAAGTAGACGTGGGTGTGCCATGCCTGTCGGTTGCACGCTGAGGGGGTGCGAGATGCCAGTTCGAGGGCTTCGGCTATCTTTTGGTGCGACGGGAGTCGGTCGGCAAAGTAGCGAATGGAGTGGCGGCTGTAGAGAAGCGACCGGAAGTCGCCCTTGGCTGCCTGCTGCAACTTGTCGCACTGCTCCATCCTGATGCCTGCGGGCAAGTGTAAATCGCTGGGTTGGACACCGACCTGCTTGCACAACTCGTCAAAACGGGTCTCTATCTGTGGAATGGCGACGCCATCCTTCTGCTGAAAGACGATGTACTCTTTGATGGTGGAGAGGGGGTAGACGACAAAGGGCTTGTCGGCATACTTCTCCACATAGGTCTGCAGTCGCCCCATCAGGGCAAGCACCTTTGCCTGACCGAAACCGCGCCTGGTGGTGCGCATGGACATGCCCTTCTCGATGACGTGGGTTTCGCGCTGCAGCGTGTATTGCATCTTCCGTTGGTCTGAGTCGGTGCGCTTCGACGCATTATAGCGGCAGAGGCTTCTCCAGTAGCGCAGGGTCTCGATGAGAAAGCGCAGCGAGAGTGGAAGCCTCTCGAAGAGTGCATTTTTTATTTTTTTGCAGTTCATCTTAGTAATGTTTTCAGGTTGAGCATATCCTTCCAGCCGAAAAAGATGGATTGTATTTGCTTTCGAAATATCTTGCGATAGCTGGGGATGATGAGGTTGGCAAGTGTGCCCGAGGTGAGGATGGTGACGATGGACACCCAGGCGGCACCCTGTATGCCGTAGCTCTCGATGAGCACAAAGTTGAGACCGACGCACACCGCACAACCGATGAGGTTTCTCACGGAGGCATACTTCTGCTTACCCTCTACGATAATCATCTGGCCTGAGGTCTGCGAAAGGGCGTCGCCAACAATCTTGAATCCCAGCACGGAGAGCACGGAGGCAGCTGCGATGTAGGTGGGGCCAAAGGTGACGTAGACGATGGGGTATGCGAGGAGGCTGGTTGCCACGCCGATGATGATGCAGATGCTGACGGTCACGTTCATGAAGACACGCGAGAGGCGGTTGTACTTCTCTTCGCTCTCTTCCCTGGCTGCCACCAGCACGGGGCTGACCGTCTGCGAGATGATGGTGGGCACGAACACCAGCAGCTCGGCAAAACGCACGGCAACGGAGTAGATGCCCAGTTCGCTCTTGTCTATCATGTTGCCAATCATGATTTGGTCGATGCGGTTGTAGACAATGATGGCTGCACCCGAGAGCAGCAGGGGGAAGGACTGCTGCACCATGTATTTGGCTGTCTGCCGGTCGAAAGTCCACTTCTTGACCGTGTCTATCTTTCTTTGATAGGACAGGATGTAGCCTGAGGCGAGAAGCAGAGAGTCGATGACGAGGGAGAGGATGAAATAGATGAGCGGCAGGTGGAGCTGCACAAACGAGACTTTGATGAGGACTCCGACGATGGTGCGGGTGATCTCGGTCTTCACCACGTATTCGTTCCAGACGATCGAGGTGAAATGATTGCGTGCCACCCAGGTGGTGTTGAGCAAGACGGAGAGGGCGTAGATGAGGATGTAGAGGCGGGTGGAGCCGTCGCTCTCGCACAGAAAGGTGGTGACGAGAATGGCGACGAGGGTGATGCTGGCAAAAAGGAGCTTGAGCAGGAAGGTGGTGCCGACAATCTTGTCTCTCAGATGGGGCGACTTAGACTCTTCCCTGACTTGTATGAAGTCGAGTCCGAAATCGGCAAAGACCTGAAAGATGGCAACGAAACTGATGACATAGTTCATCGTGCCATAGAGTTCCTTGCCAAGATAGCGAGCCACGATGATGCCCACTACCAACACGCTCAGCAGGCTGACACACTTGCCGGAGACGGCCCACAGCACATTGGTGAGGACTTTCTTCTTGCCTTCTGGTATTTTGTCAAGCGACGACATCTCCCTCCTCTTCCGTTGGCTTGTTGCTGTTTATGCCTCGACACTGCCAGATGGCGGTGGCAAAGGTTACCAGAATGAGCATACCGGCAACAAAGAGCATGCGCTTAGGACCTGCTGGCTTGACTGGCACGGTGGAGCTCTGCAGGGTGGTGAAGGCGGGTGTCTTCTCTTGCACCTTTGCCTTCATGGCTTGCAACTGGGTCATCATTGCCTGATAGGCTCCCATCTTGATGGACAACTCGTTTTCCAGACGGTCGCGCTCCGAAAGGCTCGACTGCATCAGGGCGTCCTTGTGCTTGTCGCAATACTGGCTGTAGTCACTCAGTGCCTTTTGGTATTCCGTTTCGGTGCTGTCTGCCAGTTTCTGACAGTACTCCAGGTCGAGTCGTGCCTTTTGTGTTCTGTAGTCAATGATGAAATTCTGAAGACGCTCCATCAGACTATCAGCCAAGACGGCACAGATATAGGGGTCTTGGTCCTTGACCGAGATGCTGATGACGTCGGTCTTGCGGTCTACTCGGCAGGAGATGTTGTTTTTCACCATGAGCATGATGTTGTATTCCTTCTCGGTCAAGCGGAAGGGATCGTGCTGCTTGACTTCCGTGGCGTCCGCCCCTTCAGTATCGCTGCTGAAGAGGCCCGACAGCCAAAGTTTCAGCTTCACGAAGGGCTGGGTCAGGAGATTCTGCTTCTGGTGTTTATAGAGGTAGGTGTAGTAGTCGGTGGTGAGTTTGCCGTCGATGGTGGTCACCTGTATATCAAACAAGCCTACCAAAAACTCAGGCGACTGAAACAGGTCGGGATACAGCGTGGGATAGATAGCATCGTTGCCACCGCCACCAAGGTTGAAGCCAAAGGAGGAGGCGAGCGACGAGATGCTTCCGCCCACATCTTCGCCACCAGACTCGGGAGCAAGCTTCACGTCGCAGATGTAGAATCTGGGCTGCGGAAAGATCCAGATGCAGGAAAGGATGAATGTCACAACCCACACCTTGAAAAAGGTTTTCTTTTTCGACTTAAGGCGACGCATCACCTTGCTTATGTCAATAATTCGCTTTTCGTTTTCCATAACTTTTCTTATTCCTTTGTCTTTTAAACGAAATGTGAGGGCTTTTTATTGTGCTACAGAAGGAGCTTTTATGTATTATATTTTTCGTGCACAAAGGTACAAAAAAAAATGACATGGTCAGCATCTGTAGCCTGAATAATCGCTACAAACTTGGACCATTTCAAAAAAAAGGGGAAAAATAAAAGGCTTCTCACGTAATAAAAAACGCTTTGATTCGTTAACTATAATATATAGAAAAATAAATAACCGACGATACCCCCCTCTTTACTCATGAAAACTATAATGCTCGTTTTTGGCACACGCCCTGAGGCCATCAAGATGTGTCCACTCGTCAAAAAACTGCAAAAGCACCCCGACACCTTCAAGACCGTGGTGTGCGTCACTGGCCAACACCGCGAGATGCTGGATCAGGTGCTGAGAATCTTTGACGTTGCTCCAGACTACGACCTCAACATCATGAAACAAGGACAGGATCTGACGGATGTGACGGCACGCGTGCTGACGGGACTGAGAGAGGTGTTCAAAGAGTGCCGACCGGACGTTGTGCTCGTACATGGCGACACCACGACGTCCATGGCTGGCGCACTGGCAGCCTTCTACGCTCAGATTCCCGTGGGACACGTGGAGGCTGGACTGCGCACCCACAACCTGCAAAGCCCATGGCCAGAAGAGATGAACCGACAGGTGACGGGACGCATCGCCACCTTCCACTTCTGCCCCACTCCGCTCTCTGAACGTAACCTCAAGGAGGAACATGCGCTGGGCAACACCTACGTCACGGGAAACACCGTCATCGATGCGCTCCACATGGTGGTGGAGAAGCTCTCCTCCGACACGGCGCTTGCCGAGGAGCAAGACCAAATTCTCCTGGATGCTGGCTACGACGTGACACGTCTGAAGGGCGGGAAGAAGCTCGTATTGATTACGGGACACCGCAGAGAGAACTTTGGTGATGGATTCATCCGCATGGTCAGCGCCATGAAAGACCTCTCTGAGAGGTATCCGGAGGTAGACTTCGTGTACCCCATGCACCTCAACCCCAACGTGAGAAAACCCATCGCTCAGGTGTTCGGCGAGGCTGCCATCAACCGTGGGTCTTCGCTTTCGTCATCGTCATCATTGGGCAGGAACTTCTTTTTCATCGAGCCCCTTCAGTATCTCGAATTTGTTCATCTCATGAGCAAAAGCACCATCGTGCTGACCGACTCTGGCGGCATTCAAGAGGAGGCGCCGGGACTGGGAAAACCCGTGCTTGTGATGCGCGACACAACAGAACGCCCCGAAGCCCTGGCATCGGGAACGGTGCACCTGGTCGGCACCGATTACGACCGTATCATGCAGGAGGTGAGCACCCTGCTGGAGAATCAAGAGGCCTATGAACGTATGTCAAAAGCACTCAACCCCTATGGCGACGGACACGCATGTGAACGAATCATCAAACATCTGGCACAATGAGAATCCTATTGATCGACGAAGCGTATCCGCTCAACACGCGCAACACAAAAATCCTGCACTCGCTCTCAAAACGTCTGGAACGCGCCGAGACGCATGTGCTCACATGGGACCGACAAGGTGACTTCAAAGAGGGAGAACCGGGCTGGAACTATCACATCTACACGCAGGCGGCTGCCTATGGCAACAAGTGGGACAAGCTGAAGGGATTATTCGGCTACAGAAAGTTTTGCCGCACAGTGCTCAAAGAACTGTGTCCGGACATCATCATCGTCTCCCATTGGAACAATCTGCTCATGCTGTCGGGAGTAGACTATCGTCGGCAGATGGTGATCTATGAGAATCTGGATGCGCCCACAGGACCGTGGTTGGGCAGAAAGTTTCTGAACATGATCGAGCGACACTTCATGCGCCGCATTGCACTGACGGTGCACGCTTCGCGCTTCTACACGGACATCTATCCCAAGCGCTATCCTCAGTATGTGCTGGAAAACAAGCCTACCATCAACACGACAAACGCCTCCTATGCGCCCAAGAAGCCGCTCCGCATTGTCTACTTGGGAAACATACGCTATATCGACATTCTGCAAAATCTGACAGATGCTGTGCGCGGACACGACCATCTGCAACTGCTCTTCCATGGCGGAGGACCAGACTTCCAAACGCTGCTGACCTACACGAAAGGCATGCCTAATGTGGTGTGCACGGGTCCTTATCAGTACAGCCAGATTGAGGACTTCTATCATCATGCTGACATCATCTGGGCAGCCTACCCCAACCGGGACTTCAATGTGCGTTATGCCATTTCCAACAAGTTCCACGAGTCCATTGCCTTTGGCGTTCCTGCTATTTTTGCAGAAAAAACCATGCTGGCTTCGTTTGCTACCGAGAAGAACATCGGTTGCGCTGTCGACCCCTACGATGCTAAGGCTATTGAAGCTTTGCTGCTTCACATGGCAGACAAAAAGGAAACACTCGAAGCCATGCACCACGCTCTCCTAGCACAGCAAAAGGAGGAAACATCGTGGGAGGAGGATTTTGATGGGTTGATGGAGCAGATAACAAAGTTGATGCACAAACAATCATGAAGGCAAGCCGCTGCCTCTCCATTATCTCTTCAGTCGAAACCTCAAAGCGACTTTGGTTCACTACACCCCACAACGTAAGACACAGTAGCGACAATTCACTCTGCAGTCAACGAGCGAACAGCAGGAGTTTCGAGCTGCAGTCAACAAGCGGGCAGCAGAAGTTTGAGCTGCAGTCAACAAAAGGACTGTATCAGTTCGCTCTGCGGTTTCTCATTCTTACCTTAGCGCTCTTACTGAACACCTTGAAATCAGCTTCGCTCTCTTCGCCGGGATAAGTGCTCCAAGCAGGAATGCTGCCCGTCCAATGGTTGCTCCAGAGGTTGATGTAGCAAGGAGCATAGCCTTCGATTGCAGGCAGGATGGCTTTTGTCCACCACTGACTGTCGTAGTTGGGTTTGAAGCCGCTCTCGGTGATGGCAATCACCTTGTCTCTTTGCTTTGCTATAGAGTCCACGATGCTCAGGTTGCGCTGTACACGGGCGATGAACTCGCTGCGCGTTTGTTCTACAGTCATGTTGGAAGCGCGATCACTGATGTATGCCTCAAAACCAAGAATGCTGATGATGTCATCACCAGGGTAGCGTTGCAGATAGTCTTCTGTTCCCGTAAAATAGGAGCCTGGCGAGTAAGCGTAGAGCAAGTGTTTGACTCCGCGCGACTTCAGCGACTTTGCTGTCAGACGATACAGTGCCTTATATTCTTCTGCCGAGCAAAAGTCCTTTCCCCACCAGAACCAACTGCCGTGATTCTCATGCCACGGGCGGAAGATGATGGGGATAGCCTTGCCTCTACTGTCACGAAGCGAGTTAAAAAAGAGCGCTAATCGATCCATGTAGGCATTGAAGGTCTCGCTTTCTTTGTTCTGCCCCTTCAATATCCTGCCCACCACATCGGGCACACTCAAATCATTATACGCACCGCCGGTGCTCGGGTTACGAGCATGCCAACTGACAGTGACATATCCTCCTTGCTCATGCTGTGCCACGATGGCAGCACGCAGTGAATCGAAAGGAATGGCGCCCCAATAGAGCGGTGCACCTCGTTCTATGCCGGTGAGTTCCAAGGACAGGAGGGCGGGATATTGTCCACACACCAAATAGGTGTCGGACGCATCCAAACCTTCTTTGCAGCCATAGAGCAAATCATCGTGGTGGCCATACATGATACCTGCTGCTGCACTCTGGTGCAATTCGTTGACATACTTGTCTAAGGGCACCGTGCACGAAGAGACAACGACGGTGCATCCGCAGAGCATGCTTATGACGGAGTGAGGCAGCTTCATCAATCTTTTATGGCTTCGCTGATGGCGTTGAGCCAGCCATGCCCAAAATCCTGATCAGGTTCGACATAGTTGCCCTCGCCCCATTCGTTCCACGACTTGAGAAAGAGTATTCTGTGCTCGGCTTGCTTGTCCTTGATCATCTCGAGCGCCTGCATAATGTGCGCCTTGAACTTCTCAGGCGTTGCGCCCACATAGACTCCGTCAGCCGAGTTCACACGCGGAGTTCTGTCCCACTGAGGAAAGATGGTGGGAAAGACATTCTCCCAACGATCCTCGGGTGCAAAGAAGTTTGCCACCGTGCGTGCATAGTCGTAGCGAATGCTGCCTAAGGTGATGCCTGCACGTCGCATGATGGTCTTGGCGATGTTCTTCAAGCGTCCCTCATACATCATCTCTCCGCGTCTCATGCCGGTACTGTTTACGGCATCGAAGCCGAGGTTCAAGATGGTCTGAAAGATTTCTGCGCTGCTTTCGAGGTTGGGCAGCGTGCGCTGCCTGTTGCCTGCCGCATCCACGCGAAACGTAAGCGTCGACGGCACCATGCCGACGAAGTAGAAACCAGGCAATCCATGCTCCTTGGCGAGCGACTGCCAAGTTGCCATGAACTCACCCACCTTGGGAAAGTTCAAGGGTTCGTAGATGGAGAAGAGCAACCTGCCATCCACGGTGATGTAGCGTTTGTCCTGAAATGCGGGAAGAAGAGTCATGAAGTGCTGAACATCGTCTTCGTGTCCGGGATAGACTTGCTCCATGAGCACCGAATTCTTTTGCATCGAAGATTTGCGCTCCCACGTCTTGTTGCTCCAGGTGTGGTTCGCCCAGCAAAGACAGAAAGGGAGGTCCGGTTCGCCACTTGCCACCACCTCGTTGAACGGCCGCTCGAGCAACTGCTTTCCGCCAAACCAATAATGATAGTAGCAAAAGCCCTCGACGCCAGCCTCCTTGGCCAGACGCGCCTGCTCTGCTCTGACTTCGGGCATACGCAGGTCGTAGAAACCCAGGTCGGCAGGAATGCGGGGCTGTCTGTGTCCTCTGAACAGTGGGCGTGCCTTTGCCACGTTTGTCCATTCCGTAAAACCAGGTCCCCACCATGCATTGTTTTCGGGTATGGGGTGAAACTGGGGTAGATAAAGAGCAATTACTCGTGCCTTCATAGTTCCTAATAATATAAGCTAAGGGAGGTAGTCCTATAAGCTAATTTCCGAATGTTTGCTGACCCTGAGCCGAAAGCTCAGCCACGCAGAGAGGGATGAAGAAGTAGCGCCTTAGTGATGAGCCTATCCGACGTATCCGCTGATTTTCTCTTTCCAACTGTAGTTTTTCTGCACCATCTCATATCCCTTCTCAGCAAGTTGCTTGCGCAACTCGGGATGACGCATGATGCGGAGACAGTCTTCTGCAAAAGCGGAATCTTCCTCCTGAATCATACAGTTTGTCTCGTGCTCCAATTCAGGGATGGCTCCCGCAATGAGCGGAGTCAAGACCACAGGGAGCCCCGTTGCCATAGCTACCAGCACTTTGTTCTGTATGCCTGCTGCCACATGCACGGGTGCAACGACGAGGCAAGCATCGCAAATCGTCGCCTCTAAGTCGTCCACAAAGCCCGTGATGATGATTCTGTTGCTTGCCAACTGCTGCAGGCTTCGTGGTGGCTGCGCACCGACGATGTAGAATCTTGCATCAGGTTGCTTCTTCAGTATCTTTGGGAAGATGCCCTCGATGAATCTTAGGGCTGCATCCTGGTTTTGCAAGGTGCGCATGTTGCCCACAAAGACAATCTTGTTGGGGTCATAGTGTGGTGTGGGCGCCTCCACGCAGTCGATGCCATTCGTGTGCAGCACCATGCTGCCGGGATGCTCTGACTGAGTGCGCAGATATTCGATATCGGCAGCCGACACCAACACGTTTTTCGGGAAGTGCATGAGTGCATATTGCTCAGCGCGGAGAATCAGTTTTCGTTCGATGTTATAGAGAAAACGCAAGAGTCCATTCCCCTTTCCATTGTTCGACATGGAGTACGTCTTCGACAGAGCATCGGTCATTTCAATGACTGACCTGTCATGCACACCCAAGGCATCCAGGTAGGGCATCATGCGCAGGAGATGGGCGATGTAAAGGTCTGGTCTCTCCTTTTCGATGACCTCACTCAGTTTGCGGCTGAAGGCAGAAGAGGCATAGTAGCCGCACTGGATGGGCTGAGCGCGCAGCAACGAAAGGAGGGAGTTGATGGCAGAGGTAACCCTGCCGCGATGCACCGTGTACACCTTATTATATATATGCTGCGCTTCGTAGACCTGTGGTGCGCCGTCTTCTTCGAAACTCACCAGCACCAGTTCGTAGCCTTGCGCCCGCAGTTGGCGCGCGATGTTGTTGATGCGCAACACGTCTCCCCCATTCTCTGGAAGGGGGAAGCGAGGCGTCAGAATGCATATCTTTTTTGCCTTTCGGGCATTCTCCACAAAGCGACGATGCAGGTCGGCATCGTTGCTCAGTCTTGCTTCGTTGATGCGTATGGCTCGGTCGATCCACAAATTCCAGGCGAGAAAGAGTGCAATGTCCAGCAGCACAATGAGTGTGATGGGCATTCCCAGATCATACGCCAAAAGGTTGAACACAAGATACAAGACTGCTGCAGAAAGGATGATGAGCAGCGTCATGCGCATATAGTGTCCGGAGCGGATGAGCTTGTGATGGAGGTGGGTCTTGTCGGGCGAGAACATGGGGCGCCCGTGCATCTTGCGATTCAAAGCCACGCGCACCACGTCGAAGGTGGGAATAAGCACGAGACTGTAGGAAATGAGGATGCCGTTGTCGGCATGATATGCCCCTGTTGTCAAGTTGGGCATCTGATACTTGATGACGAGGTAGGCAATGATGTAGCCCAGGGTGAGACTTCCGGCATCGCCCATAAAAATCTTTTTGCCTCCCTCCTTGCCAAAGACGTTGAACAGGAAGAACACCACGAGTGTGGCAATCATGCAGACACACATCAAGGTGTAGAGATACATGCCACGCTCGCTGTAGAGCACAGCCAGCACCATCATGATGCCTATGGACAAGCCAGACGCCAATCCGTCGATGCCGTCAATGAGGTTGATGGCGTTCACGATGAACATGATGACAAAGACGGTGAAGAGATAGCTCAGCCACAGGGGCAGTTCGTGGATGCCGCAGAAGCCCTGAAGATTGCTGATCATCAGATTGCAGAGCGGGAAAAGGAGGGAAACCACCGACTGCACAACAAACTTGGTGCCTGCCTTCATCTCACGAATGTCGTCGGAGAGACCTACGAGGTAAAGGGTGATGGTGCCTGCCACCAGAGCATAGGTGGAAATGCCAAACTCGAAGTCGAGCACGCCTCGCCACTCCATAAAGCCCATGCCCACTGCCACACTGGCTGCGAGCGAAGGAACAAAGATGAGACCGCCCATGCGCGGAACGGCAACCTTGTGCAGCTTACGCCAGTTGGGGTTGTCCACTATGCCATACTTTCTGCACACGCTCAGGATGGACATGAGCATGAAGAGACTGAGAACCGCACCTGTTGCGAATGCTATGAGTAGGCTGAGAATCATGATAGAAGGACGTTGCGCAGAGCGGGATTATTTCTTCAGGATACTGATAAGTGCTACGACCACGCTGGCCAACGAAGCACCGCCACTGGACAGCGCCATAATCTCCTGCGTCGTCATGCCTTGTTTTTCGGTCTTGGTGGGCACCACAATCTCGCATCCCGGCTGAATGTCCTTGGAGCTATGTTTGCGAATGCGCTTCACACCGCCATTGGCATAGACGGCATAGACGGTATTCTTCTTCGCCTTGTTGCCGTAGCCACCGGCATGGGTGATATAGTAGGAGAGTTTCTTTCCTTTCACAAAATTCATGGAGATGGGGTAGCCCACCTCACCACTGATCTTGATGGTGTTGCTGTACTGGGGCACGGTGATGACATCACCCTCGCGGAGCACGATGTCCTGCAAGCAACCAGGATTCTCTACAGCCATCTTGAGGTCGAGCGCAACGGGATAGGTGTCGTCCTGGTTCATCTTCATCTGCAGCAAGGTGTCTGCCAACTCGCGGTTCATGTCCTTACCCTCTTTCATGGCCTGCTCGTAGAGGTCAATTTGCGCCTTGTTGAAGGCGTTGTCTCGCTGCATTTTTTCTTCTTCGGTCATGCGGCGTTCCAGACGCGCTCCTTCCACATAGGCAAGTTGGGTGAAGCCACCTGCTGCCTTTACCAGGTCGGAGAGGCGATAGTCCTTGGAGGTCATGGTGTAGCGTCCGACAAAGTTGACGCAACCGTTGATGGAGACGTTCTGTTGCTTCTCGTAGGCAGGACTCTTGCGGATGAGCACCTCATCGTAAGGCTTGAGCATGAAGACGGTGTCCTCGACCAGCGAGTAGTCTTCGTTCAGACTGAAGGTGAAGCATTGTGCCGAACTCTTGGTGTCGACGGCTGCTCGTGCGTCGCGCACACGGCGGAACACATCGACACGAGCCAAAGAGGCTGCATCCGTGAAGCCGCCAGCCTGGAGGATGAGGTCGCGCACGGTGGCATTCTCGGCAAAGGGATAGATGCCCGGATAGATGACCTCACCGCTGATGGTGTAGGTGCGCTTGCCGTGCATCTCTGTGCTGCTTGGCACGAAGAGCATGTCGTTGCTCTTCAGGGGGATGTCGGCTACCGTGCCGTTGAGTATGCCCTTGACATCCACGCCCACCATCTCAAGCGTCAGGTCTTCCTTTTCGCGGTGCATGACGGCACGCTCCTGGTAGGCATCTTCGGTCAGTCCGTCGGCTGCCAGCAGCAGTTCGCGCACCGTCTGGATGCTACCACCCAATTGGAACTTGCCTGCGTGCTTCACGGCACCGCGCACTTCCACCGTATTGGCAAAACGCGGGCGCACGCTGTCCACCTCCACGAGGTCTTCGTCCTTTACGCCGAAGCTTGCCATATCAAATTCGCCCACCGTGTGCACACTGTAGTTGGAACCTGCCTTGCGGGTCAGGCGCACCTTGTCGGTGTAGGCATCGCCTGTGAATCCACCGCAGTAGCGCATCAGCTGCTTCAGGGTTTCGGTTGACTTCATCTCATACCACATCGGGCGCTTCACCTTGCCCTGCACCTCCACGAGGCAGTCGTAGGGACCCACGACGATGACGTCGTTGTCCTGCAGATGAACGTCGCCAGAGGAGTTGCCGTTGACCAGATAGTCATAGACGTCGACAGCGGCAATCTGTCTGCCGCGACGATAGACGCGGATGTCGCGCAACGTGCCCAACTGGTTGATGCCGCCAGCCGCATACAGTGCATTGAAAGCACTGGAGAGGCTCGACAAACTGTAGGTGCCGGGGGTGTTCACTTCTCCCGCCACCTGCACCTGGATGGTGCGTATGTCGCCCACGGCGATGTCGAACTGGCAGCCGCTGTAGTACTGTCCTAACTTAGTCTTGATGGTCTGCTTGGCTTGCGAGACTGTGAGTCCGCCCAAGCGGATGACACCGGCAAGTTCTACGGTGATGGTGCCATCGGGCGAGATGGTCTCGTCGATGGTTTTCTGGCTGTCGCCCCAAAGATTGATGATCACCTGGTCGCCGGGGCCCAACACATAGTTCTGTGGCGTAGCCATATTGCTGCTGGGCTGGAAGGTGAGGTTCTGGTTGTTGAAGATGTCACGACCGAAGACTCTGCGCCCCTCCTCCTGATGCTCCATATACCACATGAGCGAGTCCTGGTCGCCATCGATATAGAGACCGCGCTGGTTCATGGACAGTCCGGTGCCGCCTTCCTCGACGTCGGGGTCCAGGCGCTGTCCGGAGAGGTCGTAGCTGTTGGTGATATTGCGTCTTCTGTTGGTCTTTGGCTCTTCCACCAGACTTCCGTTGTTCTTCTGCGTCTTGAGCATGCTTTCAGCCTTGCGGCGCACACGCTGCAACTGTGGTGTAGTGACGCCCTTCTTCAGCAGTTCTGTCACTATCTTCTGCTGGCTCGTTCCCTTTGCGCTCTCCTTGGATATGTACTCCATGATCTTGTCGTCTGACATTGATTGGGCGAGTGCTATCTGATTGCCCATGAAGAGGACAAGCAGAATGATTAGGTATTTCTGGACGTATTTCATGTATGGATAAATGGGGTGAATAGTTAATCTTTAATCTGAATCAGCTGGACCGCCGCGCTATCTTTTATATCTTCTTGCCATTGAGCAGAAGGCGTAGGGTGGCAAAGAGTATCTTGGCATCGAGCGCCAAGCTGCGCTTGCGCAAATAGTCGAGGTCCATCTGCAAGCGGATGAGCATCTTCTCCATGGTGTCGGTGTAGCCATTGTAGATGGTCGCCATCGATGTGATGCCTGGTCTTATCTGGAAGAGCTGCTCGTAGTCGGAATTCTCTTGCATAATCTTGTCAATGAAATACTGGCGCTCAGGACGCGGACCCACAAACGACATGTCTCCCACCAGCACGTTCCACAGTTGGGGCAATTCATCGAGGTGGTTTTCACGCAACAGCTTGCCCGAGCGCGTCAGATTGCCTTCGTTGCGAACGGTCAACTGGGGGTGCATCTCGTCTTCATAGCCTTCCTTCATCGTGCGGAACTTGAGGATGTGGAATGGTTTGCCGCCCTTCCCTATGCGCTCCTGACGATAAAACACGGGCCCGTCCTTCTGTCTTTTCACCTTGATGGCAAGAAAGAGGTACAGGGGAGATAGCAGAAGGATTCCTAAGAGGGAGGCAACAATATCAAACGTGCGCTTGGCAATGCGGCCAAACACACTCATCCCATCTTTCGCCTGAGTTTCGTCTATATTGAGTACCAATGTTTCTACCATTTGCTGCACGTGTTTTTCTTGGCGTTGTCTTATCTCTTATAACGCACACGCGCAAATTTTATTGCAAAATTACGATTTTTTTATGAAATAAACTTAATTCCACACCATTTCAATCACAAAACACAACCCGTGGGCGCCTTTTTTTGGTATTTCTTTTTTGTAACTCAAATATATTTCGTAATTTTGCAACGGAAAGAAGCACTATGCCTCTCCTCATCCCAATCATCAATGGGGCTGACATGGATTTGACAGCGGGATGAAGCGTTGTGTAAGCACGCAGAGAGTTGTTTGCCGCTCTCTATAATCTCAGACACTCACAGATTTATCTGGCGAAAACAAGTACGCTCTCGCTGCCTAATCGAAGCATAGTAGATTACCGGCTTAATCGCGGCACCAGGTGCTGCGACGAGATGTCACTCAGGTGCTCTGGCTCCGAAGCTCCCTGATCAAGTGGCACAGCAAACTCGGAGATAGTTGGGCGCGGCCTCGCACGCTCAGCGAAAAACATAGAGGATAAGGCATCGGTGGGTGGTCCAGGTATTGCCGCTGCACGAAAATGAAGTCTGGAATAAGCGTGTAGAAAGCACAGGGTTTCCCTGTTTGGACGAGGGTTCAATCCCCTCCAGCTCCACCAAAAAACAGCGTCCACTCTCCGGACGCTGTTTTTTTTGTACCCCAATACTTCGACTCAGGGACAAGAGTGAGGGGTGGACAAGCATGAGATGCAGCCCCGTTCAGCCGAACCTTCTCCTCCCCTTATTTCTTCTGCAAGAGTTTTATCAAGGCAGTCAGGTCGGCAAGGTTGACCTTCTCGTCACCATTGACGTCACCTGGCTGCGACGACGACGCGCTGCCCGTCACGGGCACTGCAGCAATGGCTACGGGACAACCTGCGCTGAAGGCACATACTTCAGCATCGCACGAGATCAGATGGGGCAAGGCGATGATGTCTGTACCGGTCGTGCCTGTCGACACGGTGCTCATCTTCACATTCTTCAGTTCGAATTTCGCCTGGTCATGAGGCTCATCGCATATAATCTGTAGCTGCCCCGCCGTGGGCGTTACTGTCAGTTCGGGTAGCGTCTGTATCTGGGCACATTGCGACCAGGGTGAGGCTTTCTGATAAGCCTCCTCGCTGCCCGTCGGCACATGCAAGACGAGCTCCGGTGGGATACGTATCCCGAAAGCTTTTACATTCACGCGCAAATCACCGGGAACAGTCTTGAAGAGACGCAGCGAACGAATGAGCTCGCACTCGGTGAACGCACCGTCCGCTATCTCCTTCAGGCTGGGCGGTACGGTGATGGTGTTCAGAATATGACAACACAGGAAAGCATCCTTTGCTATCTGTTGCACGCCCTCTTCGAAGACAACCGTTCTCAGTGCATCGCAGAAGGAAAAAGCATTAGAGGGCACGGTGCTGATCGAAGCAGGAAAAACGAGTTTCTCCAAACCCGTATCAGAGAAAGCGCCTTCGCCTAAGTTCACTAAGCTCTTGGGCAGAGCGATGGAGGAGAGCAAACTGCAACCACTGAAGGCTGACGCGCCAATCGTATGTAGGCTCTCGGGGAGCATAACCTGTGCCAGATTCTTGCAACCAGAGAACGTCTTGGTGGGCAGACTCCGAACACCCGCTGGTATCGTGACAGAGGGCAGGCTCCTGCACTCTTCAAAAGCTGATGCGCCGATGCTGGTCACGCCAGAGGGGAGGGCCAGCGATATCAGTGCGCTGCAGCTCCTGAAGGCTTGAGCTCCGATACTGGTCAGGTTAGAGGGCAGTGTCACACTACTGAGTTTTGTGCAAGACTTGAAGGCGCTCTCCTCTATTGTGGTCACATACGAATTGTTGGCAAACACGACCGAAGTGAGCTCGGTGCAATCAGCAAAAGCACTGTTGGAAACCGCCACTACCTTATATTTTTTGTTCAGTCGTGAGATGTAAGCAGGTATGGTGATGTCACCACTGTACTTTGTCCCGTCAGCCTTGGCAACCACGACAGCGGAAAGACCATCACCGGGTTCGTATTCCACGCCCTCGTACTCAAGGGCGAGGAGTTGTGCGGGACATAGCAACGAGAGAAGAGCGAGTTTGAGCAGATTGTGGAATGAGTGTTTATTCATAGAGAACAAGAAAAAAAAACCATGCACCATAGGGGGGGGCGATGCATGGGCTATGTTGTAAATAAAATTATTTTCTAAGCACTTTGACACCATTGGATATCAAAACACCCTTGGCGTTGCCAGCAGCAGGACGGCCGTTGATGTCGAAGAAGAGTGTGGGCGCCTGCTTGGGAGCCGCTTCTACTGCCTCGATGGCGGTGGGTTCGGGCGCAGCCTTGGTGATCTTCATTTCGTAGAAGGAAGCACCATTGCTGGTGCCGTGGGCAAAGAGACGCACCTTTGTGGCGTTGGTCACATTGTTGTTGAGCGCCATGTCAGGCTGACTTGCCAAACAGATGGCAACGTACTTGGGCATCGTGGTGAAGTCGAAGCTCCAAGCCACCTTGCTCGCTGAGAGCGTCACCACCGTGCCGCTGGCACCAGCAGAAGCATAGAGATACTTGCCGCTCTCGACGCTCTTGATGTAGTAGGTGTTCTCCTTCTCTGCGGGTTCGAGCACGAAAGAAGTACAAGCAGCAGCCTGTCCGTTCAGTGTGCCGTTGTTATCAGCCAATGCAGCGGGGCGGTCCTTCGACTGGTTGGTGAACTGATACTCGGTGATGCCATCAGCGATGATGTCCACCGTCTCAATCTTTGGTGGCACATAACCGGGCATCCAGTGCTGGCTGTAGGTGTAGTTGCCATAGTCGAGAATCTGGGTGTCGATGACCATGTGGTCGACGAAGCGATCCCAATCCTTACGAGCCTCGGGAGTCCAGCCTGCCTCTGCCACGCAGAAGAGACGGGGCAGTGCGAGGTATTCGAGGTATTCGGACACACCTACCCATTCGGTCCAGAAGGTGCCCTGCACGCCAATCACGTTGGTCTGTCCGCCCTGCACGGGCACATACTTGTAGCAACCCTCCACCGTGTCGTCGCCAGCACCGGCTCCATCGAGCTCGCTGGGGTGGTTGCTCAGCTTGCGGTTGATGTAGTAGCCACCGGCGCCGCTGGCTGAGGCAGCCGAACCGTGATACTCGGTGATGATGGCATCCAGACCGATCTCGGCAGCCTTCGTGGCACCGCCCTGAGCGGGATACCAACACATGATGATGGGGTTGTGCTCCTTGACCATGTTGAGGTCAGAACCGCCAGCCGTGATGCTCTCGTTCCACACAATAGTGCGCTTGCCCTTTGCAGCAAGATAGCCCGTGATGTGGTTGGTGAACCATGACTGAATCTGACGATAGCTGGTGAAGCCTTGGTCCTGAAGGAACTGCTGGCACAGTGCGTTCTTCTCCCATGCCGTGGTGGGACACTCGTCGCCACCGATGTGGAAGTAGCGTCCGGGGAAGATTTCGCACAGTTCGTCCACGATTTTCTCGTAGAACTTAACTGCCTCGGGATTGGCAACGTTCACCACGTCGTTGCTGATGCCGCCATTTGACCACACCTGACGTTTGGCTGAGGGGTCGCAGCTGAACTCAGGATATGCCACCAAGGCTGCCACGCTGTGGCCGAGCATCTCGATTTCGGGAATCACCTCGATGTGGCGCTCTGCTGCATAGCGCACGATCTCGCGCATATCGTCTTGAGAATAGAAGTAGGGACCGTAGGGATGGCCCAACCAATAGGTGCCGTTCTCAAAGTCAGTGATGCGGCAGTCGGGAGCCGTTGCGCCCACCGTGGTCAGTTTGGGGAAACTCTTGATTTCGGCACGCCATCCCTGGTCGTCGGTGAGGTGCCAGTGGAAGGTATTCATCTTGTAGATAGCCATCACATCGAGCATACGCTTGATTTCGCTCACTTCGAAGAAATGACGCGAGCAATCGAGCATGAACGAACGATAGGAGAAGCGAGGCTCATCCTGAATCTGCACGCAGGGGATGGCATAGTCCACCGCGCCCGTAGCTCGTACGCCTGCAAGCACGTGGCTGGGCATCATCTTCTGCACGGTAAGCAGCGCGTAGTAGAAGCCGACGGGTGTCTTCGCCTCGACGGTGATGCCCGTTTCGGTGATGTTGAGGTTGTATCCCTCATCGCCCAGTACAGCATTCTCTGTGAGGGTGATGG
>JAGHUD010000023.1 GCA_018065005.1 Candidatus Physcousia equi
GGATTTGGTGTTCCGGAAACGACCACAGCGCTTCAGCCACCCCAAACGAAACTGAGAGACTTTCCCGTTTGACTATACCTATTATATATACGTAGGGGCAAAAAAGACAACCCACCACCTGCATCCACGAATACTCCTCCGGGGTGACGCGCTCCACGGTCCCATCGCACAGAGCAGCCACAGAGTTCCCACCGTGCATCCCACGCAAAGCAATCTTATAACCTAAATATTATCAACAATGAAAAAACTCATCATCGCTGCATTGGCCTTCGTCGGTCAACTCAGCATGCAGGCACAAAGCCTGTCGCCTTCTACGAAATGGCATTGGAACGAAGGAACCATCGAAGTTGAAACACCTGCACGTCCCGCCGAACAGAAAAGCGTTCTGGGCCTCACCGTTCCCAAGATGGAGACTGTGCGAGTAGCATTCGTTGGTCTTGGCATGCGTGGCCCCGGTGCCGTCAACCGTTTCTGCCACATCCCCGGTGTTGAAATCGTAGCTCTCTGCGACTATGTTGCCGAGCGCGCCGAGGGTTGCCAGAAGTATCTGCGCCAAGCAGGTCTGCCCCCTGCAGACATCTACTCAGGTGAGGACGGCTACAAGGAACTCTGCAAGCGCCCCGACATCGACCTTGTCTATGTTGCCACCGACTGGGACCACCACTACCCCGTTGCCATGTGCGCCATGGAGAACGGCAAGAACACCGCCATCGAGGTGCCCTCTGCCATGAATCTCGAGCAGTGCTGGAACCTCGTCAACATGTCTGAGAAAACCCGCAAGCACTGCATGATTCTTGAGAACTGCTGCTACGACTACTATGAGCTCAACGCACTGGCAATGGCTCAGGCAGGTCTCTTCGGTGAGATCCTCCGTGCCGAAGGTGCTTATATCCACAACCTCGACGACTTCTGGGACTACTACTGGAAGAACCCCGCTAACGACCCCGACAAGCTCGGCTGGCGCATGAAGTACAACATGGAGAACCGCGGCGACGTCTATGCCACCCACGGTCTCGGCCCCGTGGCTCAGTGCCTCGACATCCACCGCGGCGACCGCTTCACCACGCTCGTTGCCATGGACACCAAGTCGGCTCATGGTAAGGAGTATGTGGAAAAGAAGACCGGCAAGCCCTGCAAGGAATATCGCAATGGCGACCACACCACCACCCTCATGCGCACTGCCAACGGCAAGGTGGTAGAGATTCAGCACAACGTCATGAACCCCCAGCCCTACAACCGTCTCTTCAAGCTCACTGGCACAAAGGGCTACGCCACCAAGTATCCCGAAGAGCACTTCGCACTCGAAGCTGGCGCTATGGCTGGCACCGGTGCTCCCCAGGTGGACAACCTCTCTGCCCATGGCTTCATCAATGCTGAGCAGCAGAAGGCTCTCGTGAAGAAGTACTACCACCCCATCCTCACCAAGTACGGCGAAATCGGTCGCCAGATGGGTCACGGCGGTATGGACTACATGATGGATGCACGCATGGTATACTGCCTCCAGAATGGTCTGCCCCTCGACATGGACGTTTATGACCTCGCCGAATGGTGCTGCCTCGCCGAGCTCGGTAGCCTGTCAATGGACCACAACTGCGCTGCTGTCACCTTCCCCGACTTCACTCGTGGCGAATGGAACAAAGTGAAGGGCTACAAGCACGCCTATGCAAGTGCAGAAGACGAGGCTGCTGCTGAGGCTGCTGCCAAGGCTTCTACCCAGGCACAGAAGGATGCTTGCGCCAAGGCCAAGCTGTGGAGCCTCTACGATGCCAAGAAGGGTGGCGACGCCAAGGCTGTGAAGGCTTACGAGAAGGCTGCTGCCAAGGTTAAGGCGGTCATCGCAAAAGCCAAGAAGTAAAAAAAAAAACATCATCATCCAAGGCTGTGCGCCCCATCCCTTTCGGGCGCTGAAGCCTCGTGAAAAGAACACGAACGGAGCGTGCCCGCAAGGGATGCGCTCCGTTTCCGTAGCAGAAACTGGAAGTTTCCGTAGCAGAAACTGAAAAGTTCTGCAGCAGAAACCGAAAGTTTCCGTAGCAGAAACTGAAAAGCCATACAAACCGTGGGTTCAGACGATCCCGCGGTTTTTTTGTTGCCACATTCGTAAGCCGCCGTAGAAAAACAAGAAAACGAGGCAGATTGAATGAGGATTTGGAGCATAAAAATTTTGAGGTATTGAGAAAAAGTTGTAATTTTGCGCGTTCATTTTATGCAAAGACTAAACGCCCCTCAACGGCATGATGGAGCGCAGGAAAAATCACACCTCAACATCAATGAAAAAGTTTTTTATTTTCTTCCTACTTGCCCTGTGCCTTGGGCTGAACCTGCAAGCAAAGATCAGCATCACAAGTGGCAAAAAGTACTTCATCACCTGCGAGTTCACCCTCGGCTATGTCGGATTGGGAGAGGCGAACAAGTCGAGTGTCGAAATCCTCTACGTCGCCACAAAAGCAGCCCCGACCACTTCCACCGTGGGGAAGGACGGATGGTGGATCATCAGCGGCGACGAGAAGAGCGGCTACACCATCCAGAATGAGAGCACCGGAAAATACCTTTCCTACACCACAACGCGCACTCAGTACGTCAAATACCTCACCCAGGTGGACAAAGTCACCACCGACCAGCAGCGCTTCCAGTTTATCGAATCGAATGGAGCACTGGTGGTGCAGAACATGGGAAGCACCGTCAACCAATACTTCAACCTCCGACAGGATGGAACCTATCTGCTGGGCGGCTTCACCACCTACGGAGAGGAATCCCTCCACGACCACTTCCAGATTTATGACCAAAGTGGCAAAACTGTCTTGACGGAAGAGACCAGCGGAAACACCGACGAATACAAGACCACCGGATACAACACGACAGAGAAATGGGCAGGAACGGACGAAGTGCACACTTTCCGTGGTTGGACCTCAAACAATAAGGGTGTGCAGAGCTCAAGCTCGACCTATACGGTGACCTTCGAGTCGAAGTTGGGCGCCACCATCGCATTTGATTGGAGCGTGAGTTGCGAAAACTACTACGACTTTTTCTCTGCCACACTCGATGGTGAGACGATTATCTCCAGCGAGAGCGGCATAGTCTCCGACAGCTACTCCGCCATGCTCAACAAGGCAGGCACACACACCTTGGTCTTCACCTACTCCAAAGACTACATGGAAGACGGCAACAAAGACCAGGCGAGCGTCTCGAATCTTATACTCTACAACAAAGAGCCGAGCATCCTCACCATCAACTGCATCGACTCGAAGACCAGCCAACTCCTTCAGTCCGTCAGCCAACCCTTCAATGGCACCTATCTGCTGAGCGAGCTCCCCTCCGTGAGCGGCTATGTGGTGGACTATGCCACGGTGAGCCTGCCCTACCAGGTCACCTCCACGCAAGCCATCACGGTCTACTACACCAAGGACGAAGTGACCACAGACCTGAAGTACACACAAATAACCAACGGACAGTTTGCTGCCAACACCACCTGGTATCGCATGCGCGTTCGCAGCAACAAATATGCCTACACGAGTAACAATCAGGTGCTCTGCACCTCTGCTCCCCAGTATGATGCAGCCTTCTTCTGGTGTTTCGTGGATGGCGGTAATGGCACCTTCACAGTCTACAACTACGCTACGGGAGCAAGCATGAAGATGAGCGTGGAGTCGGCGGCAAACGGCAATGCAGTCGTCATGTCGGACAACACCAAGTTCAACAGCACCTGGGAAAAGACCAAAAACGGAACGGGCTTGAACTGGAAGTACCCCAACGTGGACTCCTATTGCAACGACTTTGGCAGCAGCAATGTGATTAAGCTCTGGGAAAACAGTCTGGGCGCTACCGATGGCGGTTCGCGCTTCGAATTTGAGGAAATCGGATCCATACAGTTCACCCCCATCACCAGCATCACGCTGACGCCCACTCTGCGCCTCTACGAAAGCGAGGAGACAGATCTCGAATACAGCTATCTGCCTGCAGACGCCACACTCAACACCATCAACTTCACCAGCAGCAACCCCTCCATTGCCACCGTCGACAACAACGGACACGTCAAGGCTCTGAGCGGCGGACGCACCACCATCACCGCCACCTTTGCCAACGATGCCTCCATCAGTGCCTCTTGTGCGGTTTCGGTCGTGGCATACCAACGTGTCACCGACATCCAAATCAGCCAGACGGGACTCCTCATGCCAGTGGGCGCCTCGTGGCAACTGTCAAGCACGATTCAGCCCAATAATGCCCGTTTCACCGACCTCAAGTATTCCACCAGCGACAAATTGGTTGCCAACATCGACGAGACAGGCAACATCACGGCAACGGGCGTGGGCAGTGCCCTCATCACAGTGGCTGCCTCCGACGACAGCGGCGTGAAGGCTACATGCAAAGTGGTGGTGACGGATCAGGGAGGAACGGACACCCCCACTGACCGCATCTACGTCTTCCAGGCAAACGGGCGCATGGAGGCATTCCCCACCGCCTACATCAGCGAGCGCAACGATGGTGCGGACGGGAGTCTGCGACTGCAGATGATAGACGGAACGGTCTTTGCCTACAAGGGCTACGAGATTGACTCCATCTGCACCGAGTTCCGCGCGCCACTGCCCGAGATGACAAGCTTTAAGTTCAACAACAAATTCAACGACCAACTCACCAAAGACATCGAAGCACCGCTCGCCACACGCATCGTGAACGGCGCGGAGGAGTTCTATCTCCCCCAGGACATCGACCTCACCATCACGGGTGCCATCGGAAAGTGGCTCACGCCTTCCTTCAAACTCAGCAGCGACGACTGTGCTGTCTACCTCAATGGGGTGGTGCAGCAGAGCAAGAAGACACGACAGAGAATGAGCGGACTGGTCACCTACACCGTGGCGCCGCGCATGTTCACCATCTTCTGCTCAAAAACGGCAAGCAACATCGTCGACACCTCCGACCCTGACAATCCACACATCCTCGGCAGCTACACTTCCGACGGAAAGTCGGCTTACGGCATGATGCCCTTCGGACGCGACTATCGTGTGAACATCAAGTGGGCAACCGACCTGACAACGGCTCCCTACAGAGTGCCCACCATCTACATCAACACCGACGACGAAACGGAAATCACCAGCAAAGACTACTACTGGAATGCACACATCTATGTGGACGGGGCGGGCGTATATGACGACTACGCTTCGGCTGACGCACCCATGCCCATGAGGATACGTGGACGTGGCAACACATCTTGGGGCAACGGCAGCACGAAGAAGCCCTATCGCATCAAGTTCGACACCAAACAGAAACTCTTCGGACTGACAAAGGGAAAGAACTGGGTGCTGCTCGCCAACAACCAGAAGGGGTCGATGACCACCAATGCCCTTGCCATGAAGATGGCAGACATGGTTGAGACGGCTGCCTGCAACCACATCATTCCCTGCGAACTCTATATCAACGGGAAATACCGCGGATCGTATAACTTCACCGAGAAGGTGGGCTTCAGCAACAACAGCGTGGACCTCGTGGACGAGACGAATGCCGTGCTGCTGCAACTCGACACCTATAGTGACAACTACCAGTTCCAGGACTGGACCTACTACGTCACCACCACCGTGATGAACCCACAATTTGAAGACGAACTGGAGGCGGGCGTGTCGAAAGAGGAAATCGACAGCAAATATCAAGCCGTGCAACAGCACTGGAACAACTTCACGCAGACTCTGAGATACGGATACGACAGCAACTACCAGACCAAGGACTATGCCGACATGCTCGACGCAGACTACCTCGCACGAGCTTGGTTTGTCAACGACTTTGCACGCAACGGTGAATACAAACACCCCAAGTCGTGGTTCGTCTACAACGAGAATGCCATCCTGGGCAATGGTGATGGCACCTGGAGCATCAACAAGAGCGATGCACCCTACATCTTCGGTCCGGTCTGGGACTTTGACTGGAGCTACGGCTATGACGGAACGGGCACTTATTACGTCTACGGTGCCGAAACGGAATTGCTGAGCGACTACGCTTCGCACAACTACGGCGGCAGGTTCTTCGAAGACCTGACAAACAACAGCAACCGCGTGAAGAAGGCATACTACAGCATCTGGCATCGGTTCATGGAGAAGGGGCGACTGCAAGAGCTCCTCGACTATGCCGACGACTACTATGCCTACGTCAGCGCTTCCTACGACCACAACGCCACAAAGGAGAATGTGACCAACAGTCCCGACTATACCAACTATGCTGCCCAAACGGAGCAGGCGAAAGAGTGGCTGCAAAAAAGAGCTAACTTCATCTACAGCACACTGACGCCCTACGACCTGAGCGACGAGGCTGAAATTGCCATGGGCGACGTGAACGAGGACGGAGTCATCGATGCTGCCGACCTGGTTTGCCTCATCAACTACATCATGGGCATCGAGAACGAGAGCTTCGAGTTCAGTCAGGCTGACACCGACCACAACAACCTGGTGACGATGAAGGACGCTGCCAACGTCATGGACCTCGTGATGGCACAGACGCCTAAGACGGTGCGGCGCATGCGACTGAAGGAGGCTGATGCCAGCATGGCGCTCACCCCCACCATTGTGGGCGAGAGCAGCAAGGTGAGCATACCTCTGACACTCAACATCAGCCAGGAGAGCGAACAGGCATTCTGTGCTATGCAGTTTGATGTCAAGCTGCCCGAGGGATACCGCCTCGACGACATACTGCTGCCGGCTACGCTGCAGGACTTCTCGCTACAGCTGGGCGAGCAGAACAATGGCGAACAGCGCGTCGTCCTCTATGCCTCTGCACACAACACCTTCCCCGCTGGAAAGAACGAGATGCAGCTCGTCATCTCCACAGACCATGACACGGCACCATCTGCTGTGCTGGCTCTCAACGAGGCTGTTCTCGTGAGCTCCGAGGCTGAGGATTACAGACTGAACGCTGCAAGCACTCGCATCATCGGCAACGACGCTACCGGCATACGCATCATCAACAACATGAAGAACCGCACGGGCAAGGTGGTCGGAGACACCAACATCTTCGACCTGAGCGGACGACGCGTCAACAGCAAGAACGCCACCAAGGGCATCTACATCATGAACGGAAATAAGATTGTAAAATGAAATACCTCCTCTTCATATCATCCCTCTTCCTCGCCTTCACCATGAAGGCTGAGGATAGGTTGACGGCTACCTATGCCAACAACCTGCTCACCATTTCGCTGCAGAACACGAGTGTCTTTGCTACGTTACAAACGGACATCGTGCTGCCGGAAAACATCACAGCAAAAGCCAAACAAATGGTCGGAACCACTACGCGCTACGAAGTGAACCCAACAGGGAGAATTGCCTCGGGCTTCACGGTGAGTGCAACCATGGTGAATGGAAACTTGCGCGTGACTGCCTATCCCGACCGTAACACTACGGTCATCGGCACCAGCGCCACGCCAAGCAGCATTCTCACCATCCCCTTGGAAGGTGTGCCTGCCAGCAACTTTTATCTCAAAAACAACTTATTCACTACAAACACGCGCGAAGAAATAACGCTCCCAGCAGCTACGGCTCAAGCTGCCTGTCTCTCCGGCCTTGCTCATTTCATCCGACGCATGAATGCCCAGGATGCTAAAGCACAAAAATCCAAATTGCCCGCCATCTTGAACGTTCTCCTCACGAAGTAGCCCCCACGTTGCCTCATCTCGCTCCCGTCGCTCAGTGTATGCCGGTTGCCCCTCTCTATCACTTCTACACATGAGTTGCGCGACAACGCCAACGAGTGATGTTAGCTCAACGTGTTGCGATTAGCTCGTGAGGTGTGATCACACCAACGAGCGATGGGGATTAGCGACAAAGGAGATCGTAGTCGCATTGGTCACGAAGGATGCGTTTGCGGTCCTTACGGTAGTTGGGCGAGAGAATGTCGAGTGTGGAGTCATAGTACGGGTCGGTTGTTCCGGCAAGCGACATGATGGTGTAAGGGAGAAGGTCGGTCATATAGGGCAGACGGTAATGGCTGCGTATGGATGTCCAGAGGTCTGGGTGCTCGGCTATGTACTGCTCTGATGCCCAAAACCACATAGGAATCTCGTGCTGTGGCAGCAGTTCCTCTGGAGTGAATCCGAGAGATCGCCCAAAATGATTGTCGTAGTCGAAGACACGCTCTCCATGGTCGGGCAGGAAGATGGCAATGGCATTTCTGTGCTGAAAGCGCAGCAGAATCTCGTGAATGATAGAGTCGTTGTAGAGGATGGCATTGTCATAGTGGGCAAGCGTAGTGAGTTGGTCTGCGCTGAGGTCGGGGCGATGATAGTCGGCAGGCGAGAAACGGCGACGCTCCTTGGGATAGCGCTCGCTGAAGTCGAAGTGCATGCCGCGTGTGTGAAAGATAGTGAAACGATGGGGCGACTGGATGGTTGGCTCCATGGTGTCGTAAGCCTGAAGAAGATGATCGTCCAGGTCGCCCAACTGTTTGTTGCGGCGACTGAACTGCAGACGGCTCACCTCGGGAATGTTGATGAAGACGTCTTCGATGAAGTCGCTGAGCGACTGTGTCTTGTCGAGCGAATACTGGTTGCTGAGAAAGCATACATCGTAGCCGGCACTTTTCATGAGCGAGGTGATGAAGGGGCGTTCATGCCACGACAGGGTGTCGCCTGCATAGGAGAGCGAAAAGAGCGACTGGAGCGACTCGCAGGTCGTGTTCCAGGGTGCCACCACATCGGTGTAGCAGACGAGTTGGCCTTGCTCCTCCCATGCCTTCTGGTGTGGCGTGTTGGGGAAGGGATAGCCATACAGTTGGGCGTGATGACGACTGAAACTCTCACCAAGGATGAGCACGATTTCTGGCGACTCAAAGGTGCAGTGCATCTGCTGGTGGGCGACCTGCTGGCTGTGGCACAACGATGCATAGATGGCAGCTTGGTGGCGCACCTGAACTATGGCATCCCATAGACGATAGACGGGGAGATAGAACCTTGAGCGTGGGGTGAGGTCTGCGCAGCGTTGCGTTTCTAATTCGCTTTTTTGCATCACCAGCCGATAGAACTTATACTGCTTGTCGCGCCAAGTGATTGCCGTGGCGCCAAGGAGGTACAACGCGATGGCGCCTGACACCATGCTCTGCATTCTGGTGGTGCGCAGGCGAGGTGGCTTGTGTCGGCTGAGGTAGATGTGCAGTGCTATGATGGGGATGATGGCAAGCCAGAGCGAGCAGACATTGGTTGAGGTGAGATAGGTGTGCAGTGCTTCGGAGGCTTCGCTCTTATGGGTCTGAAGAAAGAGGAGCAGCAGATTGGGCGTGATGGGTTGCCCGCAAGCATGGTAGAGAAAGAGGTCGAGAGCAGAAAGAAGGTAGAAGAAGGTGCTGAGGAGGACGACGCCAACGCGACGCAAGGCGACTGGCAGGAGGGAGAGCAGGAAACAGAGGAGATAGACATCCAGTCCGAGCTCCACAAGACTCATGGCACGTCCATGGTCCCACCGAACAGCAAGGGTGCAGAGTGCTCCAAGCAGACACATGGAGATGAAAAACGGGAGGGTGGACTCTATGAGGAGCGCCCTGCGCGTCTGTTCGATACATTTTTTGAGTTTTTCTCTGATCATGATGCCTCAGCGCAAAACAAAAAATCCCCCAGCCTCGATGATAGAGGGAGACTGGGGGATGTTGTTAAAAGGTTCTATGCTGACAAAGTAGCACAGAGTTGCGGATTAGTAGTTAGAAAGCTCGGCAGCCTTTGCCTTCTGACCGAGGTTCTGATAGATCACCTTGAGCTCGCTTGCCCAGCGATTTGATGTCTCAGGTTGGAGTTCGCGCACCTTCTCGAAGTAGGGTGCAGCCTTGCGCAGGTAGGACTTGACGAGTGCTTCGCCCTCCTTGTCTGCCTCGGCCTGTGTCTTATACTTCTTGTCGGAAATCTTGCGACCATTTTCGAGACCTATCTGATAGTAGCAGAAGCCGAGCATGTAGTTGCCATCGACGTATTCGGGGTCAATCTCAATGGATTTCTCATAGTAGGGGATTGCCTCTGCATACTTCTGCTGGTTGATGAACACATAGCCCTTGCCATAGTTGGCAATTTTGCTATTGGGATTCTTGGCAAGCATATCGTCGGCAAAGTCACTCATCTCCTTGTTGCCTTTTGAAGAATAGTAGGCAAGAAGGTTTTGTGTGGCTGCCTCACTGGAGGATGAAGTGGGATCCGACTCGATGAGCTCCTTGAGCGTGCCAACCCAGCGAGCAGTGTCGCCTTGTTGGAGGTAAATCTGTGGGCGACTCTGAGCAACGAAAGCATGACTCTCCTTGTCGTCGAACTTCATGGCTTCGTTGTAGTACTTCTCACAGACGTCGAAACGCTTGGCTTGGAAAGCAGTGTAGTAGATATTGAAGGCGAACTGTGCATAGGGAATCTGTGGCGTGTAGGCGTCCACATAGCCTGCATACTTGACAGGGAAGTTCTTGTAGTTGTCCAATGCCTCGCAAGCACCATCGACGTTCTTGCGCTCTATCTGGAACTGGCAAGCGTAGGCAAGATAGGTGCCCAACGAGGGCAGTTTGGCTGATGCCTGCTTCATCATGATGCTCTGCTGCTCGTCGCTCTGCTTGCCATACTTGAGCTGATAGTAGCAGGCGTCGCACATATCTGATGCTGCGGTCGAGAAGAATGCGGTGTCGAAAGGCTCCTTCTTTGAAGCATGCTGCAACTCGACATTGATGAGCTGCGAGAGCATGAAGTCGCGTGCACGCCAACCGTCGAAGTACTTTTTCTCTTCAACAAGTCCCGTTGCAAATGCTTTCTGGAGGAGTGGATCACCCTCTTTGGCAAGTTCCAGCATCTGTGCGTTGAGTTCTGCCTGGCGAGCAGCAACCTTCTCTGCATCCTTTTGCATGGACTTCCATGAATTAAACTCACTCATGGCATTGTTGGACTGTTCGTAGCACTTGTAGCCTTGCTCAAACAAAGCCATGGCATCTTTCTTCGCCTGCTTTGCTTCTTCCTTGGCGGCTTTCTCGGCTGCCTTGGCTGCCTTTTCAGCCTCCTTGTCGGTCTGTGCGAACATGGTGGTCGAGAGTCCCATGACTGCCAGACAAATGATGATTGACTTTTTCATATGATTGACGTTTTTAAGGGTTATTCCTGTGGGGTCTGTTGCTCGCTTGCACCTGCTTGTTCGCTTGCGTCAGTTTGGTTGGTGGCTCCAGCTTGATCAGTGGCATCGGTCAGGACTGCAGTGTCCGCTTCGTCTGCCAAAGCATTTGCTTCGTTGCTTGCATTCTCGTCCTCTTCATCCTGTCGTGGAACGATGCAAACGCTGGAGATAACGTCGTTGCGCTTGGCAATGTCGATGAGTTTGACACCTTGTGCCACGCGACCCGTCTGGCGTATTTCGTCGACATGGAGGCGAATGGTGACGCCCGACTTGTTGATGATCATCATGTCTTGGCTGTCGTCGACGGCACGGATGGTGACGAGGTCGCCGGTCTTTTCGGTGAGGTCGATGGTCTTGACACCTTTGGCGCGACGTGAGGTCTTGCGGTAGATATCGTTGCCCTCTTCATCGACGAGGACACTTCGCTTGCCGAATCCCTTCTCGCTGAGCACCACGATGCTGTCGGTTTGCACATTGTTCACGCTTACCATGCCCACAACCTTGTCGTCGCCAGTCTCATCGAGTACCATGGAGCTGACGCCGGTGGCGGTGCGACCCATGGCGCGCACTTGACCTTCGTGGAAGCGGATGGCACGTCCCTTGCGATTTGCGATGACAATTTCATCGTCACCGTTGGTGAGGGTTACGGCAATGACGCGGTCGCCTTCTTTGATGCCGAGGGCGATGACGCCGTTGGCACGAGGACGCGAGAACTCGCTGAGACAGGTCTTCTTGATGATACCTTGTTCGGTGCAGAAGAAGACATAGTGGTTGGCACAGAACTCAGCATCGTTCAGTTTGCGGATGCAAAGACATGCTTCGACCTTGTCGTCGGCATCGAGCTGCAGCATGTTTTGGATAGCACGGCCCTTGCCGCCCTTGCCGCCTTCGGCTATCTCATAAACCTTGAGCCAGTAGCAACGTCCCTTCTGGGTGAAGAACATCATCGTGTTGTGCATGGTTGCCATATACATGGACTCGAGGAAATCTCCGTCGCGCGAGGAACTTGCCTTGACGCCCACGCCACCACGGTTCTGGGCACGGAACTCTGCCAGCGGTGTGCGTTTGATGTAGCCTAAGTGAGAAAGGGTGACCACCACTTCGTCGTCGGCGTAGAAGTCTTCTGCGTTGAACTCCTCAGCGCTGGGCATAATCTCGGTGCGGCGTGCGTCGGCAAACTTGTCTTTCACCTCGATGAGTTCGTCTTTCATCACCTGGCGGCAGAGCTCATCGTTGGAGAGAATCTCGTTGAGGTACTTGATGCGCTCCAATATTTCGTTGTATTCCTTGCGAAGCTCCTCTTGACGCAGACCCGTGAGTTGAGCGAGTCGCATGTCGACGATGGCCTTCGACTGCAGTTCGTCGAGGTCGAAACGCTTTTCCAAGTTCACCTGCGCCTCGGCAGGTGATTTGCTGGCGCGAATGATGTGTACCACCTCGTCGATATTGTCAGAGGCGATGATGAGTCCTTTGAGGATGTGGGCACGTTCTTCAGCCTTGCGCAGTTCGTATTTCGTGCGGCGGATGACCACCTCGTGACGATGGTCGACAAAGTTGCTGATGCAGTCGCGCAGCGTGAGCAATTTGGGACGCCCCTTGACCAGTGCGATGCTGTTGACGCTGAAGGAGGTTTGCAGCGGTGTCATCTTGAAGAGTTTGTTCATGACGACACGGCTGTTGGCGTCGCGCTTCACGTCGACAACAATGCGCATACCCTCGCGGTCTGACTCGTCGTTGACATTAGAGATGCCTTCGAGCTTGCCCTCCTTGACCAGTTCGGCGATGTACTTGATGAGTTCTGCCTTGTTGACACCGTAGGGAATCTCGTTGAAGACGATGGTGTCGTGCTGGTCGCTTGATTCGATGTCGCCCTTGGCACGCATGATGATGCGACCGCGTCCCGTCTCATAAGCCTCCTTGATGCCTTGTGTGCCCATGATGTAGCCACCGGTGGGGAAGTCAGGACCCTTGACCCATTCCATGAGGTCGGAACTCTGCAGTTCGCGGTTGTCGATGAACGCCACACAAGCGTCAATGACTTCGCCGAGGTTGTGGGTGGGGATATTGGTGGCCATGCCGACGGCAATACCCGTGGCTCCGTTTACAAGGAGGTTAGGGATGCGGGTTGGCATCACACGAGGCTCAAGCAGTGTGGCATCGAAGTTGCTGTCCATGTCGACGGTGTCCTTGTCGAGGTCGTCCATCATGGCTTCGCCCATCAATGAGAGACGAGCTTCGGTGTAACGCATGGCAGCTTCGCTGTCGCCGTCAATGGATCCGAAGTTGCCTTGTCCGTCCACCAGCGTGCAGCGCATGTTCCACTCCTGAGCCATACGCACGAGCGCTCCATACACGGAACTGTCACCGTGGGGGTGGTACTTACCGAGCACCTCTCCGACGATACGTGCACACTTCTTATAGGGTTTGTTGTGGGTGTTGCCAAGTTCTTTCATTCCGAAGAGGATGCGGCGATGAACAGGCTTGAAGCCGTCGCGCACATCGGGCAGGGCACGACTCACAATGACACTCATGGAGTAGTCAATGTAGCTTTGTCGCATCTCCGACTCAATGTCTACTTTGATGATTCTGTCTTCTATTTCTGCCATATTTGCATTATTGATTGGTATTCTCTTTCGTTAAATAATTTCGCGTCTGCCAAAATGTACTGACAGAATGCCTTTTTTTCACAAAAACGGCTGTAAAGGGCATTTACGCGCCTTCTGCGTTGATGAAGGCATATTTCTACGAGTGCACAAAGTTAGCAGTTTTTCGGGAAATGACAAAATTTTTTGACAAAAAAGCATGGCATAAGAAGAAATGGCACTATCTTTGCTGCTAAGTTTGAGAAGGCAAATAATACCCTTCAGCACACATTATATATATATAGAACATGATGACAAGTAAATTTTCGGCACAAATGTCGCAGATCCTGGGGTACAGCCGCGACGAGGCAATGCGCCTCGACAACGACAGCGTGACGCCCATCCACATCTTGCTCGCCATGATGCGCGAAACGAGATGCACGGCAACGGAACTCCTGCACCGCTTCTGCGACAGTCCGCAAAAACTCAAGGAACAACTGGAGGCGTCGGCACGCAAACGCACGGCGCTCACCATGATACACCCCGACGATCTCGTGCTCGACGCCAAGGCTTCGAAGGTGCTCAAACTATGCGTGCTCGAAGCGCGCAATCTCAACAGCGACACCATCGAAACGGAGCACATGCTGCTCGCCATCCTGCGCGAAAAGGACAATGTGGCAAGCCAGATGCTGGTCGGTGCCGGAGTCACCTACGAGGAAGTGCTCGCTGCCCTGCAACCGCAAAGCGACATGAAAGACGGCTTTGGCTTCAGCGAGGAGGACGACGACGAGGAGGACAACACCATGCACTCCACTCAGACCAAGCATAAGACGCACGGAGCAACGCCTGCTCTCGACAACTTTGGCACCGACCTGACCAAGATGGCACGAAGCGGCAAGATTGACCCCGTCGTGGGGCGCGAGAAGGAAATAGAACGTGTAGCACAAATTCTCTGTCGAAAGAAAAAGAACAACCCCGTGCTCATCGGACAACCCGGTGTGGGCAAGTCCGCCATTGTGGAAGGTCTCGCCTTGCGCATCGTGAAGCACGAAATAAGTCGTTCGCTTTGGGACAAGCGCGTCATCTCGCTCGACCTGGGCGGAGTGGTGGCTGGCACCAAGTATCGCGGACAATTTGAGGAGCGTCTGCGCACCATCATACAAGAACTCAAACGGAATCCCGACATCATCGTCTTCATCGACGAGATTCACACTTTAGTAGGCGCAGGGTCTGCACCTGGTTCGATGGATGCAGCCAACATGATGAAGCCGGCACTGGCGCGCGGCGAGATTCAATGTGTGGGCGCTACCACCTTGGACGAATACCGTAAAACGATAGAAAAGGATGGTGCATTGGAACGACGTTTCCAGAAAATCATCGTTGACCCCACAACGGCTGAGGAGACGATGCAGATCCTGCAGAACCTGCAAGCACGCTACGAGGAGCACCATGGTGTGCGCTACACCAAAGAAGCACTTGAGGCGTGCATCCGCTACACGGAACGCTACATCTCCGACCGCGTCTTCCCCGACAAGGCTCTGGACGCACTCGACGAGGCGGGAGCACGCGAGCACATCAAGGACGCCCCTGTGAGTGAGGAAATCATGGAGCAGGAACAACGTGTCATGCGCCTGACGGAGAAGAAGAACAAGGCTGCCAACGAGCAGAACTTCGAGCTCGCTGCGTCCTTCCGCGACCAACTGAAGACGGCTGAGGAGGAACTGCACGCCATGCAGCAGAAATGGGAAGAGAAACAAAGCCAGGAAAGACGCATTGTTGATGCTGCACAGATTGCAGAGGTGGTGGCGATGATGACCGGTGTGCCAGTGCAGCGCATCGGACAGGAGGAGCATGTGCGCCTGCGCCAACTCAGCGAGACGCTGCAAAAGGATGTGGTCGGGCAAGACGATGCCATCCGACAAATCACGAAGGCCATACAGCGAAGCCGTGTGGGACTGAAAGACCCCAAAAAGCCCATCGGCACGTTTATGTTTGTGGGTCCCACAGGTGTAGGCAAGACCTATCTTGCCAAGCGCCTTGCACTCGAGATGTTTGGCACGGAGGACGCTCTCATACGCATCGACATGAGCGAATACATGGAGAAACACACGGTGTCGCGCATGGTTGGCGCCCCTCCGGGCTATGTGGGCTACGACGAAGGAGGACAACTCACCGAGCGCGTGCGCCGCAAGCCCTACTCCATCGTCTTGCTCGACGAGATCGAGAAGGCACATCAGGATGTCTACAACCTCTTGCTCCAGCTCACCGACGAAGGACGACTGACGGATGGCAACGGCACGACGGTCGACTTCCGCAACACCATCATCATCATGACCTCCAACTGCGGAACGCGACAGCTCAAGGAGTTCGGGCATGGCGTTGGATTTGCCGCACAAGACGACGCTACGAAGGACAAGGAGCTCGGGCGTTCGCTCATCCGCAAAGCCATACAGAAGCAATTCGCCCCGGAGTTTCTCAATCGTCTGGACGACATCATCTTTTTCGATCAGCTCGACAAGGAGGCAATACGCAAGATTGTCGACATTGAACTCCGACCGCTACGCCACCGCGTCTACGAGATGGGATTCAGTCTCGAACTGTCGGACGAAGCAAAGGACCTGCTCGGCAACAAGGGCTACGACGCACAGTATGGTGCACGCCCCCTGCGGCGCGCCATCCAGACGCTCCTCGAAGACCCTATCTGCGAGTTGGTGATGAATGAAGAGCTGCAGCCGGGCTGCACACTGAAGGTTGAACCGGATGGCGAACGACTGTCCGTTAGTGCCCAATAGAACTGAGGGCGGATGACGTTCAAGCCATTGCAATCCATGCTCAGCAATTGAAGTTTTTTCCAACACAGACAATCGATTTTAATTAACACCCTCTCCCTTGCTTCTGGGTGGACGCGCCACTACTCACTGAGGGGTAGGCACACATGACTACCTTCAGAAAGAAGCAGCACCCACGCATGGGAGGGGCATCAAACATAAAACAACTATGCAAGGTAACATTGGGGTTACAACAGAGAACATCTTCCCCGTCATCAAAAAGTTTCTCTACAGCGACCACGAAATCTTCCTGCGCGAGATTGTGAGCAATGCCGTCGATGCGACGCAAAAGCTCAAGACCTACGCCGGGAAGGGCGACTTCAAGGGTGAACTCGGCGAACTGAAGGTGAGCGTCTCGCTCGACAAAGAGGCTGGCACCATCACCGTCAGCGACCGAGGCATCGGCATGACAGCCGACGAGATTGAGCGCTACATCAACCAAATTGCCTTCTCGGGCGCCAACGACTTCCTCGACAAATACAAGGACGACGCGAATGCCATCATTGGACACTTTGGTCTGGGCTTCTATTCTTCATTCATGGTGAGCAAGCAGGTGGACATCATCACCAAGAGTTACCAGGATGCACCCGCACAGAAATGGTCGTGCGACGGGTCGCCTTCCTACACGCTCGAGGAGACAACAAAAGCCGACCGCGGAACGGACATCGTGATGCACATCGACGACGACTGCAAGGACTTCCTCGACAAAGCTAAGCTCGAAGGTCTGCTCAAGAAATACTGTAACTTCATGCCCGTCCCCGTCGTCTTCGGAAAGAAACAGGAATGGAAGGACGGAAGCTACCAAGACACCGAAGACGACAACGTCATCAACAGCACCGACCCCATCTGGACCACGAAGCCTACCGAACTGAAGGATGAACACTACAAGCAGTTCTATCAGGCGCGCTACCCTATGCAAGACGAGCCCCTCTTCTGGATCCACCTCAACGTTGACTATCCCTTCAACCTCACCGGTGTGCTCTACTTCCCCAAAATCAAGAACAACCTCGACTTGCAGCGCAACAAGATCCAACTCTACTGCAACCAAGTCTTCGTCACGGACAACGTAGAGAACATCGTACCAGAGTTCCTCACCCTGCTGCATGGTGTCATCGACTCGCCCGACATCCCCCTCAACGTGAGTCGCTCATATCTGCAGAGCGACCAGAATGTGAAGAAGATTTCTTCTTATATCACGAAGAAGGTGAGCGACCGTCTGCAAAGTCTCTTCAAGCAAGAACGCAGCGATTTCGAAAAGAAGTGGGACGACATAAAGATCTTTATCCACTATGGCATGCTCTCCCAAGAAGACTTCTACGACAAAGCAAAGAACTACTTCCTCCTGAAGGACACTGAAGGAAAGTTCTTCACCCTTGAGGAGTATGAGACACTCATCAAGGAGAACCAGAAGAACAAGGATGATCAGCTCATCTATCTCTACACCACCGACCGCGAAGCGCAATACACCTACATACAATCAGCACGCGACAAAGGCTACAGTGTGCTCGTCATGGACGGACAACTCGACACGCCACTCGTGGGTATGCTCGAACGCAAGTTGGAGAAGAGTTCGTTCACGCGTGTCGACTCTGACGTCATCGACCGCCTCATTCAGAAGGAAGAGACCAAGCGCGAGTTGCTCGACGCACAGCGCTCCGACAAGCTCTCAACCATCTTCCGCACACAAATGCCCAAGACGGACAAGACAGAATTTCATGTTGAGGTGCAGGCTCTGGGAGCGGATTCACTGCCCGTGATGATCACGCAGAGCGAATACATGCGCCGCATGAAGGATATGAGCCGCCTGCAACCCGGCATGGCTTTCTATGGTGAAATGCCCGATATGTATAACCTTGTGCTCAACAGCGACGCCGCGCTCATCAAGGCAGTTCTTGACGACAGTGAAGCCCAGACAGAGGAAAGCCTCAAGCCTATCGAGAGCGAGCTCAAGGGACTCAACGCGCGTCAGTCCGTTCTGCGTCAGGAACAAGACAAGAAAAAACCTGAAGACATCACGCAAGAAGAGAAGGACGACCTCAAAGCCTGTGGCGATGCCATCAGCGCAGAGCAAGAGAAGAAGAATGCTATACTTGCTGAATACGGCAAGAACAATGAGCGGGTCCACCAACTCATCGACTTGGCACTGCTGCAAAACGGCATGTTGCGCGGCGAGGCACTTACACGTTTCGTGCGACGCAGCGTGGAGCTCATCAAATAATCCCCAAGAGTAAGACTTTAACCAACAATTACAGCGTTTATCATTTCCGCGATGGACTTGATAATCGCTGTTTTTTTTGTACCTGTATGTCGCCATCGCCTCTGCTCCTTCGCCGTAAGGTGGTCGTCGGGGCTCTTCACGAGCTTCATCTGCCCACCGCTTCATGGCTTGGCACCCATCTTCTTCATCCACCACTATGCCCAGTAGCGACGCCCTTGGTTTTGTCCACCCTTCTTGATGGCAGATAGCGGTGCACCTTGTCGTGTTGGCTGCTCACAAAGCATTTGCTATTTTCTTGCTGCGCAGCCGTCAGCGTGCTCTCTTTGCCCTAATCAAAACGGGGTCTGTTGTAGAAATAAAAAGTTTCTGCAGCGGAAACAAAAAGTTTCTGCAGCGGAAACTGAAGAGTTCTGCAGCGGAAACTAAAAAGTACTGCTGCAGAAACTGAACCCACATTGCAGTATTTAATCATGTAGCTCCTTGTTTTTCGTCAGGTTGATTTTTTTGAGCCGATTTTTTGTGCACCACGGATTTTATCTTTCGAGTGGATGAGGATTTATAGCAAGTAGGGAGTTATGATGTGTTCTGATTTACATTCTTCCACAATATCGGTCACATCCTTCTTCACGGAAAGAAAGCCATCTTCCTTGAAGAAAGCGTAAGCACAAAGTTGGAGAAGGACATCAGTATCAAAATAATTCATAAATAAATACATATTTTTATAATAAATAGTTAGAGTTCTTGTTTTTTATATATAAAAGTAGTATAATTGCAATAAAATGTTTTTATATGGACAGAATAGAACTAATTGAAAAAGTTACAGAAGATGTTAAAGAGCGTTTTTTGTTAGAAATGGCAACTTTTGGAAGGATTAATGATGGAAAAGACATATATAAAATTGCCATACATGGACCTGCGTCTAATGATAGACCACTGCCACATATACATATTTATTTAAATAATGATGTGTTTCCTTATTCTCAATTCAACTTTGAGGTTTCGCTTGTTGACCTTGTTTGTAATGATGAAATAAATCTAATAGCCCAAATAGATAGAAAAAACAATATAAAAAGAACAAATAGAAGTGAGTGTTCTTGGGAAGGTTATAGGGATTTATATAAAACGTTTCAATCGTTTTTGAGACAACAGCCAATGAAGAAAGGTTATAGAAATATTGCACAAAATAATTTGCAAGTTGCAATAATGGAATGGGATAATGAAAATAATGACAATATGGAAGACAATGAGAGTCTTATGAAAAATTTCATTGAGCGTAAAGGCTTTAAGATTCTACCAAAGTATTTACCATATTTTGAATACTAAACAAAAACAAACCGCAAAGAAGGTTTATATTTGTATCTATATCCTATTCGGGGTCGAATTGTATATCATTGCCCCCCAAAAAAAAAACGCCCGACCTCCGAAATCGCTTCGTTAGTCGGGCTGCATTTGTAATATGCAATAATAAGGGATTCTATGTTGTGTGCCTCTGGCGCCTGATTAGGGCAATCAGGCTGCCATTATCTGCCGTGGCCTCTGCCGCCGAAGCCACCGCCTTGGCTGCTGCCACCACGACCGCCGCCATGATTGCTTGGCTGAGCGCTGCCTTGGCTGCTGCCACCACCTGAGTAGCTGCTGGAGCGTGAGACGCTGCCGGAGTAGCTGCTGGAGCGTGAGGTGGTGTTGCCGTAATTGGAACCGCCGTAGTTGCGTGTGCCGCGCTGCGAACTGATTCCGCCAGGGGTGCTGCCACCATAATTGCCACTGCCCACTGTGGTGCGCGTGCTGCTGTTCACACCTCCGCGGTTGCCGTCGTAGCCGGTGTGGTTGCCTGTTGTATAGCCGCGGTCGTTGTCATTGTTGCCTCGGTAGCCACCTTAGGCAACGACGCTGGCACGGTTCACGCGGTTGCCGTCG
>JAGHUD010000060.1 GCA_018065005.1 Candidatus Physcousia equi
ATGAAAAAGTGCAGATTAGTTTCCGATTTATTGTCGGGTTAAATTTAAGATGAGCCCTAATTTGTGCTATTTTCAGACGATTAGCTATGATTTAATGCAAATTATGTGTAATTTTGCAGCGCAAGTTATTAACTAATACTAAACTATCTACAAAAAAGACTTATGAAAAAAACCTTAACCGCCTTAGCGTTTAGCTGCGTTTCGGCTTTGCATGGGGGCAGTACACCATCTACCCCGTACCCCAGCAGATGACCGCACAAGAAGGCACCGTTTCCTTCACCCCCGAGGTGAGCATCGTCTGCGACGCAGGCATCGACCAACCCACCAAAGACCGTGCCCTCCAGGTGCTCAGCGAGCACAAGCTGACCGGTGTGATCAAAGAAACGGCTGACGCATCCAAGAGTGTCATCTACCTGAAGGTGGATGCTAAGGTGGCAGTGGAAGGCAAGTTTGATGCCCACCAGATCACGCTCGGCACAACGGGCGGACAGACCTGCCTCACCATCACAGGACAGAACACCGACGCCACCTTCATGGGTCTGGCGTCGATAGAGCAGATGATGGATGCCAAAGGCACGACCGACCTGCCTTGCGTGGCCATCAACGACTATGCCGACCAGCTGCAGCGCGGTCTCGTAGAAGGCTACTACGGCTACCCCTACAGTGTGGAGGTGAAGAAGGACTTGATGCGCTTCATGATGCGCATGAAGATGAACTCCTACATGTATGGTGCCAAGCCAGACCCATATCACCTCTCAAAGTGGAAAGAGCCCTACCCCACCAGCATCACCGACGAGCAGGAGAAGAACGGATGGCTGACCCAAAAGATGGTGAGCGAACTCTGTGCCACCTCTGCAGCCACCAAGGTGAACTTCATCTGGTCCATCCATCCCGGCAACGAGTTCATCAACTCAGCCACAGTGGTGGACGACATCATGAGCAAGTTCCAGAAGATGTATAACCTCGGCGTGCGCCAGTTCGGCGTCTTCGTAGACGACGTGGGCATTCCCTCCTCCGACGCAGACATGGCTACCAACGCAGACCGCGTCACCGCAGTGCAAAAGGCCATCGAGAATCGTTGGAACGCAGAAGGCGCCGCACCTGCCGACACAGTGAAACCCCTCAACTTCGTGCCACAAATCTACTGCCGCAGCTTTGCAGGCAGCCTCGACCAGTATCAGCGTTTCTTCCGCGCCCTGGCAAACACACCCAAGCACGTCATCATCTACACGACGGGAGGTGGCGTTTGGTCGGTGCCCAACGCCACCGACTTCAACATGCCCAAGGAGTATCTCGGACGCGACGTGGCGTGGTGGTGGAACTACCCCTGCAACGACAATGCCGACGCTCAGATCTACCCCATGGATATGTATCAGAACTTCGTAGACATGCCCGCCGTAGGCAACAACAACCGCCTTGCGGCAGACTTGAATGCGGGCATCGGCATCGTGTCCAACCCCACACAGCAGGGCGAGGTGGCTAAGATTGCACTCTTCTCGGTGGCTGACTATGCCTGGAACAACTCCGGCTTCGACAACTCAGCCTCGTGGGAGGCTTCCTTCGGCATCATCATGCGCGACGAGGTCAAGGCAAAGGCACTCCGAACGATAGCCCCCTACCTGACCAAGAATGACCCCACCAACAAATTCGGCACCAACCTCTCCGAAGCACGCATCCGAGAGAACGCCACCACACTGCTGGATGCCATCAGCGTGGTGAAGGGTTTTGCAGACAGCGACGTCGAGAGCGACCGACTTCTGTGGCGCGAGATGAGTCCATGGGTGCTGAAACTGGAACAAATGCTGAAGACCACCTCATTCTACCTCACCGCCAAGAACGGTTCCGACCGCGATGTTCGCTGGCAGAACTATGTGTCAGCCGCTACGCTCACCTCGGAACTGGAGAGCAAAGAGGACTTCGTTGTCTACACCATTGAGAACAGATACGGCGAGGTGGGAAGCCACATCGCTCTGCCCTCCGATAAGTATCTGCGCACCTACCTGAACAACATGCGCACCTCAGCCGTCAAGGACATCTTCCCTGCCGCACAAACCAAAGTGGTGAATTCACCAACACCAACCTCACCCCCACCATCGGCAACGACGGCACAGACATCTACCTCACGCTCGGAGCACGTGTCTTCAAGCCTGGCGAATACCTGGGCTTGGAATTGCCCGCCCCCGTTCGTCTGCAGACGATGCTGGCTGCCGACACGCTGGTGCAGAACCATGCCGTGCTGGTGTCGGAAGACGGTCAGCAGTTGCAAAGACTCACCCCGAACGGCACCGACACCAACACGCCTGAAGGATTTGTCAAGTATGTTGTTGTCGGCAACAACGGCAAGACGGACGCCTCCATACGCTTCAGCAAAACCATGCTGAAACTGACTCCCTTCAAAGAGCCTACCGTGAGCAGCATCACCGCACCCGTCGAGAAAGACTGGCAGAAGCGCGAATACATCAGCGACGGCGATGTCAAAACGGCTTGGGCTCCCCACCAGAACCAAGCTTCGGGCGACGTTATCCGTCTGAACCTGAGCGCCCCCGCTCCCATCCGCCGCGTGCGTCTTGTACTCCACAACACCAATGGCGACATCATGAACACGGGACGCATAGAAATCTCAGAAAAGGAAAACTCAGGCTATGTGAAGTTGCCCATCGTCGGCAAGACGCAGACGTCATTCGCCCAGAAGGACATAACACCCCTCAAGGAAGACGGCACACCCTATGCAGCCGGCGAGAACACCAGCACGGCATACATCTACCAGCTCTACTTCGACGGAAAAGGCAAGACGGCTCAGTACGTCCGTTTCTATAACGTCGCAGCTGCCACCAACAAATGGGTGCGCTTTGGCGAGTTCACTGTCACCTACGACATCACGTCGGCTCCCAACGTGGAGCTGCCAGAGGTGTGCGACGCACTCCCCTACACCGCTTCGCTTGTCAAGGCCAACGAATACCTTGAGTTCAACCCACAGACGGCATTCGACGTGGAGCGCATTGAGGTGTTCACCGACAAGGGCATCCTGACGGTCAATCCCACCGAGCCGGGCACCATCCGCATTCCCTTCGACACGGACACACGAGTCTACGAGGTGGTTGTGACGGCTTCAACCGAGAAGCCCGACCTCAGTCCGCTGTTCACAACGGGCATCCGTCCCGTCGTGCAGACCAGTAAGGACGCACCCTGCTACGACCTCTCTGGCCGCCGCGTGAGCAATGCCACCAAGGGCATCTACATCCAGAACGGCAAGAAGATCATCCGATAAGGTCGGTCTGCCCTGACGGGATGAAAGCCTCACAGCTTTGACACAGGAACACTAATTTGGACCTATAGATTATGATACTCGACAAACTGCAAAACCTCGAACGCTATGCTGCGCTCAACCCGCTCTTCAAGGACGTGGCACGCTACATCCAGGAGAACGACCTCAACGCGATGAGCACGGGACGTCACAACATCCTGGGCGATGAGCTCTACGTGAACATACAGAGTGCTGCCGCCAAGACACGCGAGCAGGCAAAACTGGAGTCGCACAAGCTGATGATCGACATCCAGGTGCCGCTGAGTGCAGGCGAGGAACACGGGTGGCGATCACTGGCAGAGTGCACGCCAGCCCCCTACAACGAGGACGACGACATCAGTTTCCACGAAGACCACCCAGCGACCTACTTTTCGGCAGAGCCAGGCGACATGGTCATCTTCTTCCCTGAAGATGGGCACGCACCCGCCATCTCTGCAAATGGTCTGCGCAAGGCCATCTTCAAGGTGAAGGCATAAAAAAAAACGAAGCTTTTTTTGCCAAGTCGGAAAAAAGTAGTAACTTTGCGCGCTCAATTCTATGTAAAGAGGAATTGGGCGCGTAATTTTATTATCATTGAACGAACAACAAAACGATAAACAACGATGAACGTAAAATTTGAAAAGCAGGATGCCGTGAACGGCACCATCACAGTAGAGATCGAAAAGGCTGACTACGCCGACAGAGTTGAGAAGGCGCTCAAGAATATGCGCAAGAAGGCACAACTCCCTGGCTTCCGTCCTGGACAGGTGCCCATGAGCCTGCTCAAGAAGCGCTTCGGCATGGAAGTGACGGGTGATGAAATGAACAAACTGATCGGCGAGAAGCTCTTTGGCTACATCCGCGAAGAAAAGCTCAACGTGCTCGGAGAACCCCTTCCCAGCGAAAAGCAGCAGCCCATTGATCTGGAGAGCAACGACGTGAAGAGCTTCGTCTTTGATGTTGCCATCGCCCCTGAGTTCGACGCTACGGTTTCAGACAAGGACGCCATCGAATACTACAACATCCAGGTGACCGAAGAGATGGTCGACCAGCAAGTGCAGGCATTCCAGAGCCGCATGGGCAGACAGGAGAAGGTAGAAAGCTTCCAGGAGCGCGACATGGTGAAAGGTATCCTCGCACAGCTCGATGCCGAGGGCAACTTGCTCGAAGGTGGCGTGCAGGTGGAAGGTGCTCTGATGCTCCCCAACTACTTCAAGAACGACGACGAGAAGAAGAAGTTTGAGGGTGCTCAGGTGAATGACGTGCTCATCATCAACCCCAGCAAAGCCTACGAGGGCAACACCACCGAGCTCGCCAGCCTGCTCAAGGTGACCAAAGAGGCAGCAGAGGAGCTCACCGGCGACTTCAGCTTCCAAATCGAAGAAATCAGCCGCTATGTACCCGCTGAACTCAATCAGGAGCTCTTCGACAGCATCTACGGCGAAGGCAAGGTGAACAGCGTGGAGGAGATGCGTGCTGCCATCAAGGAAAACCTCATCGAGGAATATAAGAATGACAGCGACTTCAAACTCGGCATCGACCTCCGCAAGTATCTCGAGGAGCGCGTGGGCGAACTGACCTACCCCGAAAGCATGATGAAGCGCATCATGAAGCTCAACAACCCCGACAAGGAGTTCAGCGAAGAAGAGTATCAGGGCAGCATCAAGGAACTGACTTGGCACCTGATGAAGGAGCAGCTCAGCGACCAGTTCCAACTCAAGGTGGAGCAGGCTGACGTGCTCGAAACAGCCAAGATGGTGACCCGCATGCAGTTCGCACAGTATGGCATGCAGAACGTGCCCGAGGAAGTGCTGACCAACTACGCAAACCAGATGCTCCAGGACAAGCGTCAGGCTGAGGGCTTGGTGGCTCGCACCGTTGAGACCAAGATTATCGCCAAGGTGAAGGAAACCGTCAAGCTCAACGAGAAGGACGTCACCATGGAAGAGTTCAACGCAATGTTCAAGTAACCCAAGACGAATGACCGATTTCGAAAAATTTGCCACCAAAAAGGTGGGCATCAACAGTATGGTTCTGCATGACGTAATCAGCATGCAGAACCATTACCTCAACCCCTACATCCTCGAAGAGCGCCAACTCAACGTGACGCAGATGGACGTCTTCAGCCGCCTGATGATGGACCGAATCATCTTTCTGGGCACACAGATAGACGACTACACCGCCAACACACTGCAGGCGCAGCTGCTCTATCTGGACAGCGCTGACCCCGGCAAGGACATCAGCATCTACATCAACTCGCCTGGCGGAAGTGTGTATGCTGGTCTTGGCATCTACGACACCATGCAGTTCGTGCAGAGCGATGTGGCTACCATCTGCACCGGCATGGCAGCATCTATGGCTGCAGTGCTGCTCGTGGCAGGACAGGAAGGCAAGCGCAGCGCCCTCACCCACAGTCGTGTGATGATACACCAACCGATGGGCGGTGCGCAGGGACAGGCAAGCGACATTGAGATTACGGCACGAGAAATCCAGAAGTTGAAGCAGGAACTCTACACCATCATCGCCAACCACGCACACGCGGACTATGACAAGGTGTGGGCTGACAGCGACAGAGACTACTGGATGACTGCCAACGAAGCGCTCGAATACGGAATGATAGACCGCGTGCTCGCACGCAAGCCACAAAACTAAGATGGGAAAGAAGAGAATGGATCATTGCTCCTTCTGCGGCCGTAGCAACAAGGAAGTACGCATGATGCTTACCGGCATCGATGCCTTCATCTGCGACGACTGTGTGAAGCAGGCAAACGAGATTGTACGCGAGAACATGGGGGCGCTCGACATCATGTCTGCTGAAGACGATGCCAAGAATGCCTTCACGCTAAAGGAATTGCCCAAACCGGTCGAGATAAAAGAATATCTCGACCAATACGTCATCGGACAAGATGACGCCAAGCGCTACCTCTCTGTTGCCGTCTACAACCACTACAAACGCTTGGCCCAAAAGGACGAGAAGGATGGTGTGGAAATTGAGAAGAGCAATGTCATCATGGTAGGTCCCACTGGCACTGGCAAGACATTGCTGGCACGAAGCATTGCCAAACTCCTCAAGGTGCCTTTTACCATCGTGGACGCTACCGTCTTCACCGAAGCGGGCTACGTGGGCGAGGACGTGGAGAGCATTCTCTCACGTCTGCTCCAAGTGGCTGACTTCAACCTTGAGGCGACACAGCGTGGCATCGTGTTCATCGATGAGATTGACAAGATAGCACGCAAGAGCGACAACCCAAGCATCACGCGCGACGTGAGCGGCGAGGGCGTGCAGCAAGGTATGCTCAAACTGCTCGAGGGAAGCATCGTGAATGTGCCACCAAAGGGTGGACGAAAGCATCCCGACCAAGACTACGTGCACGTGGACACGCGCAATATACTTTTTATTTGTGGTGGTGCGTTCGACGGCATCGAGCGCAAAATCGCACAGCGCTTGAACACCCATGTGGTGGGATTCGACAAGGTGCTGAGCGTGGCAAACCTCGATCGCGACAACCTGATGAAGTACATCCTGCCTCAGGACCTCAAAAGCTTTGGACTCATCCCGGAAATCATCGGACGCCTGCCGGTGCTCACCTACCTCAATCCGCTCGACAGAACAGCACTGCGCAACATCCTGACGGAGCCCAAGAACTCGCTCGTGAAACAGCAGCAGAAACTCTTCAAGATGGACGGCATCAAACTCGAGTTTGAAGATGAGGCACTGGAATACATGGTGGACAAGGCAGTCGAATACAAACTCGGTGCTCGCGGGCTGCGCAGCATCATGGAATCTGTCATGATGGAACTCCAATACGAGAGTCCATCGTGGAAGAAAAAAGAGTTCACGGTGACACGCGCCTACGCTGAGCAACAACTCGACAAAGCCAACCTGGCACAGGCATGAACGCACACAGCCTAAGTGGAGTGAAGATGGCGTAGTGCAGCACAGAACACTTGCAAAAAAACGGAAGAAAGGACTGAGAAAAACTTTTTTTTCCTTTTTTTCAAAAAAAATGAGCCCTTGTTTGGTAGATTATGAAGTTTTTTGTATAACTTTGTATCTACCAAACAAGGGCTCTCTTCGTATGGAAGCAGAACAACGCCTTTGTTCTAACCCATCATAAACTCCCACCATAACGAGACAATGATATGAATCAAGTGAACCTCAACGAACAGCTTAAACGCTACTTCGGATTTGACACTTTCAAGGGCGACCAAGAAAGCATCATCAAAAATTTGCTCGCTGGCAACGACACCTTCGTGCTCATGCCCACAGGAGGCGGAAAGTCTCTCTGCTATCAGCTGCCTGCCCTCCTGATGGACGGCACAGCCATCATCATCTCACCGCTCATTGCCCTGATGAAAAATCAGGTGGACGCCATACGCCAGGTGAGCGAGAACGATGGCATTGCCCACTGCATCAACTCCTCGCTCAGCAAGTCGGTCATCGACCAGGTGAAGACAGACATCGCTAAGGGCGTCACGAAACTGCTCTATGTGGCTCCTGAGTCGCTCACGAAGGAAGAGAATGTGGAGTATCTCAAGTCGATCAAAATCTCATTCTATGCTGTCGACGAAGCACACTGCATCTCGGAATGGGGTCATGACTTCCGTCCGGAATACCGCAACATCCGCCCCCTGGTCAACCGCATCGGCAAGGCACCCATCATCGCCCTCACCGCTACGGCAACCGACAAGGTGCGACAGGACATCAAGAAGAACTTGGGCATGCCCAATGCCACCGAATTTCGCAGTTCCTTCAACAGGCCGAACCTCTACTATGAGGTGCGCCCTAAGACGAAGGACGTGGACAAAGATATCGTGAAGTTCATACGACAGAATGAGGGCAAAAGCGGCATCATCTACTGTCTCTCGCGCAAACGCGTCGAGGACCTGGCTGAGATGCTGGCGCACAACAACATCAAAGCACGCCCCTATCATGCCGGCATGGACAATGCAGTTCGGTCGCAGACACAGGACGACTTCATCATGGAGCGCATCGACGTCATCGTGGCAACCATTGCTTTCGGTATGGGCATCGACAAGCCGGACGTGCGCTACGTCATACACTACGACATCCCAAAGAGTCTTGAAGGATACTATCAGGAAACGGGACGAGCCGGACGTGATGGAGGAGAAGGTAAGTGCATCGCTTTCTATACGAAGAAGGACATCGAAAAGCTGGAAAAGTTTATGGAGGGAAAACCTGTGGCAGAAATGGACATCGGTCGACAACTGCTGGCAGAAACGGCTACCTATGCGGAATCGAACGTCTGCCGCAGAAAGATCCTCCTCCACTACTTCGGCGAAGAATACCACGAGACGAACTGCCACAACTGCGACAACTGCCTGCATCCGCATGAATTCTTTGAGGGCATGAACGAACTGCAGCGCACGCTTGTTGTGGTGAGAGACATCAAGGAACTCTTCAAGGTGGACTACATCATCAACATGCTCATCGGACGCGAGACGGAAGACATCAGAAGCCACAAGCACAACGAACTCGAGTGCTTCGGCACGGGCGACGACCACAATATGTCGTTCTGGAATGCCGTCATTCGTCAAGGCATACTCGCAGGATACATGGAGAAGGACATTGAGACCTACGGACAGGTGAAGCTTACGGCAGAAGGCCGCAAGTTCATCAACCATCCTGTCTCCTTCATGATGTCTGAAGACCGTGAGTTCAACGACTACGATGCCGGCAACGGCGCCACAACGGGCGCTACAGACGAGGTGCTCCACAAAATGCTGAAGGATCTGCGTTTCAAGAAGAGCCAGAAATTAGGCATTCCGCCATACGTCATCTTCCAGGACAACTCGCTTGAGGACATGGCTACTCAGTACCCCGTCACACAAGCCCAACTGCTCAACATCATCGGCGTAGGAGAGGGAAAGGCGCACCGATACGGGAAGGACTTCTGTGCGCTCATTGCCAAATACTGCGAAGAAAACGAGATTGAGCGCCCCGACGAACTGCGTGTGCGCGTAGTGGCAAACAAGTCAAAACTGAAAGTGAGCATCATCCAGCGCATCGACCGCAAACTCTCACTCGACGACATTGCCAACGCTGAGGGCTTGGACTACGATGACTTGCTCAACGAAATCTACACCATCGTCAAGAGTGGCACGCGCCTCAACATCGACTATTTCATCGACGAAGTGATGGACGAAGAACAGATGTATGAGATTTACGACTACTTCAAGACGTCGACAAGCGACAGCATAGACGAAGCGCTTGATGAACTCAAAGGCGACTATACGGACGAAGAGGTGAAACTGGTGCGCATCAAGTTCCTCTCAGAAAATGCCAACTAAAAAAAATACGTCACATAAGATAATTACATGAAGATACGTATCACAACACTCCTTCTCACCTTGCTCTGCCTGGTTTCATGCAAAAAGGAGATGCTCTTCCCCATTGCATCCGGACGACCCTATGAGGTGCTCGTGGTCATGGATCGCAACATGTGGGAGAAACGCGACGCTGGCCGTTCGCTGTTCGACGTGCTCGACACCGATGTGCCAGGACTGCCGCAAAGCGAGCGGTCGTTCCGCATCTCGCACTGCACACCCAACGAACTGGACAACACGCTACGGCTCTTCCGCAATGTCATCACCGTCGACATAGATCCACATGTCTACACACGAACGAAACTGAAGTTTGTGCGCGACAAATTTGCCATGGAGCAAATATGGATAACCATTCAGAGTCCCTCGGAAGAGGAATTTGCCGATTACTGCAAGAAGAACCGACAGTTCATCGTCGACTTTCTGACCAAAACGGAGATGAACAGACTCATCAAGATCCTGGAAGAGAAACACTCAAAGGTGAGCCTCGACTTGGCGAAGGAAGTCTTTAAATGCGAGATTTGGGCACCCGAGGAATTGACTTCGTTCAAGAAGGCAGACCATTTCATCTGGACAAGCAACAACACGGCTTCGGGCATGGTGAGTCTCTGCATCTATTCCTATCCCTACTTCGGACCCGAGACCTTCACCAAACAATACGCTATTGCCAAACGCGACTCCGTGATGATGCGCAACATACCTGGCGAAACGCCTGGCATGTATATGCACACCGACTCGGCATGCACCATGGCAAAAACCATCAGCGTGCACGGACAGTATGCCTATGAACTGCGCGGACTCTGGTATGTGGAGAACGATGCTATGGGTGGCCCCTTCGTGAGTCACTCAAGAGTGGACACCACACGCAACCTGGTCATCGTGGCAGAAGGTTTCGTCTATGCCCCAGAAAAAATGAAACGCGGACTCATGAGACGCATGGAGGGCGCACTCTACACCCTCATGCTTCCCGCCGAGCTGGCTGCCAAAGACACAAAGCCGGTGGCTGATGAAAAGTCAGACACCGCTGCTGCCGACTCCATCTAATCCCAAATAACGCTCATCCTATTCCAACCTACCTATTATATATATATAGTATGTCT
>JAGHUD010000050.1 GCA_018065005.1 Candidatus Physcousia equi
TGTTAGCCTCCAATCTCTTCCGGGTTTTGCTATTCACTCCCCCCCCCCCACACATATTGTATCTTTTTTCTTGGTGTTTTGTGTGTCCATGAGCAGTAAGGTGAGGACGCAACTCGGACTGCGTTCGTAAGGCGTGTGAAGTGGTTGCTGCCTTATGAAAATCTACAATTATGCAAATTTTTGTGTTAAAATAATCTTAAAATATGCATGGCTATGTAGTTTCTTATCAATAGTTTGTCTATCAACCAAAAAAAATCGTAAATTTGCATCTGAAATGTTGTGTTTGCCTCAATAGAAGTTTTTTGAGAGTACAAAGTCGAAAATATACACGAAAATACACAAAAAGAAAATGAAAACAAAGTTCCTTTCTGTGGTTACAGCCTTAGCAGCAGTGACCATTGTTATGAGTTCATGCGGAAAAAAGCAGCAGATGACTATGCCAGCAGCCAATTTCGAGACCATGCTGGTGCAAACACGCGACCTTGTCATTGATAGCAAATTCTCGGCAACCATCCGTGGTCGTCAGGATATCGACGTCTTGCCACAAGTGAGTGGAACACTTCAGAAACTGTGTGTCACTGAGGGTCAGAAAGTAACGAAGGGACAGACGCTTTTCGTCATCGACCAGGTTCCTTATCAAGCAGCGCTCAACACAGCAGAAGCAGCGCTCAATGCAGCAAAGGCAGGACTCGCAACCGCACAGCTCAACTATGACAGCAAGAAAGAACTCTTCGACCAGCACATCGTTAGCGATTTTGATGTGCAGCAAGCAATGAATCAACTTCAGACGGTCAAGGCACAGGTGGCACAAGCACAAGCGCAGGTAGTTAATGCGCGTAACAGTTTGAGCTACACAGTAGTGAAGAGCCCCGCCAACGGCGTTGTGGGCACTTTACCATACCGCCAGGGTGCGCTTGTTAGCCCCAGCATGCCCAAGCCATTGACGACGGTGAGCGACAACACGCAGATGTATGTCTACTTCTCCATCAACGAGTCGCAGCTGCTCAGCATTGCCCGCGACCATAATGGCTCACTCGAAGCAGCCATTGCTGCCATGCCCAAAGTCAAGCTTCAGCTCGTGGATGGCTCAGCTTATGATCAGGAAGGCACCATCGAAAGCGTAAGCGGTGTTGTGGATCGTGCGACGGGTACGGTTCAACTCCGTGCGGTCTTTGACAACCCCATGAAGTTGCTTCATAGCGGTTCCACAGGCACTGTGCTGATGCCGCTCACCTACAATGATGTGGTGACGATTCCCAGCAGTGCTGCCGTGCAGAGCCAGACGAAGTATATTGTCTACACGGTGGACAAAGAAAACGTGGCACATAGCCGTGTTGTTGACGTAAGCACCCAACATGCAGGAGATGATTTCATCGTTCTTGATGGACTTGAGAAGGGTGAAAAGATTGTAGCCAAAGGCGCTGCCATGGTGAAGAACGGACAAAACATCAAGCCTAACACAGAAGAAACGGAGAAGTAAAGAAGCGTCATGAAAGAGAATATATTCATCAAACGACCCGTGATGGCGATGTCCATTGCCATCATGATACTGTTGGTAGGAGCCATCAGTTATAAGGCACTCCCTCTGGAGTCCTATCCCGACATTGCACCACCCACCATTTCTGTCAGCACGACCTATACGGGTGCCAGTGCCGATGCCGTCATGAATGCCGTCATCCAGCCCCTTGAGGAGGCCATCAATGGTGTGGAGAACATGATGTATATGACATCAACGGCGACCAACTCGGGTAGCGCCAGCATCACCATCTATTTCAAACAAGGCACTGACCCGGACATGGCAGCGGTGAACGTCCAAAACCGCGTCTCTCGTGCACAGGCATTGCTGCCGCAAGAGGTGACGCGTGTGGGTGTGCAGACCGTCAAGCGTCAGACTTCCTTTTTGCAAATCAACGCGTTGGCATGTAATAATGGGGAATACGACGAAGACTTCATTGCCAACTATCTCGACATCAATGTGGTGCCTCAGCTCAAGCGTCTTGAGGGTGTTGGTGACGTGATGATGATGGGTGGAACCTATGCCTTGCGCATTTGGGTCAAGCCCGACGTCATGGCTCAGCATGGTCTTGTGCCCAGCGACATCAGCGCTGTGCTCGCAGAGCAGAACCTTGAGTCGCCCGTAGGACAGTTGGGCGAACGCCCCCTGCGCGATCATCTCAACAAGGATGTCGACGGACTCTATCAGTACACCATGCGCTATACCGGTCGTCTGAAGGACATCGAGCAGTTTGAAAACATCGTTGTTCAAGCCAAGGACGATGGCTCAATCCTACGTCTCAAGGATGTGGCAGACATCGAGCTGGGTGCTCAGAGTTATGCCTTCAACGGTGAGAACAACGGCAAAAAGGCAGTTTCCTTCATGTGCTACCAGTTGGCTGGTGCCAACGCTAAAGAGACCAACGACCGTGTGTCGAATTTGCTTCAAGATTTGAGCAAAGACCTTCCTGAAGGATTGGAATTTGTGAATATGATGAGTTCCAACGACTTCCTCTTAGCCTCAATCGCCAATGTTGAGGAGACCTTGATCATTGCCATTCTCTTGGTGGTGATAGTCGTATATTTCTTCCTTCAGAGTTTCCGCGCCACATTGATTCCTACGATCAGCATCATTGTGTCGCTTGTCGGCACTTTCGCCTGCATGAACATGGCAGGCTTCACTCTGAATCTGTTGACTCTTTTTGCACTTGTCCTTGCCATCGGTACTGTGGTCGATGACGCCATTGTCGTTGTAGAAGCTGTTCAGGCGAAGTTTGATGTTGGATACAAGAGCCCTTATCAAGCTACGAAGGATGCTATGAGCGATGTGACGATGGCAGTTATTTCATGTACTTTCGTGTTCATGGCGGTGTTCATTCCTGTTAGCTTCATGCCCGGCACGAGCGGAATCTTCTATACACAGTTTGGTGTTACACTTGCCACATCAGTTGGTTTAAGTTGCGTCAGCGCACTTGTGCTCTGTCCCGCACTTTGTGCCCTTATGATGCGCCCTCAGAGCGAGGAACGCAAAAAGGGTTTCTTTGGTGGTCTGAACTATCGAGTGCGTAAGGCCTACGAGGCAAGCTACGAGACAATGTTGAAGAAATACACCCGTCTAATAGGTAAGTGCATTGGTCGTCGCCGTCGCCTCATCGTAGGTTTTGGCGCCTTGGCTGTTGCTTGTGTTGGTATGATGTATTTCATGAGCAGCCTGCCCAAGAGCCTTGTGCCCTCAGAAGACCAGGGCGTGTGCATGATGGTTGTCAATGGAGTGCCAGGTCAGAATCTTGCCACTACAGAATTGTCGATGAAGAAGGCTGAGGCCATCGTCAAAGAAGTGCCCGAGATCGACAAATACAGTAAGGTGACCGGTTACAGTTTCATGGCTGGACAAGGTACGTCTTATGGTTTGATGATTATCAAGCTCAAACACTGGAGCGAACGTCAGCATGGCTTGGGCGTGGGCATTGTTAGCCTCACGGTTATCCTTGCTCTGATTTTCCTTGTGAGTCTCATCATCGGACTCATAAAGCGCAAAAAGGTGCTCAAGCGTTTCATCCGCTTTGTGGTTTGTGGTGCGCTTGCCGTTGTTTGCTGCGGTCATTTTCATCCTATCGACGATTTCTTGGCAAGCAGTTCGATGGTAGCCAATGCTAAGCTCAACCTGACGCTCATGAAGAGCATCCCCGAAGCCCAATGCATGGTGTTCGAGCCTGGTATGATTCCTGGTTATGGTATGGGTTCCGTAGAACTTCAGCTCCAGGACAAAACCTCTGCAGCAGACAAGGAACTTTTCTATGACTATACGTTGCAGTTCCTCGACTCACTGGGACATCGCCCCGAGATTAGCCGTGCGATGACTTCGTATGCGCGTAACTTCCCGCAGTATCGTGTTGAGATTGATGCCGCACAATGCAAGCGTGCAGGCGTTTCTCCGGCGAATGTGCTGAACGCGCTCGGCAGCTATTGTGGTGGTGCTTACGTGAGCAACTTCAACCAGTTCTCCAAGATATATCGTGTGATGCTTCAGGCATCGCCCATCTATCGAATGAGCACTGCAGACCTCAATAACATGTTCGTGCGCAATGGAGCAGAGATGGCACCTCTTAGCCAATTTGTGAAGATAACCCCCATCATTGGTCCTGAAATCGATACCCGTTTCAACCTCTTCTCAAGTATAGCCGTCAACGTGATGCCCGCCACAGGCTATGCCAGTTCCGATGTGATGCGTGCTGTAGAGGAAGTCAAGCAGGGTATCTTCCCTGAAGGTTACAGCTATGAATATGGCGGTATGGCACGAGAGGAGAATGTCACGATGAACTCTAACGACACCATTTTCATCTATGCTGTCTGCGTCGTGCTCATCTTCCTCATCTTGAGCTGTCTTTATGAGTCATTCCTCATCCCCTTTGCCGTTATCTTCTCTGTGCCTGCTGGTTTGATGGGATCTTTCGGTTTTGCATGGTTGTGGAACTGCGGCTACGACGCGCTTCCCATTCTCTTCATGGGGCGTATTGAGAATAATATCTATTTGCAGACTGGTGTCATCATGCTTATTGGTCTGCTCGCTAAAACTGCCATCCTCATCACGGAATACGCTCTCGAGCGTCGCCGCAAGGGTATGGGCATCGTCGAAGCTGCCTACGCTGCAGCAGAGGCTCGTCTGCGTCCCATCTTGATGACCGTATTGACCATGATTTTCGGTATGATACCTCTTGTTTTTGCAACGGGTGCCGGAGCGAACGGAAACAGAACTATTGGTATCGGTGTTATTGGAGGTATGATAGTCGGCACGATAGCCATTCTCATCACCGTTCCTCTCTTCTTTGTCATCTTCGAATACATCCAAGAAAAGATTCGCCCTGCCATGCATGAAGAAGCTGATGCGCAGTTCCTGAAGGAACGCGAACGCAGTTTGCGCGAGAAGCAAGAGGCGCAGAAAGCATGATAAAGTTCAATAGTTAAAGCATCAGTAATCAGAAATATTTATAGTATGTCTCAGTAAGTGACCTTTGTAATGTCTTAATGCTCTTTTCGTGTAATTTGTTTACTTGTTCTCTACATTCACCAGTAGACGAAAGGCATGTAATTCTCTACATCATCTTGCCCATTAGCAAAAGTCCTTCAAAGCAAGTACTAAGCACGATACAACAGAGCATAACGATTTATCAGGTCACTTACTCAGAATCCAAGTTCTATAATATAATAAGGTATAAATATAGAGATGAAAAAGATATTAACCATCGTTCTTTCAACTGCTCTATTGAGCGGTTGTGGACTCTATAAGAACTATGAGCGCCCTGCAGACCGTATCTCCACAGAAGGAATATATGGAGCGGAACAGAGTGGTGACTCCATAGGGTTTGGTGATTGCAATTGGCGCAACATTTTCACTGATCCCCAACTGCAAGCGCTCGTAGAGAAGACGCTTGCACAAAACACCAATATGCAGCAAGCAGACATTGCGATACAGGAGGCTGAAGCATACCTCAAATGCGCCAAGTTGGCCTATATCCCCAGCATCACTTTCTCGCCCAATGGCAAGCTCACTAAGGTGCTCGATCAAGGCACTTCGCTCAATAAGACCTATGAGTTTCCCGTAGCCATCAGTTGGCAATTAGGCAGCATGGGCAATCTTCGCAACAGCAAGAAGAAAGCAAAGGTGCTTCTTGAGCAAACCAAAGAGGTAAAACTTGCTGTGCAGACGCAGTTAGTGGCTACCGTAGCAACGTTGTATTACAATCTGGTGGTTCTCGACGAGAATTACCGCCTTGTTGAGCAGACCCTTGCTAACTGGAAAAAGACTTTGGAGGTGACAAAGGCGTTCATGAAAGCTGGATATGCCAATGCAGCTGCAGTTGCAAGCACGGAGGCCAACGTGTACAGCATTGAGACCAATTTGATAGACCTCAAGAATACCATCAGCGACCTCGAATTCACGCTCTGTAATCTTATGCGTGAGACCCCACATCATATTCAACGCGGCACCTTTGACTCATGGCGCACACCAGCCATGGTATCCACGGGTGTTCCTTGTCGTCTGCTTGAGAGACGCATCGACGTTCGCCAAGCTGAATTGGAACTTGCTGCCGCCTTCTATGACAAGAACCTTGCGCTCAGCCAATTCTTCCCCGGTCTGAATATCACAGGCTCGTTAGATTGGACGAACAGCTTGGGAGGAACCGTTGTTAATCCTGGCAAGGTGTTGTCTGCAGTCATTGCAAGCATTACGCAGCCCATCTTCCGCAATGGTGCCCTGCGCGCCCAATACAAGGTTTCTAAATTGGAAATGGAGCGTTTGACGCTCGCCTTCCAGCAGAAGGTTCTTGATGCTGGTTTGGAAGTGAACACTGCCGTCCGCGACATCAAGAATGCAGAAGCGAAAAAGCCCCTTCTGCGCGCTCAGGTGGAGTCGCTTACACGAGCTGTGGATGCAACACAGAAGCTGTGGCAGTCTAATGGCAGTGCCACCTATCTGCAGGTACTCACTGCTCAGACAAGCTTGCTCCAGGCACAGTTAGGTGAACTCAATAACAAACTGGCTTCAGTTGTCTCTACCATTACACTCTACCAAGCACTTGGTGGAGGTGTGGATTAAAGAGAGACACTGAGAGCAAACGGCACAGTAAGCAAAGAATGGAACTCATCAACTTTAGCGAACTTAGGAACTACAGCATGAAACTTGGTCTTGCAGTCTCCATGACGTGGATTGCAAGTTTCCTTGTTGTAGTCCTTACTTTCCCGTCCGCCATCTCACAGTTAGGCTATTTGGCAGGCCTGTTAAGTATCTGCGTCGTAGGCAGAGAGTTGCGTCGCTGCCGTAATGCAAAGCCCATGAGTTTCGTTGCATGCCTATGGGTGTCATGGCTCACATTTCTGTGCGTTGTGTTGCTCACCACCGCGGTTCAATGGCTCTATTTTGCTTGTTTCGACAACGGAAGCTTTTTTGGCTCCTTGCTCACCTATCTCAACAGCGATGAGGTGCGCCAAGTTTATCATGACCCACAAGGAGTAGCGTTTCTTGAACAACTGCAAGGATTGATGGTAGACATACAAAGCCTGAGTGTAAAAGATTTGGTTATGAGTTTCATGTCGGTCAATTTGATTCTTGGCTTGATTTTCTCCTTGTTCAGCCTTTTGTTTCTTATAGGCACGACAAACACACAAAGAGTAGAAGAGAACTGACAGTGGTAAGGTATTTAGAGCGCCAATAGTAATGAGGCATTTAGAGCGCCAATAGTGGTAAGGCATTCAGAGCGTCAATAGTAATGAGGCATTCACTAATAGAAAAATAGTATAGAGCAGATGGATATATCAGTTGTTGTACCTCTTTTTAATGAGGAAGAATCACTCCGCGAGCTGCATGCATGGATTAAGCGTGTCATGGACGAGAACTCGTTCACCTACGAAGTAATCTTCGTTGATGATGGCTCAACCGATGCCTCTTGGAAGGTGCTGTGCGATTTGCAGAAAGAGTTTTCTGAGGTGCATGCTATTCGCTTTCGACGTAACTACGGCAAGAGTCCAGCCCTCTATTGCGGTTTTGCGAAAGCCGAAGGTGAGGTGGTCATCACGATGGATGCCGATTTGCAGGACTCTCCAGATGAAATACCCGAACTTCGTCGCATGATAGTCGAAGACGGATATGACTTGGTGAGTGGCTATAAGATGAATCGCAGCAAGGGTGACCCTCTCTCCAAGACCATCCCCACCAAGCTGTTCAATGCAACGGCCCGCAAAGTGTCAGGCATCAAGAATCTTCACGATTTCAACTGTGGTCTGAAGGCCTATCGCAAGATTGTAGTGAAGAACATCGAAGTGTTTGGTGAGATGCATCGCTATATCCCCTATCTGGCAAAGGAAGCAGGCTTTAGTCGCATCGGTGAGAAGATGGTGCACCACCAAGCCCGCAAGCATGGCAAGTCCAAGTTTATGGGGTGGAATCGCTTCGTCAATGGTTACCTTGATTTGTTGACATTGTGGTTCCTTTCCACCTTCGGAAAGAAGCCGATGCACGTCTTCGGTTTTCTTGGCACCTTGATGTTCCTCATCGGCTTCGTGTCCGTGCTCGTTGTCGGAGGAACCAAGCTTGTCTGCATTTGCCGTGACATCCCACACCCGCTTGTCACCTCATCGCCTTATTTCTATATTGCGTTGACCATGATGATTTTGGGCACTCAACTCTTCGTGGCAGGGTTCCTGGGAGATCTTGTCAGCCGCAATTCAAAAGACAGAAACAAGTATCACATTGCAGAAGAGTTCTAAAAGAACTGTAAGTGCTTTCTGCAATTCTCTCCTTCATGAGTGTACAACTTGATTAACTGCTTTGCATGCAAAACAACAACCCTGCCAATCACCAAGGAATAGAGGCAAGCAAGCAAACGACGAACTATAGCATCCTGTGAAACGCGCCCTCTATATCCTCATTTCCCTTCTCTGCCTGACATCATGCGATGAGGCAGATTGCACGATCGACAACACAGTGGAGTTGAAGTTGGGCTTCTATGATGCCAACGGAAAGCCCATGGCGTATGCCGACACACTGAACGTGACGGCAAGCGGAACAGACAGCTTGCTCTTCAATCGTGGAGTGGGCACACAGTCGCTAGGCTTGCCACTGAGTTTCCATAAGGAAGCAGACACGCTCGTTCTGACCTACAACAATCAGGAGCAGCGTGTTTCGGACCATATCATCGTAAAGAAGAAAAACTATGAGCACTTCGAGAGCATCGAGTGTCCAGTCAAAATGTTTCACACCATCACGGAGGTAACCTGCACGCACCATTTCATCGACAGTGTCGTGCTTGTATTTCCGACAGTAGCATTTTACAATGGCGAGAATATTAAGGTATATCTTCATAGCGGCGATTAGTTTCACTCTTTGCTTTCCCGCACAAGGCAAGACAAGCAAGTATCGTGTCGAAGTTGAGATGCCACCAGCCAAACTGCTCAATGGCTTCGGTGTCGGTGTCGACCTTGTTGGTGCAGGCATGTGGCTTACGGGTGCGCGTTTCGGCAGCCTGGAAGCCATGGCGCGCTTGAACCTCTTAGAGAAATACTTTCCTGTCTTCGAACTCGGAATAGGAAAATGCGATAGAGAAGGCGAAGAGCAACAGACCAAGTTCCACGCCCAATCCCCTTATTTTCGAATCGGTCTTGACTATTGTCTCACCCAGAAGCGCAATGGCAACCGCCTCTTTCTCGGTGCACGTTATGGATTCACCAGTCAAACCTACGACTACTCAAATGAAGCGTTTCAGGATCCCATATACGAAGCATCTACCACGCCACTTCATTTTGAAGGTTTAAGAGGAAAGACTCACTGGTTGGAACTGTGCGTTGGAATAGAAACACGCTTGTGGAGTATCGTTCGTCTTGGATTTAGCATACGCTTCAAGCCGCGCCTCTCCACCGACTATTCCGAACATGGCGAACCTTGGTATGTCCCTGGATTTGGAAAAAATGGAATCACCACCTGGGGCGGTTCCGTAAATTTAATGTTTGACCTATGATTCTAAAAGAAAAACCATGGCTCTGGCGCATCCCATTTTTAGTATTGCTCGTTGTGGGCAGTGTTTGGGCCATCAAAAAGAACCGCACACAAGCGGAAAAAGGCGTTTGGCAAAGCGCCGAAGGCACGGTATTCGGCACTGTTTACCATGCCACCTATCAGTCGGATAAAGACTTGCACAGCGAGCTTCTTGCCGCCCTCGACAGTGTGGATGCCTCTTTGTCGATGTTCAATCCCCAAAGCACTGTCAGTCTCATCAACAGCAACAAGAGCGACAGCGCAGATTCTCTTTTCACCCATGTCTTTACGCTTGCCCAAAAGGTAAGTGGTAAAACAGGAGGCGCCTTTGACGTCACCGTAGCCCCATTGGTCAATGCTTGGGGCTTTGGTTTCAAGAACGGGACACTGCCCGACAGCCTTCAGGTGGACAGCATCCTCCAGTATGTCGGATGGCAGCGCGTAGCCCTGCAAGAGGGTAGGGTAGTTAAGGACGACCCGAACATAGTAATGGATTTTAGTGCTATTGCCAAGGGATTCGGTTGTGATCGCGTGGCAGAAGTCTTCCGGCGTCATGGCGTGCAAAACTTCATGATAGAGATAGGAGGAGAGGTAGTTGTTCAAGGCAAGAACAAGAAGGGTGAGCCGTGGCGTGTGGGCGTGAACAAACCCGTTGACGACGCCTCCAGCAGCAGCACCGAACTGGAAGAAGTCCTCTCGCTCACCGATTGTGCTATGGCAACAAGCGGAAACTATCGAAACTTCTACACAACAGACGATGGACGGCGTGTGGCACACACCATCGATCCGCACACGGGCTACCCTGTTCAGCACTCGCTGCTCAGCGCCACCGTCTTTGCCCCTACTTGTGCTGAAGCAGACGCCTTTGCCACTTCATTCATGGTGCTCGGACTCGAAGGCGCCAAAGAAGTGCTCAAGCAGCAACGGCAACTGAAGGTCTTTCTTATCTATGCCGATGGCAAAGAGAATAAAGTATATCGAACCATCGAATAACAACCGTGAGCATCGCCTATGGAACTGACTCAGTTATACGATCGCTTGACAGCCGTCCCCCTCTTCCGAGGCTTGAGTGCCGAGGACTTCACCAACATTGCGGATCGTGTTTCGCTGCGCTGGGTCACCGTTGTGGCAGGCCAACCCGTAATCCAAAGCGAGGAACCATGCCACCACCTTGTCTTCCTGTGTGAAGGAACACTCCTGCGTACCACGCACCACGACAACAAGACCTACACCGTCACGGACCTCGTAGAACCCGCCCAGGTCATCGAGCCCGAGCGTCTCTATGGTCTGAGTACATGTTATCGCAGCAACTATCGAGCCCAGACCACATCGCGCTTGCTGCTCATCCCCAAGGAGGAAGTGCACCGCATCCTGCTTGCCATCCCCATCTGGCGCATCAACTTCCTCAACCTCCTCGCCACGCAGTGCAATCGCAACCATCAAGCCATGCTGCCCCGCATCTACAACCTGCGCGAGCAAGTGCTGCACTTTGGCAGCCCCAAACCGCTCAGCATCCGCATCCGCATGTCTGATCTTGGCAAGTACATTGGAGCTGCGCGCAAGACCGTATCCAACCTGCTACATCAGTTAGAGGACGAAGGGTTGGTGCATCTTCGCCCAAATCTCATAGAGTTCACATATAAGGAATAAGCATTTTTTCTCTCTCATCCTATGCATACAAATCCGTTTCTTCAGAAATACACCACCCCCTTCGACGTTCCCCCTTTCGATGCCATTCAATTCTCCGACTATGAGGAGGCCATGCTCGAGGGCATGAAAAGAGAGGTGGCAGAGTATGAGCAGATAGTGAGCAATCCCGAAGCGCCCACCTTTGAGAACACCATCGACACCGATGGCGACAAGACACTATCTCGCGCCACATCTGTGTTCTTCAATCTCCTCTCCGCCCACACCAATGATGAGATGGATGCCCTGGCACAGAAGATGCAACCTCTGCTCACCGAGCATGCGCAGAATTTTGTGCTTGACCCACGCAATTTTGAACGCATCAAGCTCCTCAAGGAGCGCTACGAAAACCCCGCCACTGCGCCGCGCCAGCTCGACGCAGAGGAACAGACCTTGCTGGAGCATATCTACGAAGGATTTGAGCGAAGCGGTGCCACCTTGCCCGACGACAAAAAGCAGCGCTACCGCGAACTCTCGCAGGAGTTGGGCATGGTCACCCTACAGTTCCAGCAGAACGAGCTGAAGGATACCAACAACTTCTCGCTCTACATCACCGATCCCAGCCGACTCAAGGGGCTCCCCCCATCAGCCATTGATGCAGCAGCCCTCGCTGCCAAGCAAGCCGACAAACCGCTCCTCACCACCGACGACGGAATTGAGACACATGGTTGGCTCTTCACGCTTCATGCCCCCTCCTATGGTCCCTTCATGACCTACAGTGAGGTGCGTGATCTGCGCGAGCAGATGTATCGTGCCAGCAGCAGTGTCTGCTTGGGCAACAACGAATACAACAACGTAGACCTCGTGCGTCGCATCGTTGACTTGCGCCGCGAGATAGCCCAACTCTTTGGCTATCCCAACTGGGCATCCTACGTGCTCAAGCATCGCATGGCAGAGGATGTGGCGCACGTCAACAAACTCCTTCAGCAGCTTCTCGCAGCCTATATGCCCAAAGCGCGTGAAGAAGTGGCAGAAATAGAATCTTTTGCACGCGCCAAAGAGGGAGAAGACTTCAAGCTCATGCCGTGGGACTTCTCTCACTACTCCCATCTGCTCAAGATGGAGCGCTACAACATAGACAGCGAGATGCTGCGCCCCTATCTCGAACTCTCCAAAGTCAAACAGGGCGTCTTTGGGCTCGCTACACGTCTCTATGGCATCACCTTCCATCTCCGTGCAGACATCCCTACCTATCATCCCGACGTCGAGGCATGGGAGGTGCGCGATGCCGATAGCACCTTCCTTGCCATTCTCTACACCGACTTCCATCCGCGGCCCTCAAAGCAGAGCGGAGCATGGATGACCACCTTCCAGGACCAGTATCGCCGCCAGAGGAATGAGCGATGGGAAGACACGCGCCCCATCGTCTCGCTCGTGATGAACTTCACAAAACCCACCGAGACCAAGCCCGCATTGCTCACATTGGGCGAAGTAGAGACCTTCCTCCACGAATTTGGTCATGCGCTCCATGCCATCTTCTCGAAGGTGCGATTCGAAAGTCTCAGTTGCACCAATGTCTATCGCGACTTTGTGGAACTTCCCTCCCAGTTCATGGAAAACTACGCAGTCGAGCCTGAGTTCCTCCACACCTTTGCCCGCCACTACGAGACCGATGAACCGATGCCCGACGAACTTATCGAGCGCATTCGTCGCTGTCGCAACTATTGTGTGGCATATTCTTGCATACGTCAAGTCAGCTTCGGCATGTTGGACATGGCATACTACACACTCGAGAAGCCTTTCGCCGAAGCTGCTGCCCAGTTGGAGGGATCTGCCACAAGTTCCGATGTGGAGCACTTCGAGCGTCAGGCATGGGCACCCACCCAGCTCCTGCCCACCATCGAGGGCGCTTGCATGTCCGTCCGATTCGGTCACATCATGAATGGTGGCTACAGTGCAGGCTACTACAGCTATAAGTGGGCAGAGGTCCTCGATGCCGATGCCTTCAGCGTCTTCCAGCAAGAAGGTATCTTCAACCAGCAAACAGCCCGCCGCTTCCGCGATGAAGTGCTCTCCCGAGGTGGCACCGAGCCCCCCATGAACCTCTATCGTCGCTTCAGGGGTGGCGAGCCCTCTAGCGATGCCCTTCAACGCCGCAATGGTATTACCCTCTCCGATGCTCATGAGCAGCCGGTTCAAGAGGCGTCGGTGCCAGAACCAGCAGTCTCCGAGCACGCCGTGCCGTCGGAGTTTGAACCCCACCGCAACAAAGAAGAGCTGGATCGCCGCTACCTCCGCATGGCACACATCTGGAGTGAGAACAGCTATTGCAAGCGTCGTCAGGTGGGGGCGCTCATTGTCAAGGACAAGATGATCATCAGCGACGGCTACAACGGTACCCCCACTGGGTTTGAGAACATCTGCGAAGACGAGCTTAACGTCAGCAAGCCCTATGTCTTGCATGCCGAGGCAAATGCCATCACGAAGATAGCGCGTTCCAATAATAACAGTGACGGAGCCACACTGTACGTCACCGACTCCCCCTGCATCGAATGTGCCAAGCTCATCATTCAAGCCGGCATCCGACGTGTTGTCTTCGCCCGCAGCTATCGTCTCACCGAAGGCATCGACCTTCTGCGCCGAGCCGGCATCGAAATCATCCAAATGGAAATCTAAACAACAATCAGAACCCCACGAATGAACAGACAACGTTTTGCGCCCCTTGCCATGGCACTCTGCGTCGTAGTAGGCATCCTCCTCGGACTCTTCTACTCCAATCATTTTGCCAGCGGAAAACTCAAAATCATCAACGGCGGAGCCAACAAACTGGGCAATCTCCTTGAAGCCATACAGAACAACTATGTTGACGAAGTCGGTCTCGACTCTGTCATCGAGAAGTGCATCCCCCTCATCCTCTCCGAGCTCGACCCTCATTCTAGCTACATCAGTGCTGCTGATGCGCAAGACATTGGCGATGAGCTGAAAGGTTCTTTCATCGGCATCGGAGTCAGCTTCTCGATGCAGCGCGACACTGCCGTCGTGATGCAGGTCATCAAAGGGGGACCCTCCGAAAAGACAGGACTCCTGCCGGGCGACCGCATCCTGACCGCCAATGGCGACACCCTCAACGGCTTGCCCAACACCGATGTCATGAAGAAACTCAAGGGCGAGCGCGGATCCACGGTGAAGCTCTCCATTGTGCGCAGAGGAGAAAAAGCCCCCCTCAGTTTCACCATCGTAAGAGGCGAGATACCTGTGCGCAGTGTTGATGTCGCCTATATGGTCAACTCCACAACGGGCTACATCAAGGTCGAGAGTTTTGGCGAGCAGACCTATTCGGAGTTCGTCGTAGCACTTGCCGAACTCAATGCCAACGGCATGAAGAACCTCATCGTCGACCTTCGGGGCAACCACGGAGGCTATATGCACATCGCCATTCAGATGGCCAACGAGTTCCTCTCACGCAACAAGCTCATCGTCTACACAGAAGGAGCCCACCAGCCTCGCGAGGACTACCACAGCGATGGAAAGGGCAGCTTCCAGCGCATCCCACTCGTTGTGCTGGTGGATGAGGGCAGCGCCTCTGCCAGTGAGATCTTTGCCGGAGCCATGCAGGACAACGACCGTGCCACCGTCATCGGGCGCCGCACCTTTGGAAAGGGACTCGTGCAGCAACCTATGGACTTCAAGGACGGTTCCTCCATACGCCTCACTATAGCCCGCTACTACACCCCTTCTGGACGATGCATTCAGAAACCGTATGAGCCAGGTCATGGCGAGGAATACGAGATGGAGATTCTCCAGCGTTACGAACGTGGCGAATACTTCTATGGCGACAGCATCAAGCAGGATGGCAAGGAGTTCCACACCACGCTCGGACGTCCCGTCTACGGCGGTGGCGGCATCACGCCCGACATCTTCGTGCCCGAGGACACCACCAACTTCACACCCTACTATCGCGAAGCCGTATTGGGCGGCTATGTGACACAGTTTGCCTTCGACTTTGCCGATCAGGAGCGTGAGAAGCTCAAACACTTCAGTGCCGTGCCAGATATGCAGAAATATCTGGGCAAGCAGAACCTCCTCGAGCGTTTTGCGCAATACGCAGCCTCAAAAGGTCTTACACGCCGCAACCTCCAACTCCAGAAGAGCCGAGTGCCCCTCGAACGCTATCTCATCTCTTCCATCATCTACAATGCCAAGAGTCAGCAAGAACACATCGAATACCTCAACCTCGACGATGCCTCCATGCTTCGTGCACTTCAAGTCATTGCCGACGGAAAAGCCACACCCAAAGCTGGCATGCGTTACTGATGCGCTCCTGCCCCTACAATCATTCACGATGAAAAGAATACTACTCCATATTTCCATCCTCCTCCTCCTCTCCCCCGTATGTCTCAGGGCTCAGGAGGCAAGCGACATCATCGTCTTCCACTCCGACAGCGCAGCCGTCGCGCTCAGTGCTGCACCCAAGGCGCCCCAGCAGCCGCGCTCTGGTCTGGCGCGTTGGTGGAACAGTCTCATTAATGGCAACATCGACCGCACCTTCGAGCGACCCTTTGACTTCACCTTTGCCGTCGCACCCTTCTATAGTGCCGACACCGGCGTCTCCTTCGTCGCCCAACTCAGCGCCCTCTATCGTGTGGACCGCACTGACTCCCTGCTCCAGGTGAGCAACCTCAGTCTCAGTGCGGGCGCTTCGTGGAACGGCACCTACAACGTCAACCTGATGGGCGACCACCACATCAACCGCAACCAGCGCCTTAGCTATCGTGTGGAGTTCCGCCGGCAGGTGCGCGACTTTTGGGGCATCAACTACGACGACTGCAACGTCAACACCGCCACCACAAGCCGCAACCTCCTACTCAACCTCAGTGCTGACTATCAACAACGCATAGCGGCAAGCGGATGGTTCTGGGGTGCCTCCATGCGCATGTTCTACAACCAAGCCACAGTCGACCAACCCGCCTACCTCCTGGGGCAAGACCCAAAGGGCTTCTTTGCTGGATTCGGCCCCCTCATCCAGTACGACACACGCGATTATTCCCTCAACCCCAAGCGCGGGCTCTATTTCTTCTATCGCAATGTCATCTATCCCAACGTCATCTCTACCAACGCCCATTGGCTCGTCAAGACCACGGCGCAGTTCAGCGCCTACCACTCCGCTTGGAAAGGTTCCACCTTCGCCTACGATGTCTTCTTCCAGGGTTCTGCCTCCAGGGGACAAATACTTTGGCAGATGAGGGAGATCTCTTGCGAAGACGACAGACGTATGCGCGGATGCCAGGCTGGTCGCTACATCGACAACAACCAGCTCTCTGCCCAGTTCGAAATCCGTCAAAACGTATGGAAGCGACTTGGCGTCGTTGCATGGGGTGGTTGTGGCACCTTCTATAACTCTCTCTCCGACATCAGCGGCAGTCGCATCCTTCCCACCTACGGTGCCGGCATCCGCTTCGAGTTCAAGCACAACACCAACATCCGCGTCGACTATGGTCGCACACGCAACGAGTCGGTCATCATCTTCAATTTTGGTGAAGCATTCTGAACGTAGCGCCTCTTTTCTTCACCACACATGCTGAACGTACTTGCTTCTTTCCTTCACCACCCATACTGAACGCAGCGCCCATGACCAAAATATGTATCTGCGGTGGAGGTTCTCTTCTCCATGTCTGTGCAGGCGTCCTTTCCTCGCAATCTGGAGTGCAAGTGCGCATCCTTACCTGTCGTCCCACGCTTTGGTCGCAACAGGTAACCAATTTGTACGATTTTCTCCTTGCGTCATTTCATTAACAAGATTCCTTTATCTCCTTCTAATCGACAAATGCGTCCCACGTAAACGATTCTTTTTTGCATATTCTAAGTCCCTATTTAGTGAACTTTAGTAAAAAATGCGTTTAAATCACGCATTTTGACCTCTGGTCCTGACTTCGGGAATGCGTCACCCATTTAATCTTGTCAACTCTAACTTATTGAATTTCAATACTGGCAGCATTAAGGGCAAGTCATTATTGTTCGTCTCTATAAGATTATTATGCTTAATCTATGTGGTTTTGCCAAACTTGACTGTCTGAGAATAGTTCATACACTTCGAAAGAATATTTGGGACACAAATTCGCAATTCTGGAGAGGTGAAAAGCCCCAAAAGCAAAGTTTTTAGCCACCTTATACACATCTGAGTCACCCAAATCACCTAACAAACGTAAGTAATATGCTGATTTTCAGTTGGTGTATTCTGTAAGAATCATCGATTTTAAGAAATTCCCGAAGTCAGGAGTTCCCCAACCTTAATTTCCTTCAACAGAGCTTTTGAGGATGCATAAAAGCACAAAAGAGGCCGTGTCAGTTATTTGACATGACCTCTTTTGTGTTACACTAACTCTACGGCTGGAGAGCATGGCGCTTTGCATACCCTCCTTACTTAAGTGGATTAGCGGATGACCTTCTTACCACCTACAATAAAGATACCCTTTGCATTTACAGAAGCATTAACACGACGGCCAGCGAGGTCGTAGGCAACCTTGGCCGCAGAGGTGCTATAGCGCGCACCGACAAGGCCAGTAGTACTACTGATAGCCTTGAGGTAAGCCTCGTAGGCATCCTGAAGAGCGTCAACGTCCTCCCGGCTGGCACCCCTCACGCTACGTGCCTCACGCAGAGCTGCAGCAAGAGCGGCTGCAGCCTCGGCATTCTGGCTGTTGACGGCTTCCTTAGTCACAAGGTTGAGCTGGAAATCACCGCAGTGCCAGTAACCGCGCTGCTTACCGTTGGTCTCTTCAGAGAAGAAACGCAGGTACTTAGCAGATGTGGGCACTTGAAAGTAGCCATAAACGGTGGTACTGGAATTGTCGAAGTTCATTTCGCCATCAAGCAGAGTGTACTTGATATTATCGGTGCTTGCTTCAACGGTCATGCGCACGGGGTTGTCATCACCGCAAAGGCCACCATTCTTGATGCGGCGCATCATAGTAAGTTGCACGTATCCTTCTATGGGTTCAGACAGTTTTACCTGCAGATAGTGAGTATGAGGACCTACCTCACCTGCGCTCCAGAGAGAGTGCCAGAAAGTAGAGCCATTGAGGTCGAGGAGGTCATTGAGGCTGCCCTCATTAGGCGTGGTCTCAGAAGCGTTAGAGGAGAATTGAGAAGTCTGAGTAATGAGGTTAGGGCCATATTCATTTACCTCATTGGCATCGTAAGTTTCCTGCACGGTAGTGATGAGATCCTTGAGGTCGTTCTGCATGCTGTGCTCTACGGTAACGGTCACACTGGCCTCCACGCCGCTGCCATCGTTGGCAGTAGCAGTGATTACTGCGGTACCCTCCTTGTGGGCGATCACGGCACCATCTTTCACGCTGGCTACCTCTTCGTTGTCTGAGCTCCAAGAAAGGGTCTTGTTGCTGGCATCGAGGGGAGCTACGTAGTAGGTGGGAGCTACTGAACTGCCTGCACCTACCTTCACCTCGGTCTGTTCGAAGTGGATGCTCTCAACCTTCACGAGCTGAACGCCATCCTGCACACCATTATATACATATACGCTGCTGGCGGGCAGGGTCACGGTGATGGACTCATCAAAACCATAAGCCTTACCAGAGGTGATACCAGTGATACCACTCTGCTTAAAGGCATCGGTGAGGGTGATAGAGCCATTCACGCCTTCGGGGATTTCAAGAGCCTCGCGGAGGGTGAAGGTGTACTTCTTCGAAGCGGTATCGCCATTGCGGAGAGCGAGGGTTGCCTTCACTCCGTTCCATGAAGCCCAACCATAGATATTATGCTTACTGCCATCCCAAGGACTGCCACCAACCCAGTGTGCATCGGGCAGAACGTCAGCATTCTCACGCTGCCACTTAAGGCATTCAGCCATATCCTTCCAGAGGGCACCATTGTTGATGCTATTGAGCAGTTCATAGTCGCAGTAGAGTTCTACCATGCCAGAGCCGCAAGCAAAGGCGCAGCGCATTTCGTTACGAGCGTTCTGGTAGTCACGGTTGCTGCTTCGGTTACTGCCATGAGTAGAGATAATCACACCGTGTGTCATCATGCTGTTGATGGGGCACATGGGCGATTCTTTGACGAACCAGTCATACACGAGCTTATCGCGATAGGTGATCCATGCCTCACGGTCGTTGGGGTTGTTACCAGCCTTGTTCCAGTCGTCCTGACCACGCCATACGGCATCGGTGAAGTGGAACCAGAAGGGACTTGCCCAGGTACCTACGGTGGTATTGAAAAAGATGTCCTCCTTCACGTTCTCACGCACATAGCGCTCTGCGCGGATGATACCTTCGCAGTTCTCGATGCCTGCGGTGTTCTCATCGGGGCCTATGGGGTGAGGATACTGCTGAGAGATACCATCAAACTTGAAGTAGCGGGTGTCGTAGTTCTGCACGAGCTTATTGATAGCGCCCTTGAAAGTGTCGTAGAAGGGAGCGTACGACAGGCGGTGCTGACCACCCTTGTCGGTCCAGTACTTATTACGCATGCTACCGCTGCCGCCATAACCGCCGCAAGGACCGAGCCACATACCGATACCGGTGCACATCTGAGCAGCGAGTTCGTCAAAGTTGGTGAAGCCGTTGGGGAAACCAGCGTGGGGTTCCCAGATGCCGTATTGATCCCAACCATCGTCGATAACGAAGGCCTCGATGCCTACACCATACTTATCAAAGAGGTTGGTCTTCCACTGACTCACCACGTCGAGCACCTGACTTTCCTTGAGGTTGTCAACGGGATTGGTGTGGTTATTGCGATCGATGTTGAGTTCCCACCAGGAGTTGTAGTGAGGGAAGGGACGCCAGGGCACTGCACGCTCACGTTCTGAATAAGCGAGCACGGTGCGACGCTTCTGCGCAGGATCCACAAGACCGATGATGCCACTCACATTCCAGGGCTCTACGGCCAACAGAGTGGCGTTGCGATCCCATAGGCCCTGCAGCACTACATCGGCCTGAGGAGCGCTGCTGCCATAGGTTTCCTTCTTCACAGTAGTGCTCCAGTTGAAGTTACCAGTAGAGGAGCCCGTCTTGATTTTATCGCCATCGCTCTTACAATCCACGAAGTAGCGGAGCATATACACTTTGTTGGCTGCCGGCACGTTGATGGTGTATACGTGATCCTGCTTCTGACTGCCGCAGAAACCGTGGTGATAGTCCTGAGCCACTACTTCCATAGTCTCAGGATCCATGATATCGATACCCGCGAGGTCGAGACGGAGGTTACCGCCAGTCCACTGCAGGGTCATGGTCTGAGTGCCATTGGCAGCGAAGCTCACGTAGCCCTGCTTGCCGATCACGTTGCTGGTGTTGTAGCCCTGGGGCAGATTGGTGATGCCTGCGGGCAGACTGCTGGGAGTCCACTTGAAATCGGCAGCTGCCCAGGTGGTTGCCACAAAGCCTTCGGTCTCAGCATCATCGCTGGCTTCGCCAGACTCTACGCTATTTTTGCCCATGGGGGTTTCGAGGCCGAAGAAAACCTTATCGTTCATAAATACAGAACCCCAGGTGTTACCCACCTTCTTGGGAGTGCTGCCAGCCTTGGCGGCGTCGTAGGTGTACTGCATGGGAATCACGGCAAACATCTTCACATCCTTGTCGGCAGAGAGAGTCATGTCGGTCTTGAGGTAGTGGCTACCATCGCGGAGTTCTGCGTACCAATCGATGGTTACCTTGCTGCCCGCATAAGTATATTCGTAGGTTGCCTTGAGCTGCACCCCATCGAAATGGTGGCTTCCCTTCACGGCGGTTGGGCTGCCGGTGAGGGTCTCGGTGGTAACTTCCTTGAGGGTCATCTCAGATGACTTCACAACCTTGCTGCCGGTGCCAAACTTCACAATGAAGAGGTCGTCCGAAGCCTTGAGATTCATTGCCTCACTGCCTGCGAAGGTCAATTTGCCTCCCTCGTGGGTAAATGATGCAGAGAACAGACTGTTGGTAAGCGTGTAGGTGGTACCACTCTTAGTAAGAGTCGCCTTGCCTGCAGTCTCCTGCTGTTGAGGGTACACAGCGGGCTTGTAGCTCGTCTGAGCACTCAGGCCTGCTGTCATCAAAAGGCAGGCCATAATAAAAAGATTTCTTTTCATGTTAAGTTAAAATGTTATATTTGATTTTAGGTTTCTGAACTACAAGAAGTTGCTAAACATTTTTCCCTATCAAACTAATTACTTCTTTTTGGCTACAAAACCAAAAAACAAGTAAATCTCGCATTGGCAAGGCAAAGGTACAAATATAATTTGAGAAACTCACTCCTTTTGGCAGTATTTTTTTCATTCATGGAGCATTTTGGCTCCATGCTCTCGTTGGTATTCAACTCGATTCCTGGTCTGAGATGCTGCACAAACATGGGGTACCCGCATGGCGAAATCATTCGTTCGCTGATGAATGTGTACATCTGTGGAGGCTCGTGTGTGGAGGATGTCACCTCGCATCTTACGCCTCATCTCGCGCTTCACAGGTGTTCTTGCGGATTTGAGGATATAGAAAAAATGTCAATGGATTATTCATCTTCGTCCTGCGAATTGGCAGCACGGAGAATAAGGGTGGTGGCTCCAATGGTGATAATGTCTCCATCGGACAAACGGATACGATCTTGGTCGCGCAGGATGTTGTTCATAAAGAAAGTCCCGGTACCCGATGGGGCATCGCGCAGGATGTACTGAAGCTCACCGCGTTTGTTGCGCTGCACACGTATGATGCAGTGACGGGTATCGATGCTGGGCTCTACGGTGTCGATGGGGGTATTGATGGAGGTACCGAGCACCTTGCGCCCAATGACGTTGTCGCCTATACGGAGTGGCAGGACCTGCTTGTAGTGAAAAACGTTCTCCACCACGACAATGCTTCCTTGCTCCGTTTTTTTCTTTTTTATCTCCAAGATGAATAAGTTTGCATTTCACTTGCAACAAAATCTGCCTACTTTTGCACTCGAACGCTCTTTTACACTTCTCATACCACCCTGACAGACCTCTTTCACTCTATGAGAGAAGAGGGGTGGGCATGTGTTTGGCAAGCGTTGCATGACTAAAAACTCAATGAAATATGAAAGACGGAGTAGTTTTCTTTTTGTCAGCAGTTCTCTTGACTGTTCTTGCTGGCTGCGGGCACCATGACGAACACCATGAGCACGATGAGGCTGCAGAACATCATGCTCATGACGAGATTGTCTTTGAACCCGAAAAGGCAAAGGCAGCCGGTGTGGTGGTGGAGGAGATCATGCCCAGCACCTTTCATGGAGTCATTCACACGAGCGGAAAGGTGACAGCAGCCTCGTGCGACGAGACGACCGTGGTGGCAACCATTAGTGGTCGCGTGAGCTATAAGTCGCACGTGAGCGAGGGATTGAAGGTGGCCAACGGGACCGCTCTCTTCACCATCACCTCGGCGGGCATGCAGGTGGCAGACGGTGACCCCGTGCAGCGTGCACGCATTGATTTTGAGAAAGCCGAGCGAGACTATCATCGAGCCCAGCAACTCATCAATGACCGCATCATCAGTCAGAAGGACCTGGAAGTCGCTAAGGCAGAGTATGAGGCGACAAAGCTAACCTACAACAGCGTGCAACACACGCGCAGCGCAGGCGGAGTCATTGTGACGGCGCCCCGTGGTGGCTATGTGAAGCAATGTCTCGTCAGCGAAGGTGACTATGTGGAGGCGGGTCAGCCATTGCTCATCTTGACCCAAAACCAGCACCTCTATCTTCGAGCTGAAGTTCCAGAACGTCGCTTCAACGAGCTCAACAACATCAAATCTGCCAAGTTTCGCACTAGCTATAGCGACAAACTCTACGATATAACCGACATGGGAGGACACATCCAATCGTATGGCCGTTCGGCAGAGTTGAACAACTCATACATCCCTGTCATCTTCGAGTTCAACAACACGGGAGACGTCGTGCAGGGATCCTATGCAGAAATATATCTCATCACGAGCGAGCGTGAGCATGTCATGAGTGTGCCGATGACGGCACTCACTGAGGAGCAGGGATTGCATTATGTCTACATACAGGTGGACGAGGAGGGCTATCGCAAGCAAGAGGTTACGCTCGGCGAGCGTGATGGCGACCGAGTGGAGATATGCTCTGGCATAGAAAGTGGAGACAAAGTGGTGGTGAAGGGAGCCATACAAGTGAAACTGGCAAGCGCATCGAATGTCATCCCCGCGCATACACATAACCATTAGACAACGCCGTAGACAGCGGATGAAGGAAAGAATGTAATTATGCTGAACAAGATTATCAGATTTTCATTAGACAATCGTTTGTTGGTCCTGGTGGCATCGATGCTCATTGTCGTGTCGGGGCTTTACTATACAAGCCAGACCGAGGTGGATGTTTTCCCCGATCTTAATGCACCGACGGTGGTGGTCATGACCGAGGCTGGCGGCATGGCAACGGAGGAGGTGGAACAACTGGTCACCTTCCCCATAGAGACGGCCGTCAATGGAAGCACAGGCGTTCGCCGTGTGCGCTCGCAGTCGACCCATGGTTTCTCTGTTGTGTGGGTGGAATTTGACTGGAGTATGGATATCTATTTGGCGCGACAGATCGTGAGTGAGAAACTGGCTGGCGTGGCAGGACAGATGCCTGAAGGTGTGGGCATGCCCATGATGGGGCCGCAGGCGTCCATCTTAGGTGAGGTGCTCATCGTGAGTCTGACAAGCGAAAAGACCTCTCTGCAAGACCTCCGCACCTATGCCGACTGGGTAATACGTCCCCGTTTGCTCTCCACCGGAGGTGTGGCACAGGTGAGTGTCATGGGTGGCGACATCAAGGAGTATCAGATCCTCCTCAGTCCCGGCAAGATGCGCCACTTCAATGTCTCGCTGGACGAGGTGATGACCGCCACCCGCGGCATGAATACGAACACGAATGGCGGTGTGCGCTATGCCTACGGCAACGAATACATCATCCGTGGCATCTGCTCCACCAACGACGTGGACAGGCTTGCCACGTGCATCGTCAAGAAACAAGGCGAGCGCATCGTCACGCTGGCAGACATCGCCGAGGTCACGGTGGGGAGCCAGATGCCCAAGCTCGGAGTGGCGAGCGAGCGAGCCCACCCAGCCGTCTTGCTGACGGTGACGAAGCAACCCCAAACCAGCACGCTGGAACTGACCGAGAAGCTCGACTCTGCCCTCTGCCAGCTGAAAGCCACGCTGCCCGACGATGTGCACATCTCGTCGGACATCTTCCGACAGGCTGACTTCATCGACAGCAGTATCGACAACGTGCAGCGCTCGCTCATCGAAGGGGCTGTCTTCGTGGCGTTGGTCTTGCTGCTCTTTCTTGCCCATGTCAGGATGACTTTCATCTCGCTCCTCACCATCCCCATCTCCTTCTTGGTGGCTGTGATTGTGCTGAATCTTCTGGGCATCAGCATCAACACCATGACACTGGGCGGACTGGCCATTGCCATTGGTTCGCTGGTTGATGATGCCATCGTGGATGTGGAAAATGTGAACCGAAAGAGGTTGCTGGAACAGCAGACCTCCGCCTCTGGTGTGCGCAATCCCATTGCGCTCGTCTATGAGGCTTCGCGTGAGGTGCGCATGCCCATCCTCAATTCCACGCTGATCATTGTGGTCAGCTTTGCCCCCCTCTTTTTCTTGAGCGGCATGGAGGGGCGTATGCTCATTCCGTTGGGCATTGCCTTTGTGACGGCTTTGTTTGCCTCCACCCTTGTGGCATTGACGCTCACGCCGGTGCTTTGCAGCTATCTGCTGGTGGGCAGCAGATGCATCGCACCGAAGGAGTCGAGGGTGGCTTTGTGGCTGAAGAAACACTATCGGCAGACACTGGGCTGGGTGCTGAGCCACCACCGCATCGTGGTTGGGGCAACAGCGGCGCTGTTCGCTGCTGCCATGGTGGTGTTCCTCTCGCTTGGCAGCAGTTTCCTGCCGAAGTTTAACGAGGGGTCGTTTACCATCAACATTTCCTCGCTGCCTGGCATCTCGTTGGAGGAGAGCGACTCCATTGGAATGCGTGCGGAGCGCTTGCTGCTCGGAGTGCCGGAGATAAAGACTGTGGCACGAAAGACAGGGCGAGCCGAACTGGACGAGCATGCCATGGGGGTGAACGTGTGTGAAATAGAGGCTCCTTTTGAACTCTCTGAGCGCAGCCATGAGGAACTGCTGCAAGACGTGCGTCAGCGCCTCTCGGTGCTTGCCGGTGCCAACATAGAGATTGGTCAACCCATATCTCATCGCATTGATGCCATGCTCTCAGGCACACAGGCAAGCATCGCCATCAAGCTCTTTGGCACAGACCTCAACAGGATGTTCACCATCGGCAACCAAATTAAAGAGGCTTGTGAGGACATCGAGGGCATTGCTGACCTGAACGTGGAGCAGCAGATTGAACGACCAGAACTGAAGATTATACCGCGTAGAGAACTGTTGGTGTGTCATGGCATCTCGCTGCCCGAGTTTAATGAGTTTCTGGCGGTGAACTTGGCTGGCGAGACGGTTTCGCAAGTGTATGAGGCGGGCAGGGCATTCAACCTCGTGGTGAAGAGTGCCAATCCTGAGGATATAGCCGACCTCATCATCGACACGAAGGATGGGCGCAAGGTGGCATTGAGCGATGTGGCAGACATCGTCTCCAGTTCGGGGCCCAACACCATCAACCGTGAGCATGTGCAACGCAAGATTGTCATCTCGGCAAACACCAACGGGCGCGCACTGAGCGACGTGGTGGACGACATCAAGGAGACCATAGGAGCAGAGATCAGTTTGCCGGAAGGCTACCACGTGGAATATGGCGGACAGTTTGAGAGTCAGGAGCGTGCAAGCCGGATGCTCTACCTCACTTGCGCTCTGGCTGTTGTCGTCATCTTCTTTCTCCTCTACATGCAATTTCGCAACAGCATTGAGGCTGGTGTCATTCTCCTCAATCTGCCTCTTGCACTCATAGGTGGCATCTTTGCGTTGCTGCTCACAACGCGCGAGGTGAGCATACCTGCCATCATCGGTTTCATCTCGCTCTTTGGCATTGCCACGCGCAACGGCATGTTGCTCATCACCGAATACAAAAGACTGCGTGAGGAGCGTGGCTTGTCTCTCAGGGAGGCGATCATGGAAGGCTCGGTGTCGCGACTGAACCCTATCCTCATGACTGCGCTCACGTCTGCTCTCGCTTTGGTGCCGCTTGCCCTCGGCGGTGATCTGCCTGGCAATGAGATTCAGTCGCCCATGGCAAAAGTCATCTTGGGCGGACTGATCAGTTCTACTTTGTTGAATGCGTTTATCATACCAATCATATATGAAAAGATTTCTCATTTCGGTCAGCGTGCTGATGCTGACGCTTAACGTTTGCGCACAGATTGATGAGGTGTTGCAACAGATTGAGCAGAACAACTTCTCGCTGCAGGCGCTGAACCATACCAAAGACGCGGATGTGCTTGACGTCAAGGCAGAGAATAGGTTGCAGGGACCTTCCATAGAGTATTCGCCCTTTTGGGGAGTAGGTAGGGCTGGGGTTGCGGAGAGCGAACTTGTGGTGCGTGAGGAGATTGAGTTTCCCACCAAATATGCGGCACGCAACAAACAGGCTTGTCTGACGCAGGCTGCGGGGCATTTGCAACTAAGCAAACTCAAGCGTGAGGTCTTGCTGGAGGCGGAGTTGCTCTGCTTGGACATCATCCGCCTCAATCAGACGCTGCAACTGCTCGAGCAACGTCTGGCTGGCAGCACGGCGTTGCGTGGCATTTTGGAGAAACGCATGGAGGCTGGCGATGCAAATATGCTGGAGCTAAACAAAGTGAACCTGGACTGCATGGAAGTGAAGACACTTGTCTGCGAGGCGGAGAATGAACGCACGCTTTTGCAGCATCGGTTGCAGCAGATGAATGGCGGAAAGGAGATTGAACTGTCTGCTACCATGTTTCCGACATACGAAGCGATCACGGATTTTGAGAGTTTCTGCCAGCTGATGATGACGAGTGATGCTGATATTTTGCTGGCTGAAACAGAGGTGAAGCGTGCTGCTCAGGATGTGAACATACAGCAGCAGCAGTGGTTGCCCAACCTCAGCTTGGGCTATCGGCGCAACACAGACGCGGGGGAGATGACGAATGGCTTTCTGGTGGGGGTTAGTTTCCCGTTGCTGGGCAACAGCACCAAGGTCAAGGCTGCCAAGCTGAGGCAGCGAAGCGCAGAACTGCTGGCTGAGCAGACACGGCAGGAACGCAGGTCGCTCTTGTTCTCTTGCTACCAACAGATTGCTAGTTTGCAGCAAGTGCTTGACCACAGCGATGTGACGATGATGCACGAATCGTTGGAGCTCTACTCTAAGGCGTTGCTGCATGGCGAGATGACGGCTCTTGAATACTATGTGGAGATCAATAGTATATACGACAAGCTGATGCGCCACATCGAAGTGCATTGCCAATGTGCAAAGCTGCAGAGTATCCTGAGAAAGAGGTAAACCCGACAGAAGGATGTGGGGGGGGAGATACAAAAAAAGTTCCATACGCAGTGGATGTGTATGGAACTTTTTTTTGTATCGTTGGCTGATGGACGACGAGAGTGTTTACTTTTTCTTGACAGGATCCCATGTAATGCCCACGCCAAGTTTGCTGAAGATCTTCTGGTCCACCTCGCCCAGCATGACGGTGGAGTGGGCTTGGCAACCGCGAAGGCGCGGCAGTTGTTCGAGCGCACGTCGGCAGTTCTCATCGTGCTGCGAGAGGACGCTGAGGGCAACGAGCACCTCGTCGGTGTGGAGGCGTGGATTGTTGCCGCCGAGATAGACCGTCTTGGTTTTTTGGATGGGCTCGATGAGCTCTTGCGAGATGAGTTTCACCTTGTGGTCAATGCCTGCCAAGTACTTGGTGGCATTGAGAAGGAGGCTGGCGCAGGTGCCGAGGAGTACCGATGAGGAGGCGGTGATGATGGTGCCGTCCTGCAGCTCGATGGCGCTGGAGAAGACTCCGCCTTCCTGTTCGCGTCGTGCCTTGGCAGCTGTGGTGCAACGTCGGTGGTCGGTGTTGATTTTTGCCTGCTTGAAGAGGAGCGCTATCTTGTTCACCTCCGATTCGCTCTGCAGCCCCATAGCCATCTTGTTGAGGGCAGTGTAGTAGCGCCTTACGATTTCCTGCTTGGCGGCTTCTCGGCACGCCTCGTCGTCGGAGATGCAGAAGCCGATCATGTTGACACCCATGTCGGTGGGCGACTTGTAGGGCGATTCGCCCGAGATGCCTTCGAAGAGGGCATTGAGGACGGGGAAGATCTCAATGTCGCGGTTGTAGTTGATGGCAATCTCACCGTAGGCGTCGAGGTGGAAGGGGTCGATCATGTTGACGTCCTGGATGTCGGCGGTTGCTGCTTCGTAGGCAATGTTGATGGGGTGCTTTAGGGGTAGGCTCCAAACAGGGAAGGTTTCGAACTTGGCATAGCCGGCTTCGATGCCGCGCTTGTGCTCGTTGTAGAGCTGGGAGAGGCAGACTGCCATCTTGCCACTGCCAGGACCGGGTGCGGTGACGATGACCAGGGGGCGTGTGGTCTCAACATAGTCGTTGCGGCCAAAGCCATCCTCTGAGTCGATGAGCGCTACGTTGTTGGGATAGCCCTCGATGGTGTAGTGGTAGTAGGCACGGATGCCAAGGCGCTCGAGGCGGTTGCGGTAGTCGTCGGCAGAGGCTTGTCCGTTGTAGTGTGTGATGACGACGCCTCCCACGAGGAATCCTCTGTTTTGGAACTCTGAGCGGAGTCGGAGTACGTCTTCGTCGTAGGTGATGCCGAGGTCGTTGCGTATCTTGTTTCGCTCAATGTCTTTGGCGCTGATGACGATGATGATCTCCAGTGTGTCGCGCAGCTGTTGGAACATCTGCAGCTTGCTGTCGGGCTGGAATCCGGGAAGGACGCGCGAGGCGTGGTAGTCGTCGAAGAGTTTTCCGCCGAGTTCGAGATAGAGCTTGTTGCCGAACTGTGCGATGCGCTCCTTGATGTGTTCGGACTGTATGTGTAGGTATTTTTCGTTGTCGAATCCTATCATGATGTGTGTGATATGTGGTGTGTGTTGTTGTTGAACGTGGTGGTGGGGAGTGTTGTTGTTGAACGTGGTGGTGGGATGTGGATTAGAGTTGCGAAGCTGGTATCTCGACAACAAGTTCCTCGCGTCGGATAACGAGAGAGAGGTTGTCATGTTTGGCGCGCTCGATGAGTCTTGTCTGTGCCAGAAGGATTCCTTTGTCGATGCGTCGCGCCATGTCGATCTTCTGTCTGTCAGTCATTTTCATCTTGCGTATTGTATTTTTCGTTATACTTCTGGAATAGTTCCTGATTCTCTACGATGGGTTGTTGCCCTTTCCATCCTGATGCGATTTTGGTGGCGGGGCAGGTGGAGTTGTCATAGAACGCCCAGTAGTCGACAACGGGCATGTAGAGTTTGAAGAGGTTGGAGAGCCCAGCGCGGAAGCGTCGGTAGATGACGTCGAGCGGTATGTTGTGACCGCCTTGGCTGACGCGCTTGGCTACGCGCTTGACGGCTTGCTCGGGTGTGGGGAGCGAGAAGAAGAGGAGGGTGACGAAGTAGCCGCGGCGCTGTGCCTGCTGTATGAGCTTGACATAGCTGCGCGTGGAGAGTGTGGTCTCGAAGGCAAAGGTGACGCCTTCCTTAAGGAGGTGGATGACGCGGTCGATCATGAGTCTGCCAGCTTGTATGGCAACGCCTTCGGGATTGAAGGGCGAGAGGCCAGCGGCGATTTGGTCGGCATTGACGAATTCACGGCAATTGAGCATCTCGGGCAGGACGGTGAAGCTGGCAGTTGTCTTGCCTGCTCCGTTGCATCCTGCAATGATGTAGAGGTTTAGGGGTTTGGAGTCCATAGGCTATGTGTGGGTTTGTGTGTGTGTTGTTTGTTTGAGAAAAACTGAAACGGAGATGGGAGGCTCAGGAGCGAAGCAGGTCGGGCCGCAAGCGTTTGGTGCGTTCGAGGCTTTGCTGCAGTTCCCATTCTTTGATTTTTGCCTCGTGTCCAGAGAGGAGGATGTCAGGCACAGAGCCCCAGTCGGTGCCGTCGACACCTGTGTATTGCTTGGGGCGTGAGTAGACGGGAGCGGCGAGCAGGTTGTCTTGGAAGGAGTCGGAGAGCGCCGACTGCTCGTCGCCGATGGCACCGGGTAGGATGCGCACGATGGCGTCGGTCATGACGGCTGCAGCGAGCTCGCCTCCGGTGAGGACATAGTCGCCTATGGACACCTCCTTCGTGATGAGTTGCTCTCGTATGCGCCAGTCGATGCCTTTGTAGTGTCCGCAGAGGATGATGATGTTTTCCTTGAGCGACAGCTCGTTGGCCATGGGTTGCGAGAACTGCTCGCCGTCGGGCGAGGTGAAGATGATCTCGTCATAGTGGCGCTCCGACTTGAGCTGGGAGATGCAGCGGTCTATGGGTTCGCATTGCATCACCATGCCAGCAAAACCACCAAATGGGTAGTCGTCGACTCGGCGCCAACGGTTGGTGGAGTAGTCGCGCAGGTTGTGCACATGAATCTCTACGAGTCCTTTCTTTTGTGCACGACCGAGTATGCTCTCTTGGGTGAAGGGGAGCACGAGTTCGGGCAGTACGGTGATGATGTCTATGCGCATAGTGCTAAGTTTTCCTTTTTCGTGGCGTGCTGAATGTGTGTATGTGTGTGTGTACGTATTCTTACTGCTCTCTCTTTGAGCATGGAATTACTGTACGTTCTTCTTCTCAAGTCCGTAGTTCTTCTTGTGGTCGAGTCGAAGAAGGAGCAGGGACAGGATGATGGAGATGAAGCCAAAGGCAGCGAAGATGGTCATGGAGGATGTGTAGTTGGTGATGCCGTCTACTGTGTTCTCGTTGTTGACTTCGCCAATGCCCATGGGGATGAGTGAGAGCCCTATGTTTTGGATGAAGAAGATGATGGCGAATGCGGAGCCAAGCAACTTCATGGGGATAATCTTGGGCACACTGGGCCACATGGCGCTCGGAACGAGTGAGAAGGCGATGCCGAGGATGATCATGTTGATGATGGCAAACCACCAAACGCTGAGCAGGGGGAGCGCAAAGAAGACGTGGACGAGCGTGAGGAGGCATGAGCCGAGGAGCATGAGTCGCACGCCATGCCCCTTCTTGTCGTAGATGCCACCGAAGACGGGTGTAAGGATGATGGTGCCGAAGGGGAGCAGTCCGGGTATGATGCCTGCCCAGTCTTCGGGTACTTCATATTTTGTGATCATCAGTTTTGTGGCAAACTTGAGGAAGGGGAACACGCCGCCGTAGAACATGAGGCAGAGCAAGCAGATGACCCAAAAGCCCGGGTTGGAGAAGATGGCTTTGAGGTCGGAGAGGCGGAAGCCTTCTTCGGATGCTGAGGTGGCGGATGTCTCGCAGGCTGACTTGTCGAGCTTCTTGTCCATCACGCAGTAGATGATGAAGGCAAGGAAGGCGATAAGTAGCATGGCAGCTCCGAATCCGATGCTGGTGCTGATGCCGCCAAAGCTCTTGGCGATGGGTAGAGAGAAGAAGAGGGCAGCTGCCGTACCGAAGCGGGCAAGCGCCACCTGAAGCCCCATGGCAAGTGCCAGTTCGTGTCCGGTGAACCATTTGGTGATCACCTTGCTCACGGTGATGCCTGCTATCTCGCATCCTACGCCATAGATGGCGAAGCCGAGCGAGGCGATGAGGGTGGAGAGATGGGGTGCATCGATTTCTATGATGTAGAGGTTGAGGTGGAAACCTTCGACGATGGCTTGGGGGTCGACGTAGGTGACGGCATACCATTTGATGAGTGCACCGGCAAACATCAAGAGGGTGGAGAGGATGCCGGTGAAGCGTATGCCCATCTTGTCGAGGATGATGCCACCGAAGAAGAGCATGAGGAGGAAGACGTTGATGAGTCCGTAGGCTCCGGAGAAGAAGCCATACTCTGAGCCGTTCCAGTGGAGGTCGTCTGCGAGCATTCCTTCGAGGGGTGACATGACGTCGGTGAAGAAGTAGGCCATCATCATGGTGACGCTGACGATGATGAGGGCTGTCCAGCGAGCTGCTTTGCTGTCGCTGAGTTTTTGTCGGATGATTTCGCTCATATTGTTTGTCTTGCTTGAGGGTAAGAAAAAATGTTGATTACTGTTTCAGCCACTTGTCGAGCCAGCGGAAGTAGGTGCGCTGCCAGAGGATACCGTTTTGGGGCTTCAGCACCCAATGGTTCTCGTCGGGATAGAGCAGGAGCTGTGCGGGGATGCCGCGCAGACGGGCAGCATTGAATGCGGATTGTCCTTGGGAGGAGAGGATGCGATAGTCCTTGTCGCCGTGGATGCAGAGGATGGGGGTGTCCCATCGGTCGACAAAGAGGTGCGGACTCTCGGCAAACACGTTGCGCTTGCCATCAGACGAGGCAAAAGCGTCTGCTGGCTTTAGGGTGGGAGATGCTGCAGTGGTGACAGTGGGATTGCCGGATGCTGTGAACCCTCGACGCCAGGGTGCTGCCAGAAGGTCCCAGTTGGCAAACCACATCTCTTCGGTCTCGACATATTGCTGTTGCGTGTTGTAGATGCCGTCGTGTGCGATGAAAGCCTTGAAACGCTTATCGTGGTTTCCAGCGAGCCAGTAGACGCTGTAGCCGCCGAATGAGGCGCCCACACATCCCAGGTGCTGGGCATCCACATAGGGCTCTTTCGCTATGTCGTCGATGGCAGAGAGGTAGTCGCGCATGCATTGTCCGGAGTAGTCGCCGCTGATGGCTTCGTTCCATTCGCTGCCAAAGCCGGGTAGTCCGCGACGGTTGGGAGCTATGATGATGTAGTCGTGGGCTGCCATGATCTGGAAGTTCCAGCGATAGCTCCAGAATTGTGAGACGGGGCTTTGCGGACCGCCTTCGCAGAAGAGCAGGGTGGGGTATTTCTTCTTGGGGTCGAAGTGGCTGGGATAGATGACCCAACAGAGCATGTCTTTGTTGTCGGTGGTCTTGACGATGCGCTCCTTGACTTCTCCAAGGGCGAGTTGTGCGAGTATGTGGTCGTTCTCCTTGGTGATTTGGTTGAGCACAGCCGGTTTCTTCTTGATGGGGGTGAGGAGGTAGAGGTCGGCGGGTGTGGAGATGCTGTGGCGCTCTACGAGAAGTCGCTTGCCGTCGGGCATGACTTGCAATGCACCATAGTCGTAGTCGCCTGTTGTGAGCATTCGCACTTCGCCCTTCAGGTTGGCAGCAAAGACCATCGAGCGAGCACGTAGGACGGAGAGGAAGTAGAGCACCTTGCTGTCGGGCGCCCAAGTGAAGGCGTCAACGGCAGCATCCAGCGATTCGGTGACATACTGCTTCCGTCCGGTTTTCAGGTCATAGACGCAGAGTCGCGTGCGGTCGCTCTCGTAGCCATCATGCTCCATGCTTTGCCATGCCACGTATTGCCCGTTGGGTGAGAACTGCGGGTTCTGGTCATAGCCTGCGTTGATGTCCTCCTGACTCTTGTTTTTGGCTTGGATGGCAAGTGTCTGGGTGGCATCGCATTCGGGCTCTTGATAGTCGGCGGGCTTGCAGAGGTTGCGTGTGGTGCCGTCGGCTATATTATACAGGTATATGTCGGAATCCGTGGAAATGGCATAAGCCACTCCTGTCTTTTTGCGGCAGGTGTAGGCAATCTGTTTTCCATCGGGCGAGAAGCAGAACTGCTCTGTTCCTCCGAAGGGCAGCATAGGGCATTCGAAGGGCTCTCCTTCGAGCAGGTCTTTTGCCTGGCTGCTCACCTTCTTGCCATCGAATGAGGCGAGGAAGATGTGGGGAATGGAGGTGACGTATTGGTCCCAATGCTTGTAGTTCATGTCGTCGATGACCATGCCCGATGCCAGCGGGAGGTCTTCCTCCTTGGGCTGTATGCTGGTGGTTTGTGGCACTTCCCTTATGAGGATGACCTGCGACTCGTCGGGCGAGAAGAGGTAGCCGCCGAGCTCGTCTCCTTCGCTCATCTGCAGACGGTCGCTTCCGTCGAGCGCCATGCTCCAGAGTTGTCCGCCAGAGAGGTAGGCTATGCGTTGTCCGCCTTGGATGAAGGTGGGCTCCAGTTCGCTCTTGTCTCCTTGTGTGAGTTCGACACGGTTGGTCCCATCGATGTCTGAGAGGACGATGACCGTGCGGCTCTTGTTGAGTGCTACACTGTAGTAGGTGACTTGGTAGACAACCTTCTTGCCGTCAGGCGAGGCATGGTGGGTGCCGATGCGCCCCATCGACCAAAGCACCTCTGGCGTCATGCGGTCGGAGCTGAGCTTCTGTTCCTGACGACCAATGGTTTCGGCGGCGATGGGTGTTGTGGCCATTACGGCTGATGCAATCATTATTTTTAGTAGGTTCATTGTGGAGAGGGAATAAAAGGGGATTGAAGCTAAGGTTCTGCCCCATCAGACAGGGTGGAACTGTTCTTTTTTTTCGGAGGGGGGGTGGGTTGGCTCTCCGCTGTTACTTTCTCTTTTGCTGTTCTTTGAGCTGGCGGAGCTGCTCTTGTTGCTTCTGCATGGCTTCGAGGCGTGCTGCCATTCCGGAGAGCTTCTTAGGGTCGCTCTTGTGCTGCTCTCGATAGGCTTCGAGTTGTGCAAGCAACTTCTTGTCGTCGGTGGTCTTGCGCAGATACCACATGATGAGAATGCTGGTCAGACCAGAGAGGAAGTAGTAGTAGCAGAGACCGCTCGAATAGGTGTTGAACATGAAGAAGAACATGATGGGCATGCCATACATCATGTAGCGCATAACCTTCATTTGTCCGGCTTGCTCGGTCGACATCTGGTCGCGCTGCTGGCGCATGGAAATCCATGTGTTGACAATGTTTGTGATGCAGAACAGGAGGCAGAAGATGCTCAGGTGGTCGCCGATGAGGGGGAGGTCTGTGCCCCAGTTGATGAGCTCATCGTAGGCAGAAAGGTCGTCTGCCCAAAGGAAGCTCTCGCCGCGCAACTGTATGGCATTGGGCACAAAGTTGAAGAGGGCAATCCAGATGGGCATCTGGATGAGCATGGGCAGACATCCACCCATGGGCGAAACGCCGTATTCGCGATAGATGCCCATCATCTCCTGCTGCTTCTTCATGGCATCTTCCTTTTTGGGATATTTCTGCGAGAGTGCATCGATCTTTGGACGAAGCACACGCATGCGTGCACTCGAAAGGAAACTCTTTCGTGTGGTGGGATAGACAATCACCTTGATGAGGATGGTGAGCAGGAGCAGAACCAAACCCATGCTGAGTCCCCATCCACTCAGCCAGTCGAAGATGTAGAGGATGAAGAAGCGATTGATCCACTTGAAGAGTGGCCATCCCAGATAGACGAGTTCTTCGAGGTCGATGTCCTTGGAGGATAGGCTCATCTTGTTGTGTTCCTTCAGGAGATGATAGTCGTTGGGACCTAAGTAGAGCTGCATGGTGGTTGCCTTCTTGCCCGTTGGGTCGAAACTGGTCTGGAGGTCGGCACAGTAGTATTTAAGCGTGTCGCCGGCATCGTAGGAGTTGCTGGTGAGCGATGCGTTGGTGAAGTCGTCGTGGCCGATGAGCACGCAGCTGAAGAACTGATTCTTGAAGGCTACCCAATCGAGCGTTTCCTCAATGTTTTCAGTGTTTTGGCCCATTGCGGTCACATAGTCAGAGTCGTCGTCTTTCTCCTTGTAGGTGAGTGTGGCATATCGGCTTTCAAAGGAGCGACCTTTCTCTTGCTGCTGGCAGTAGTCCTCCCAGATGATCTTCATCTTGTTGCCTCCGAGCGAGAGCTCTTCACCCAGATTGCAGGCTTGGACGGTGAAGTCGGTCATGAAGGAGTTCGGGCGGAGCTTGTAGTTGAAGTCGAGGGTGCCCCCGTTGGCGGCGGTGAGTCGCATGGTAACGGTTGAGTCGGTCTGATTGACCGCGTCGAAATAGTAGTCTTCGCTGTTGATGAGCTCTTTGCGTCCCTCCAGGATGAGCTGCATCTTGGTGCGTTCGGCACTGAGCAGCGTCACGGGGCTTTTCTTGTCGCGTGCCTTGTAGTCGCCCAGCAGGGTGGCATTGGTCAGCGTGCCTCCGTGTGTGTTGAGTGTGACGGCTACTTTATTGTTTTTCAGCACGATTTCTTTCTCCTCACCGTCGCGGTGGTTGAAGAAAGCCTTGGTGCTGTCTGTGCGCAGTGCGAGACGTGTGGAGTCGTCTTGGATGGCATTGATTGAATCTTGTGTTGCTTGGCGGATGGAGTCGCGCACGGCAGCCTCACGCAGCTCCTGGTTGTAGCGTTCTTGTGCTTCGATTTCCTCTTTGCTGGGTCGGCTGAAATAACTGAATCCAACGAGGACGGTACCGATAAGCACGAATCCTGTAATAGTGTTCTTATCCATAATATTTTTTGTATTGCACATTATAATCGCGCAAAATTACGAATTTTAATCGAATATTGCGTAATTATGCTCTAAAAAAAGGACAAACGTTGTAAATATTCGCATTTTAGTGCCATATTTCTTGCTTTGGTGAAAAGAAGAAATATTATCTTCGCATGCTAAATGCAACCATGATGCAGATAAACCATGTTACGCAACTTCTTTCTTCTCCTTTTTATGCTACTCGCGAGCATTTCTCTCTCAGCACAACGACGCGCAAAAACAGACTCGCTCTCGCTTGAGGCTAAGATGTATGCCGACTCCTTATTGCGCCTGGTGGAGAATCATGCCCACGATGACTCGATCGAGGTGCTCAAACCGCGTAGCATTCAGATGAACCCATACCTCTTTCCGCTCCTGGCGGGGCAGACACTTTTCAATGCGCCCCTAAGACAGTCTCTCGCGATTGGAGCACCCGTGAAGACAGCTGACAGCCTTCTCCTCGCCTCCCGCTACATGAATCACTTGCTCGTGAAGGCGTACATGAGTGAACCGGTAATGTTCAAGCGAACTGAGAAGCAAGTGAGGGAGGAAGGTGTCTTCATCACGGATATTGCTTCTCCGCTCAACAATCGTCCCACAATAGCCGATCAGATTGAAGTGACAGAAATTGAGCATCAGGACACGGCTGGCATTGTTGCCTTCACCCACCGACCGAACTTCTGGACCTTCCGGGGCGATGTCTCGTTGCAGTTCACACAATCCTACTTTTCAGAGAATTGGTATATGGGAGGCGAAAATAATTATTCTGCCTTGTCGCTTGTGACCCTGGAGGCGAACTTCGACAACAAGAGAAAGATTCAGTGGGAAAATAAACTCGAAGCGCAACTGGGATTCCAAACAGCCAAAAGCGACACGGTGCATGCCCTCAAGGTGACCAACAATCTGCTCCGACTTACCAGCAAATTGGGCTTCAAGGCTACATCGCATTGGTTCTATACGACGCAGATGCAGACCCACACGCAAATCTATCCTAACTACAAGACCAACAGCGATGAGGTGACAACTGACTTCTTGTCTCCGTTGGTGCTCAATCTGTCCATTGGTATGGACTATAAACTGAAAAAGAAGCGGTTCAATGGATCGCTCTACATCGCGCCATTGGCAGTGAATATGCAATACGTCAATCGCCCTGAACTTTACAAGCGCTACAACCAACAGGAAGAGGGGGCAACGAAGTGGAATTTCGGTCCAAACGTGACGATCAATTTCACATGGGACATTTGGGATAACGTGCAGTGGCGTTCGCGTCTGTATTGGTTCACCGATTTTCACTACACCAATATCGAGTGGGAGAATACCTTTTCGTTCAATATCAACAAATACCTCAACTGCCGCCTCTTCATCTATCCTAAGTATCTCGACGACAAACCATCCCACAAGAGCAGTCCAGAGGGCACCTATTGGATGATGAAGGAATGGCTCAGTTTGGGTGTGGGATACCGCTGGTGAGGCTTCGGGCAGAACTTGCCGGACGGCGGTTTCGCATCGGCAGACTGGGGTGTATTTTGCCCTACTCAACCATTTCTGCTGCAGAACTTTTCAGTTTCTGCTGCAGAAACTTTTGGTTTCCGTAGCAGAAACTGAATGAGCCTGCAGCAGAAGGAAGCGGTAAAACAAAAAAAGCCCTCCTCTCCTTTGTTGTTCGTATAACCATCCGCGATAGCAGGTACATCCCTAAAACAATAGCCGTCCAGTTTTTGGGCGGCTATATTTTTGTCTTTATCCAACGGTCTGGGAGCAAATCACGATA
>JAGHUD010000014.1 GCA_018065005.1 Candidatus Physcousia equi
TCTATGAGCTCTACAAGCAAGACCATGCTGCCATCTGTCGTGACATCGCTGGTGCCACCTACACCGACGAACAGATTGCCGACACCATGCGGCAGTGTCTCGCACAGACGAACTACCAACTCGACCCCCACGGAGCCTGTGGCTATCGCGCCCTCGTTGAGGGTCTCCAAGAGGGAGAAACTGGCATCTTCCTCGAGACGGCTCACCCCGCCAAGTTTAAGGGTGTCGTCGACAACATCTGTCAGGGCGACGTGGCTATTCCTGCACCTCTTGCTGCCTTCATGAAGGGCAAAAAGCAAAGCGTTGGCATGACGAAAGAGTTTGCCGACTTCAAGCAGTTCCTCCTTCAGGAGTAAGCACCCCACTGGACTACGAGAGCGGGGCATGGTTTTTTCTAATATGCTGTCTTGCACGAGCGAGTCAAGGTTCTGACACGGCGTACTATGTACCGTTGACACAAATATAAATGCGTGTTCGAAAAAAAGAATACCGATAACCTATTTATCTATTCATAACACTTAAACACAAAATTAACCATGATGAAAAGAACTATGTTATCCGTGCTCCTCGCCATGATGGTGGGCAGCGCAGCTATGGCTCAGCGCCAACGCATGACAGATGAAGAACGTGCAAAGGAACAGGCGGAAAAAATTGAAAAACAGACTACCCGCATCTCCAAGGAACTCAAACTCGAAGGAGATGCGAAGACCGCCTTTGAAACCAGCTACAGGAAGTATATGGAGGAAATCGCCGAGGCAACAAAATCAGAGGGTGGGCGTCGAGGCAACGTAGACGTGGACGAGCTCTCCGACGATGAATGCTATGCCAAGATCACCGAGCATCTCACCCAGCAGGAGAAGCAAATCGAACAGATGCAGAAACGGCTCGAGATAACAAAAAAATATGTGGCTGAACTCCTTCCAACACTCACGGCGAAGCAACTCTACAAGGTGTTCGGACAACCACAACGCAACAACTTCGAACGGGGGAACTTCGATCGCGGTAACAATGGCGGAAATCGTGGTGGCTTCGGCGGAGGCGGCTTCGGCGGCGGACGACGCGGATTCTAATGGATTAACACGCCATTCGGCAATGCATAATAACAAAAAAGAGAGCAATTCGGAATGGATTGCGCTCTTTTTGCTTTCTATCTTGCACTTTTTGCTCCCTTCGCTTTTGCATTTATTCAAAAAATAGTAACTTTGTATGCAAAATTTCAATAAACATATATAGTATGGAAGGAAGAATTCTCATCATCGGATGTGGCGGTGTTGCCACTGTTGCTGCGCACAAGGTTTGTCAGCACACCGACATTTTTAAGGAAATCAAAATTGCCTCGCGCACCGAAAGCAAATGCAAGGCTTTGGCAGATGTGCTCAACAAGAAATATGGAACACAAGTCACCACAGCACAGGTGGATGCCGACAGTGTGGAGCAGCTCGTAGCACTCTTCTCCGATTATAAACCCGAACTGGTCATGAACCTTGCCTTGCCTTATCAGGACCTCACCATCATGGAGGCTTGCTTGCAGACCGGTTGCAACTACCTCGACACAGCGAACTATGAACCCAAAGATGAGGCTCACTTCGAGTACTCATGGCAGTGGGCGTATCGCGAGCGCTTCGAGAAAGCTGGTCTTTGCGCCATTCTCGGCTGCGGTTTCGATCCGGGAGTGACAAGCATCTACACGGCTTATGCTGCCAAGCACCATTTCGACGAGATCCAGTATCTCGACATCGTGGACTGCAACGCTGGCAATCACCATAAGGCTTTTGCCACAAACTTCAATCCGGAAATCAACATTCGAGAAATCACACAGAAAGGACTCTATTGGGAGAACGGCAAGTATGTCGAAACAAAACCGATGGAGATACACCAACCGCTCAACTATCCCGGCATCGGGCCGAAGGAGAGCTATCTGCTCCATCACGAGGAGATCGAGTCGCTCGTCATCAACTATCCCACCATCAAGCGCGCACGCTTCTGGATGACATTTGGCGAAGCATACCTCAAGCACCTCGAGGTGATACAGAACATCGGCATGGACAGAATCGACGAAGTGGAGTATAAGGCTCCCCTGGCTGATGGCAGTGGCGAAGCGGTGGTTAAGATTGTGCCACTGCAGTTTCTCAAGGCTGTCTTGCCAAACCCACAGGATCTGGGCGAGAACTACGACGGCGAGACTTCTATCGGTTGCCGCATCCGAGGCTTGCGCGGAGGAGAGGAGCACACCTACTACGTCTACAATAACTGTTCGCATCAGGCTGCTTTCGAGGAGACCGGTATGCAAGGGGTTAGCTACACTACTGGCGTTCCTGCTTGCATCGGCGCGCAGCTGTTCATTCAGGACATTTGGAACATGCCGGGCGTGCACAACGTGGAAGAGTTCGATCCCGATCCCTTCATGGAGCGCCTCAATGAGCAGGGTCTGCCCTGGCATTAAATACACGACTGCGATCTGGAGCTGTCCTGAGTTCCATGTAGCAAGTAAGGCTTCTGCATGGCACATGCTTTTTAAGTATTAAATAAAATGTACTCACGTAAGCTTCTGCATGGCACTTGCTTGGTAAGTATTAAATAAAATGTACTCACATTAGATAATATGGCAAAAAAAGAAATTACAACTTCCCAGGATTCCAAGGCTGCCAAGATGGCTGCTTTGATGGCTGCCATGGGAAAGATAGAAAAAGACTTTGGCAAGGGCGCCATCATGAAACTGGGCGATGACAAGGTAGAGAATGTCGAAGTAATACCTACCGGATCGCTTGCCCTCAACAACGCACTCGGCGTGGGCGGCTATCCAAAGGGACGCATCATCGAAATCTACGGACCCGAATCGAGTGGTAAGACTACCCTTGCTATCCACGCTGTGGCTGAAGCGCAGAAGGCAGGAGGCATTGCTGCCTACATCGACGCTGAGCATGCCTTCGACCGTTTTTATGCGCAGAAACTGGGCGTAGATGTGGATAATCTATGGATGAGCCAACCCGACAACGGCGAGCAGGCGCTCGAGATTGCCGACCAACTCATTCGCTCCTCTGCCATCGACATCATCGTCATCGACTCTGTGGCTGCACTTACGCCGAAAGCCGAAATAGAAGGTGACATGGGTGACAACAAGGTAGGTCTGCAGGCGAGACTCATGAGCCAGGCGCTGCGCAAGCTCACTGCCAGCATAGCTAAGACAAACACCACCTGCATCTTCATCAACCAGCTGAGAGAGAAGATTGGCGTTATGTTCGGAAACCCAGAAACAACAACTGGCGGCAATGCGCTTAAGTTCTATGCCAGCGTCCGACTCGACATCCGAAAGGTGACAACACTCAAGGATGGCGACACACCCATAGGAAATCAGGTGCGCGTGAAGGTGGTCAAGAACAAGGTGGCTCCTCCCTTCCGTAAGTGTGAATTTGAGATCGCTTTCGGAGAAGGCATCAGCAAGGTGGGCGAAGTGGTGGACCTCGGCGTGTCGTGCGACATCATCCAAAAAAGCGGTTCGTGGTTCAGCTACGATGGGACACGTCTGTGTCAGGGACGCGACGCACTCAAGCGCCTGCTTCAGGACAACCTCGAACTCTGTGAGGAGATTGGCAAGAAGATTGCTGCCATCATGGCGGGCAAGCCTGCAGAAACAGTCGACCCAGAACCCGGAGAGGACGATGGCGTAGAACCTGTTGAATGAAGTTTTACGTATACCTAAATGGAGCGTATGCACAAAAAAAAAATAGAGGTAGCATCGTTGCAGATGCTTCCTCTTAATTTGTGTGTCGCTCTGAGGGTAGGGCAAAGAGAGTACTCAATGCCTTACTCTAATTAATGTAAAAACAGCTTAGTATACTTTTTGCTTATGATTAGACAATGTTTTATCATCTTTGGATGTCTTGCTTTTGGAGAGCTCATCGTTTGGCTTACGGGTATTACCATCCCGAGCAGTATCATCGGCATGTTGACGCTGACGGCATTGCTCGAAACGAAGGCAGTGAAACTGGATTGGGTGAAAGGCATGGCTGATTTCCTTATCTCAAATTTAGGTTTCTTTTTTGTGCCACCGGGCGTAGCGCTGATGCTTTACTTCGATATCATCAAGGCTGAAATTCTCCCCATATCGGTGGCAACGGTGGTCAGCACGATTTTAGTACTTGTGGTCACTGGTTGGACCGACCAGTTGGTGCGTAGGTTGAACGAAAAAAAGAAGAGCCATGGAACTACTGAAAAATAACATTGTACTTCTCGCCCTTACCTTCGGGGTCTACTATCTGTCAAGACAGTTGCAGAAGAGAATAGGATGGATTGTGCTGAACCCCATACTCCTCACCATTGCCGTCTTGATTGTCCTCTTGCAGTTGGCGGACATCAACTACGAGACCTATGAGCAGGGCGGACAGTATATCGACTTCTGGCTGAAACCTGCCATCGTTGCACTGGGCGTGCCGCTCTATCAGCACCTCGGACAAATACGGCGACACTGGTTACCGATACTTATGTCGCAACTCGTGGGCTGCCTCGTGGGGATAGTCAGCGTGGTTGCCGTGGGCTCTTTGATGGGCGCATCGCGAGAGGTGATCATCTCGATGGTGCCCAAGTCTGTCACTACCCCCATTGCCATGGAGGTGTGCCAATCGGCTGGTGGCATCCCATCTCTCACAGCAGCCATTGTTGTCTTTGTAGGCATCTTTGGAGCTATGTTTGGCTTCAAGATTCTGGAGGTGTGGCGCGTCAGGAATCCTTATTCACAAGGATTAGGCATGGGCACCGCTTCTCATGCTGTGGGCACATCGAGAGCTATGGAGCGTGGAGAGACCTATGGCGTCTATTCTTCGCTGGGACTCATACTGAACGGCGTCCTCACTGCCTTGCTGACGCCCTTCGTCCTTCAAGTATTGGATGTGTGCTGACGTCACGACGCAGCTCGACACAAGTGTAGGTGTCCATCAACGAAAAATACCTCAAGAATTCTGCTTGTGCATTTTCATTCGGAAGTGGGTCTCTCGACTTGTAGTTTGGCTGTGAGAAGACTGTAGTAATACCACACACCTACACTTTCGTCAGCTTAGCGTCGACTGACTTCATATTCACAATAGTTGCACTAATTGAATGGTAAAAGCCAAGCTACCGCTACGCATGTAGAAATGTCGCCCGCGAACACTGGTGAAAAAAAGTAGGAGATAGACGCACATGGTTGCGTTATCTCCTACTTTTTATACTTATTTGCCTCAGCAAATTCTGTGGTCCTAAGCCGCAGTTTATTCTTTGGTCTTAAGCCGCAGTGTATTCTTTGGTACTAAACCGCAGTTTAGTCTTTGGTCTTAGATGCAGCTAATTCTTTGTATTAGCGAATCACAACCTTTTTGCCACCGATGACGTAGATGCCAGAGCGAAGCGACGAACGTGGAATTTGACGTCCGGAGAGGTCGAAGATGCGGTCGTCGTTGTGGCGAACCGGTGAGTCATCCTTGATGGTGTCAATGCCCGTTGCATTGTTCTTTGCTACTCGCATACGGAGTGTGAAGCTGTAGGGACCACCCGTGGGGCAGAAATATTTGTCGAGGGTTTGGGGACCGCAAGATGCATTTCCGAGTCCGCGCTGATAGAAGTCGAAGTGTGCGAAGGTGCCCGTCTGGGGTTGCAGATCCCAAGGATGGAGTTTGTTTGTGGTGTAAACCGTCTCATCAATGTGCGAGAGAGAGAAGTTGACCTGACCTTGTGTCTCGATGATGAGCGTATCGCCTTGTTCGTTGACCATGCGGAGCTCGCGAAGGTCGCTTCTGTCACCATTCGTTTGAGGATGCGTGTAGGCGTAGTACATGTCGTTGATGGTCGTCTTGTAGTAGCCGAGCAGTGAACCAGCCTTGCGGTCAACGTAGTTTTCTAAAGGACCACGTCCGTAGTATTCCACTTCTTCCCATCCTTCTTCGAACTTCATGCCGAGACCAATACGGCGGAGGTCATTCTCTGCAGGATTGAATGTTGCCTTGATGTCAAGCACGCCAGCTGCATAAGCGGTATATTCGAGTGTATAGGGGCAGAGCGTTCCTTCAAAGCTTATCTTGGCGGTTGCAGTCTGACCATCAGCGCTCATTTCGTTGATGTTGAGCGTTCCTGTACCCTGACCATTATTTGTCACACCATTCTTGTCGTTTTCGATCCAGCGGAAATTGTTGTACTTAGGCGTGTTTGCTGCGCCGAAGATAATCTTTTCAATACCGCCGAGGTCGATACGTGTTACCGCTTTGTTTGTTGAGCTAATGACAAGCTTGATGTCTTCGTTCTCGATGGTGGTAGCACCTGAAGTAGAAGTGGTTGAAGTGAGCTTTGTGTCCGCTGCAGGCACAGTGGGTAATTTAGCTGCGCGTGACTTGATGACGAATTGGTCTTGTCCAATCACATGACCAGCCTTTGACCAGCTATTGTCTTCCTTAGTGTAAGCGTAGACGTTGATCAGGTATTCGGCATTGTCTGCACTCGTAACGGTGGTGTAGGGAATGGTCACCTGACCTGAAGCGCCTGCTGCAATGCTGGGCATTTCAGCCTTGCCTTCTTCAACAACAACACCATTTCGGAGTACCTCGTATCTTACATTCAAAGAATTGAGGTTGGTGAAGCTATAGTTGTTCTGAACTGTAACTTTGTTGCCTGAGCGGCTCTTCCACTGAACGGGCGAATAGACGTGCTTAACTTCGGTGAGCTGAGGGGTCCAATCACGAAGTGCGCTTGTCAAACCATTGTTGAGGAAGTTGCCCTGGTGAGGACCGGGGTAGTCATAACCGCTCACAAAGTGTGGATAGCCGTTCTTTATGAGCTGACCGCTCTTGATGGCAGCGGGATCGTAGATGCTTTGGTCTACCCAGTCCCAGATGCAGGCACCAATGAAGTTTTCTTTCGTGTCGAAAACATCCCAATAATCCTTCAGGTTGCCGGGTGCGTTACCCATAGCATGTGCATATTCGCAGAGGAAGAAGCCATCGCCGTTACGGCTGAAGTTGCGGTTAAGGTCACTCATGGAAGAGTACATATCGCCGACAACATCGCTATTGCGGGTCTTCACAAAACCGGCAGCACGGCTTGAGTTCTCATAGTGAACGGGACGGGGATCGAGTGCGCGTGTTGCATCTGCAGAAGCGTCGAAGTTAGGACCATCATTACTTTCGTTACCGAGACTCCACATCACAACACTTGGGTGGTTACGGTCGCGGAGCACCATGCGCTCGGTGCGGCTAACGATCTGACCCTTCCATGAAGGTTCACTCTTGATGGTACCCTTGTCCCAAACATTTTTGTGGAATTCAACGTCTGCTTCGTCCACAATGTAAAGACCGTAGTAGTCGAACATAGCCATCATCTTGGCTTGGCGTGGATAGTGGCTTGTACGCACACAGTTCACGTTGGATTGCTTCATCAGTTCAATATCCTTCAGCATGGTTTCCACATCGATGGCACGGCCATAGATGGGGTGTGTGTCTTGGGTGTTCACACCACGGAGCACAACACGCTTGCCATTGACAAGGAGCTGTGTGTTGTTGTTGCTGTTTCGCTTCAACTCAGCCTTCATCAAACCGTACTTGGTGCTGAAGTGGCAACCATTCTGGCTTACGATAACGGTGTAGAGCTGTGGATTCTCTGCGCTCCAGTTGTACTTGGTCGTCTCACCGCCACCGATGGGGTTGAGCGAAACCTTATTCATTCCGTCCTTAGCGCTAATCGTTTGTGTGTCGGTAAGCTTTCCATTGGGAGAGATGAGTTTGAGCGTGAGGTCTACATCACCGATGGTTTTGAGGTCCACATTGATCTTCGAACCGTCGTAGGTGATATAGTGGTCATAGACGTGATTCTTGGGAACAGAATACACGAATACGTCGCGGTGGATACCACTCATGTGCCACATATCTTGTCCTTCAAGGTAAGAACCGTCCGTCCAGCGAATAACTTGCACGCCGAGCACATTCTCGCTTCCGGGGGTCACGAACTCCGTGATGTCGAACTCAGCGTCGTTGTTCGCACCCTGCGAATATCCCACCTTCTTACCGTTAACATAAACGTAGGCACCGCTGTAGACACCGTCAAAGTGGAGGATGATGCGATCACCATTCCAATTTGCAGGCACAGTGAAGGTGCGACGGTAGGTGCCGCATTCGTTGTCGGGATAGCCGCTGTGACCGCTCTTTCTCTTGATGTAGGGAGGATTGTCGTCGAATGCGTAGTCAACGTTCACATACAGAGGAGTGCCATAGCCTTGCATTTCCCAGTTGCAGGGAACGAGAATATCCTTGTAGCCTGTGAGGCTGAAACCAGCAGCCGAAACTTGCTCCATGTTCGGACGGTTTGTGAGATCGTCTGTCCATGAGAACTTCCATGTTCCGTTGAGTTTGATGTAACGCGAGCTCTTGGGGTCAAGCCAAGGGAACTTGTATGCTTCGTCAGAAGTCATCTCAGATTCTGAAGCGTAGGGAATGCGTGTGGCATGCCCGTCCATCTTGTTTACGTCGTAGACCGTTTCGTCCTCCCAGTCATTCGTTTGGATGTGTCCAGCTTGTGTGAGCGTGAAGATGTAGCTCTTAGAGCGATCAGCATTGTCGCAAGTGATGACACCCTCTGCGTTGACGCCCCAGAAGTTGGTGCTGCTATTATCGTTGCGTTGGATGCTCCATCTGCCGTCCATCTCGGTCAGGATGTAGGTGTTCCAAGAAGCATCAAATGCATTCTTTCCGAAGACACCATTCTCATTGACATAGGCGCCAGAAGCTGCAGAAGCAATCATATAGCGAGTGCCCGAGGGAGCGATGATCCACTTGGCGTATTCGTCAAGATCATCAGTCTTGGTAGTAAACTTAGGCACACCTGTTGTCACCGCCGTGCTTTTCTTGCTGGTGTCGATGAGGTAGCGACCCTCGCTGTCCTGAATATAATATGTGTTTCGGCGGTCGAGAATGGTATGATTCACCTCTCCGCTGACGGGAACGATTTCGAAGATGAAGTCAGCGATGCGCACCACCTCATTATAGTTGCCCTTGTTGATGCGGTCGTTGCTTACGGTCCAGTAGTGCGAACCGGCACTTCCGGCATTCTGTATAGAATACTTTCCGCTGCTGCATAGGATGTTATAGCTATGCCAAGCCGCTTCGTAGGGGTTGTTTGTTGCACTCTTCCAGAACTGTCCCAGCTCATTGATGTAGCGACCATCTTGCGTGTTGACAATCTTGTAGCGTTCCGTTGTGGGATCCATAGTGATGGTCCACTCCTGTCGCTGTGGGTTCACGACGTCTCGTTCTTCTTCAAACACGGGATAGTCGCCTGTGCGGTTGGGGTCAGCATTTTTGTTGGTGAGGTACTTGCCGTCTACCTTAATGAAATAATTTCCGTTTTCGAGTACCACGGCATCGAAGTTTTCCCAGCCTTCGGTGTACTTAGCCTTGTACTGAGCAACGAGGTCGGCTGCTGTGGTCTTGAGGAAGGGCGTGATGACCTCGCCGCCGATGGTAGGCGTTGCCACCTTGATGCTGCCCTGGAAGTTACGACTGCGGATGGCATCCTCAGTCTGCAGAATCTCCTTGCACTGCTTATACTTCTCTATGAAAGAAGAAGAACGTCCTTCTGCCACGTCCTTTTGCATCTCCATCATGATTTCGCCGCGCTGACCCATATACTTCATCTTGTTGAACCACGGTGTCAATTCTTCAACCATTTCGGGATGGTTCGTCTTATCTGCAAGCAGAGCTTCTGCGCTGGTACGCAACAGCGTCAGTTCCTTTTTCATCTCGTCCACAGCAGCGACGCTGTAGCCTTTTGCCATGGTAGTGTTGTATTTGTTGACAGCAGCCTTGAACTGTACGGATTCGTTTTCGCGTCTCAGTCCATGACCGGTGCTGCCAAGATCCACGTTGTTCTCGCAGAACACGCGGAAGGCATCTGCAGCCGTTGGCATGAGGTATGGGATAGCACGCTCCCATGATTTCTGAGCGTTGTATTGCTCCACATTCCAACTATAGTCGGCAATGCTGTAGAGGCTGACGAGACTGGCTTCTGCATACTCCATGGGGTTGGAGCAGAAGGCAGCCAACTTGCTACCGAAACCGCTCGTCGTACTGTTGCCGTAGGTCTTACCCATGAGCATTCGGCTGATGCAATAGTCCGTAACGGGGTAGTTGAGCCAGATGTAGGGTGCACGTTTGATACGGCTCGTGATCCAGGACACGTCAGCATCGTCGATCATGTCAACCACCGAGTTGCCGGTCCACATGATGTCGATTTCTTTATACATTTGAGTGCCTAAAATGTCGAGGTAATCACCGCTCGACCAGCCCTTGTTGTACTGCGTGGGACACATAGACAAGCCGAGGATGTCGTCGTGCTTCTTCACGAAGTTGTCCCAGATGTAGTTGAGCAAGCCAGCCTGCTTCTCTGCGCGAGCACCTTCACCGCCGATGTCGTCGAAGAAGACGCTGAACGAGCGAACGCCCAATTTGTAAACACTCTCCAACTTGTTCACGATGTTCACAGAGTCGGTCTTAGTCCACTTGATGTCTCCTCCGGGATGCACCGCCCAAACGAACTCAACCTTGTTCTTGTGAGCATAATCAGCGAGTGACTTAATTTTGTTTCCTTCGGTCGTGGGATAGCTCTCACGCCATCTTCCGCGGTGATAAGGATCATCTTTAGGACCATAAACGTAAACATTCATTTTGTTGGCACCGTAGAAGTCAAACTGGCGCTTACGAGCGCTATCGCTCCATGGGTTACCATAGAAGCCTTCGATGACACCGCGCTTTGGGGTGCTTGGATAGTCCTTCACCTCTGCCTGCATGACATCGTTCTGGGCAGCCATCTGGAGGAACGACTGCACGCCATAGAATGTGCCATTGCCATCGTTGCCCGCAATGATTACTTTTGAAGGCTCAACCTTGAGGTAGTAACCTTCCTTCTTGTTAGGAATCTGGGCTTCGTAAGACGCCACAGCCTGGTCGCCTCTTTCACCAATAATCACCTGGACGGTCCCAGATGTGCCTGTGGTTAACTTTGCCTTCAGTGCGGCAACGGCATCAGCATCTGCTGTCGCTTCGCTGGTGATGTTGTACACCACTGACTTGCTGAACGCCTTCTGTCCCCAAGTGATGGACTGAGGAACAGGCGAAATTTCAACTTGTTGCGCATAGGATGACAATGTCATCATGGATGCTGTCAGCAAGGAAAAAAAAGTTTTTTTCATCGATTGAGTTAGAGTTAGTTTTAGAAAACAAAATTTCGATGCAAATTTACTCATTTTATATCACATAATCAAGAGTAATGCTGATTTTTTACACGAATTGACAAAATGTTCCAATATTTCGTTTGGTTAGAGCCTTTTTGCTGCATAAAATGCTCTTGCTTCTTATCCTATAGCCATCAGTTGTATTTCGAATATCAGTGTAGCGTTGCCAGGAATGTCGCCTCCGGCACCGCGCGCTCCATATCCCATCTCGCTCGGTATGTAAACGCGCCAATGATCGCCGATGTGCATGTTTACGAGGGCAATCTGGAAACCACTAATGAGTTCGTTCACGCGGAACGCAGCCGGACAGCCTCTTTGAAATGTCTCGTCGAACACATGTCCATTGATGGTCATTCCCTTGTAGTGACAGGTAACGATGCTGCGTGGTCCGGGGCTTTTGTCGGACTCTCCACGTTCCAGCACTTCGTAGAGTACACCACCGCGCAACTGCTTCACCCCCTCTTCTTTAGTCTTCTCAATGAGGAACTGCTCGTTCTTCATCTTGTACTCTTGTTTCTTGCTCATAATGATTGTGTCAGTTTTTATAGAGTTTCGTATTCGTTTTTCATTTTCATGCGCAGGCATTCAGTCCGTCATGCAGATTGTCAGGCATGACGCACCGTTAGACAACCAGGCAATCCTCTCTGCTACGTTTGCCGATAGGCTGCGGTATGCAAGGCATGAAGCTGGAATGTTGACATGATAAAAATAGTTTCTTACAACTCACATAAAAACGGATTGCACGCAATCCACAGAAGATGAACCTGCCATCAAATCTGTGAAAGTCGTGCAATCCGTTTTTTTATATCTGTAAAGCCACAGCTATTACTTCAGAACTTTTCTTCCGTTTTGAATGATGATTCCCGAATCAGACGAAGCAGAGTTTCTGCCGCTGATGTGGAAGGATTGGGCGCTAGTCTTGGCGTTGGGCACCTTAATGCCATCCGTGATGTCTGCCCAGCGAACCAGGTAGGTCTGTCCTTCAGTCGTAGTAAAGGAGAGGCGGTTGGTGTCTTTTGTAGTCTCCACCTTTGTCTCCAGCGCTTCGCCATCAGCATTGCAGAGAAGCACCTCAGCACCTTCCAGTCCGGGGTAGGCGAGCGTGATGGGTCGACCGGCAACAGACTTGATTTTCAGCGTTGTCAATTTGCCCTCGTTCCAGTCAATGTCCACCTCGAAGTTGCCGATTGCCTTCAAACCATGCATGTATCCCTCTGCCCATTCTTTAGGAAGTGCAGGCATCAGCACGAGCGAGTCGGGACGACTCTGAAGCAGCATTTCAGCGATACCTGCGGTAGCACCGAAGTTACCTTCGATTTGGAACACACTGGTGGCGTGCGCATCCATTAGGTTGTCATAGAGTCCACCATTCCAGTCATAGCTTGTTTTGGTGGTTCTGGCAGAGAAGCCGCGCAGTGTGGTATAGGTGCGCTGTGCATCGCGGAGTCTCGACCAGAGTGAGATGCGCCATGCGCGAGCCCATCCGGTAGCCTTGTCGCCACGGTCAAGGAGTGACACTCGAGCCGCCTTAAACATATCGGGGTCTTTGCCCGGATCAATTTCGAAGTGAGGATAGAGTGCCATCAGGTGTGAGGTGTGGCGGTGTCCCTTCCACACGTTTGCCTCATCGTCTGCAAAGTAGTCCGTATCAGCATTCTTGTTGGGTGTATTCTCCTGGTATTTCCATTCGCGAATCATGCCGTTGGCATCGATGCGCAGACCGCGGTCGATCTTAGCCAACTTCTCAGCAAGCGTGTTGCGGAAGGCATCATCGCAGTCAGCCTCTGCACCTAGTTCTTCGATAGCAGCTTGCATGTCGAGGAAGAGTTGGGTGACCAACTGCTGGCTGTGTGCAGTAGCATTCTGTACACGTCCTTGCTCAGGACTGTATTCGTTGGGACATTCTAGGAACTCGTCGGTTGCCGACGGCACAAGGCGGTCAAACCAAAATTCGCAAGCCGACTTCATCACGGGGAATGCCGTTTCTTTCAGGAAGGCGAAGTCGCGTGTGTAGGCAAAGTGTTGCCACAGGTGGCTGCAGAGCCATGCGTTGGCGCAAGAATACTTCTTTACCTTATAGGCGCTCGAACCACCGAAGATGTTGCTTGCCGTGTTCACCACCCAACCGCGGTTAATACCCAAGTCCTTGGCATTGCGCACCCATCCGCCATTGGCACGAAGAGCCTCGTTGCGCAAGAAGTTGAGCAGCGGAGCATGGCATTCGCTCAGGTTGGTACTCTCGGCAGGCCAGTAGTTCATCTGCACGTTCACGTTCGTGTGGATGTCCGAAGCCCAAGTAGCGCCTGACGTAGCGTTGCCATCCTTGCACCAGATACCCTGCAGGTTGCTGGGCAGGTCAACGCCGCGCGAAGAAGCGATGGTCAGGTAGCGTCCATATTGGAAGACCAGCATGTCCACCATCTTCATGCTGGCAGCATTTGATGTCTTCTGGAGCAGTTCACCTGTCGTGAAATTGTTAAGTCCGCCCTTCAGCTGGAAATCCACGCGGTCGAACAGCGAGCGGTGGTCGGCGCTGTGGTCTTCACGAATCTTGTCGAAGCCCTTTGTCTGAGCCGCAGAGAGTAATCCTTGCTGCTTGCTTGTCACACCCGCCTCGTCGCTCGTCATGTGGCTATCGAGTTGTGTTGAATAGTCCGTTCCGCACACCAGATAGATGGTGACCTCCTTGGCGCCTTCCACGTAGATAGCATCCTTGTCGCTCGTCACGTTTCCTCCCTTTTGCTCCATTTTCATTTCGGCGCGATAGAAAAGGTTGTTGTCAGCCTTGCCCGAGTATGTAGCACCTGTTGTGCTGTACTTAGCACGTGTGCCATAGGTATTGATGAATTGCAGTTCGAGGTTGAGTGCCTGATCCGTTGTAGCCGTGTAGCGGATGGCAATAACGCCATCGGGATTAGAGGCAAGATACTCTCTCTTGTAGTTAGCCGTAGCATCCGTATATTCCACTTCAGCCACCGCATTGTGGATGTCGAGGCGGCGCTGATAGTTCGTTGCAGCTTTTGGTGTCTTGTTGATGACGTAGAGTTCACCGAAGTTGAGGTAGGTGCCCAAATTGTTCGAGCCCGAACCGCCGCGCCAGAAAGTCTTATGGTTGAACTGAATGCGGTCCTGTCTGATACCACCGAAAATCATGGCACCCATCTCACCATTACCGATGGGCAGCGCTTCGGTGGTCCAGTTCTTGGCAGGTGCCTTATACCACAGTGTCAGAGGTTCTTCCGGAGCGGTAGCGCGTCCGGTCACGCTCACCTCAGCCACATCAGAAGGTGCAGCCTGGTAGCTCATGTCCATATCTTCTTCAGCCACGAAATTGAGCACACAGCCCGCGTCGGCATCCCACAAGCCCAATCGCTTGCCAATGCCTGCGCCCTGCCACTGATTCAGGTAGCAAGTCTTTCCGTGGGGACCGATGAGGTAACCGTTCGAACCGCTCACCGTGCTCACTACAATGTCAAAGTTTCCGTCGTTGGGTGCCGTAGCAGCCGCATTCAGGAATCCGCTGTTTCTGTCAGGATTGCTGAGATACATCTGCAAGCCCGAGCGTGAGTAGAATTGAAATCCATCCGTTTCATTGCCCTCAACGCGCCAGAGTTGCACGTCCTTGCCATTGGCTTGTGCCGTCTTGACCTCGCCAGCGGAGGCGGGTGCTTCGAGCACTCCATTCTTACTCGTAAACTGAATGAAATACCACACAGGATTTTCCTTTGTGCTCACTTGTGGCAGTCCTGCAGCCTTCACGGCGCAGGTGCACAAAACTGCCAATAGAAGATAGAGAATTCGTCTCATTAGTTTGATTAAGTTAGGTGTTTTGTCTTTTTTGCCCAAATTTTGGCACGCAAATTTACACATTATTTATAATA
>JAGHUD010000018.1 GCA_018065005.1 Candidatus Physcousia equi
GCTGAGAGGGGGTAATGGGTGTGGGGCGATCTTTGATTTTGTATAATCTGTGGGGCTACAGAACCGCAAAGTGCCCTTTGGAGAAGAAAAACAACCGAAAATGTTTGCCAAATTGGAAAAAAAACTTTAATTTTGAACGCTGATACTAACATTCTTAAGAAAATGACAAAACGATTCCTAACTGTAGCTTTTACGCTTTTCGTTTCACTCTGCGCTTTGGCACAAGAGCTGAATGGGAAGACCTTCAGAGTTTATAACACAACCCGAGCAGGAGTTGGCAACACACTAACGCCCGGCACTCGCTTGTATTGGAAGGCAGGTGCATCTGAGGTAACACTTACCACCACTGCTGAAGAAGACGATGCCAACTTGCTTTGGACTTTTGAAAATGAAAACGGAGGGGTGCTCATTCGCAGTGTAGGGCGCAACGCTTACCTTGCTTCCATTAGCGGTGGAGGTGCTAACGTGAAACTGACGAAAGATGGGGTTGTATACACCATGACGCAAAACACAGGTGCATTGGCGCCTTGCTATTCCTTCAGCAGTGGAACAAACAAGGCTAACTATCTCTTTGCAGATAATCCTTCGGCTGCAGGACAAAGCTATCGCTTGGATGGCTGGCAAGACGGTAGCAACGAGTTTTTTATGCTTGAAGAGTACGAGGACAAGAGACCACCCTACACCGTCGATACACCAAATACTCAGTTGGGTGAAGTCGAGCTAGACAATAATGTCTTCAAAGCAACTGCTATGGATGGCTACGAGTTTGACTATTGGAGCGACGGAACAACTACCTATGACCAGCCAACGCTCGTTTACGAAGGTAAAACTCCTGTGCGCCTCACGGCATTCTTCAAGCAAAAACGTGATAAGACTGCACCACTCCCACCAACCATGGGATGGAGCTCATGGAACACCTATCACGCCATCATCAGCGCTGACAATATAGCATCGCAAGCTGACGCACTCGTCAGGACTGGCTTGGCAGCGAAAGGATACAAATATGTGAACATCGACGACGGATTCCAGAAAAACAGAGACGCAGAAGGTAACTTACTCACCGATGGCAATCGCTTTCCAAACGGACTGCAATCTGTAGTAGACCATATACATGCCCAAGGACTGAAAGCGGGAACCTACTCTGATGCCGGAGCGAATACCTGCGCATCTATGTATGCAGGAGAGACAGGTGGTAAAGGTGCGGGATTCTACCAACATGAAGACCAGGACTGTGACCTTTACTTCAATAAGTATCGTTTTGATTTCGTCAAAGTCGACTATTGTGGAGCGGGCAACCAAAACCTTAATGTGCAAGAACGCTATACCGAAATAAAAAAGGCAATAGATGCCACAGGACGCGACGTGCAATACAACCTCTGCCGATGGGCATACCCAGGCACGTGGTCAGGCAAGGTGGCTGACTCATGGCGCACAACTGGCGACATCTGGTCTTACTGGAGCAAAAACCAAGGAGCAAGCTACTCCGTAAAAACGATTATACAGGAGAATCTCTACCTCTCTGCCTACTCTTCACCCGGTCACTACAACGACATGGATATGCTTGAAGTGGGCGTAAACCGAGACGGAGGCAAACTCACCACACAAGAGAGTAAAACCCACTTTGGCATGTGGTGCATCATGAACTCTCCCCTGCTCATTGGTTGTGATGTGAACACGATCACATCGGAAGACCTTGACATACTCGGCAACGAAGAACTTATCGCTGTTAATCAGGACCCCGTATTCCAACAGGCGTATGTCGTGGCAACCAAGAACGGCACCTATACACTTGTTAAGGACTTGGTGGAAGAAAACGGACTGACACGCGCTGTGGCTCTCTATAATCCTACTGATGCTGCTGTCTCAATGACGCTCAACTTCTCCGACATCTGTCTTGCTGGCAAGGTCAGTGTGCGCAATCTTACCGACCGAAAAGATCTGGGCGATTTTTCTGATAAGTTCACCGCTACCATCCCAGCTCATGGTGCCATCATCTACAAGGTGAAAGGTGAAGAACGAGTTATTCGCACGTTATATGAAGCAGAGACTGCATTCTGCTCTGCATATAATGAACTGGCAGAACCATTGGGCGCGCTCATCACCGAAAATTCATTGTGTTCTGGCGGAATCTGCATCTCATCGTTAGGCAAGACGAAAACAGATGCCTATGGAAACACGGTGAGCAACGACATTTTCTGGAAGAATATCTATGTACCGGAGAACTGCACCGTCGATCTGGAATTGACTTTCCTCACAGGCGGAGTTCAACGTTATGCCACGCTGCAAGTGAATGGAGAGGACGTTGAAAACTTGGCATTCAAGAGCGCTGTTTCTACAAAGGGAAAGAAGACGCAGGCAATACGTCTAAAGGCTGGAAACAACGTTGTCCGACTCTACAATGACACGGCTGTGATGCCCGACATCGATTGCATACGTCTCAACAACATCACCACAACAGGTGTGCGAAGTTCACGTTCGTCCCTTTCAAAGAAAACAAGAAAATATCTTATGAATAAAGGACAAATTGTCATTCGCTCAAACAACCACTTGTATAGCGTGAATGGACAGCTCCACTAACCTCTCTCCCCATTGACGATCCTCAGTCCCCCGTAAATCTGTCTCACATAAAATAGTTGAGAATAGATGCGAAAGCACCAAAGAACAGCTTTGGAACTCGCTATATAGAGATAACTTGGAACTCGCCATACAGAACTTAGTTCGCGCTCTCCATAATGAGTGAACTTGGAACTCGGTACACAAAGCGTCTTTTGTACTTTTCTATAAAAAATTTGAAAAAAAATTTGGAGAAGTGAGAGAATTGACGTACCTTTGCAACAGAAAAACCAAATTACATCACCATTCTTGGTGAATCGGGGTGTAGCGCAGTTGGTAGCGTTCCTGGTTTGGGACCAGGCGGTCGCCCGTTCGAGTCGGGTCGCCCCGACAAAAAACGGTTGAATAACAATCAACCACTAACAAAGAAATAAACCGTCAGTTGGCAATTATAAAGCCTCTGACGGTTTTTTGCGTTTTCAGCATTATATTTGTATAATTTGGACCCAGTGGAAATTTAGTGGCCCCGAAAAGTTCTTCCTCTTGAGACTTTCTAAGATTTATGCCTATTCCTACTAAATTTCCACTGAGACACTTTGAATCTCACCATAGAACGAGACTTGGTTTCTTGCACTCCCTCTTTTGGGAATCTCGCTGTAGAACGAGACTTGGTCTTTTGCACTCTCTCTCTTGGGAATCTGGCTGTAGAACGAGACTTGGTCTCTTGCACTCCCTCTTTTGGGAATCTCGCTGTAAAGGGAAAGGTGGTCTCTTGCACACCCTCTGCTTGTTGGGCAGAGAATACCAGAGCTGTGGCAATGTTGTGTGTGGGCAACACCTTACCATAGCGTGAAAGGATGTGGAGTGGTTCGGAAAGGAGAAAAGATATTCCTCATAGCAAGTCAGGGAGCTGGAACAGTTTTTGGCTGTTGCTTCCTTTTATGAGGATGATATAGCCTTGCGGCTTATCGTCTTTCAATCGTTCTTTTACCTCCTCTGCGTCAGCAAAAATGTGCCATCCCTGTGGAGAAGGCTGAGGCATAACTTTCGCAAACTCTCCACCTACGAGCCAGACACGGTCAATGAATTTGTCTGTTCCTGGTGTCTGAGAAGAAAGCAATCGATCTATGATAGTCTCATGTTCGCTTCGACTTGCTTCGCCAAGCTCAGCCATCATGCCCAATATGACCATTTTGCGTGCTTCGCTGATCAACTCAAAGTTGTCAAGCGCTACCTTCATCGATGAGGGATTAGCATTGTAGGCATCCACGATGAGTTTATTATTTGGCGTCAGCCGAAACTCTGATCTGCTGTTTGTAGGTGTGTATTCAGAAATAGCGTCGTTGATGTCCGCAGGCGTTATGCTGAACGCCAATCCCACGCTGATAGCAGCACGCACATTGGCAATATTATAGGCTCCCACGAGTTTTGTGGAAATGCAGTGCCAGTTATCGGCATGATTCTCGCGCCATTGCACAGTGAGAAAACTGCTGCAATCCTTGACGCATCCTTCCACGTATGGGAGGATGCCAAGACCTCTCTCCTGCGCCATACCGCGCAGGTCGTCGTCAGCTTCATTCAAGAAAGCCTTGCACCCACGCTTCTTGAGGTCATCATAAAGTTCACCTTTTGTGCGTTTCACCCCTTCAAAGGAGCCAAAACCTTCAAGGTGCGCACGGCCGACGTTCGTGATTAGCCCATAATCTGCCTGCACCATCTGACAAAGAAACGCAATCTCACCAGGGTGGTTTGCTCCCGTCTCCACAACGGCTACCTCATGTTCTGGGCGTATGCGCAGCAAAGTGCGCGGGACACCGATATGGTTGTTCAGATTGCCTTGTGTGAAGAGCACATTGAATTTCTTAGCCAGCACTGCACTTACGAGTTCCTTTGTCGTCGTTTTTCCGTTGGTGCCTGTAATCTGCAATATAGGAATGGAGAGACTCTTGCGATGAAGTTGCGCCAGTTGCTGTAGTGTATCGAGCACATTGTCGACTTGAATGTAGCGTGCGTCGCCTTCTTCAACCACGCTTTTGTCATCTACGACAGCATAAGCACAGCCCGCTTCCAGAGCCTTGCTGGCAAACTGATTGCCGTCAAAAGATGCACCCTTGAGGGCAAAGAACACACTCCCTTTCTCGCACTGACGAGTATCTGTAGTGATGATGGGATGTTGCTTGTATATCTCGTAAATGTCTGTAAGCGTCATCATGAGTTGGTATTGAATGGATGTTGTTCTATAGGTATGAGAAGCAGAGTCATCAGGAGCAACGATGCTGAGTGAGCACGCCCTAAAGTCAAACTGTCGCCATGGCGAATGCGCAGAAAACGCACAAAGATAACAATAATTATAATAATGTACGCACGAAAGAACCTTTTTTATCATTTTTTCTCAATCGCATTATATTTTTTTATTCGATAGGAGGTTTCTGACTAATATTTTGTGTAATTTTGCATTTATGATTTCAACGCAAACACACACACTCAATTTGCATGGACGCCTGCTCAATTTGAGCATGCCACGTGTAATGGGCATACTCAATGTCACGCCCGACTCTTTCTATGCAGCATCGCGAAAGCAGACCGAGGAAGCCATCATCGGTCGTGTAAGTGAAATAATGCTGCAAGGTGGTGACATAGTCGACATAGGCGCTTACTCCAGTCGCCCCGGTGCAGCCGACGTGAGCCCAGAGGAAGAAATGGAAAGACTTGCTCGCGCTTTGAGCATCATCCGCCACGAGTATCCACAAGTCATCATCAGTGTTGACACCTTTCGAGCAAGCGTAGCAGCACGTTGCGTAGAGCAGTATGGCGTGGACATCATCAACGATATTTCAGGTGGAGAGCTGGATAAGGAGATGTTCCCGACGGTTGCGCGGCTTCAAGTCCCCTACATTCTCATGCACATGCAGGGCACGCCACAGAACATGCAAGATCATCCGCAATACAGAGATGTGGTGAGCGAGGTGCTGCAATACCTTGGACGTAAGGTGGACGAACTGCACGAACTCGGAGTGAACGACATCATCCTCGATCCCGGCTACGGTTTTGGAAAGACGTTGGAACAGAACTGCGAACTTCTGCGCATGCAGCACAGCCTACTTGAGTTGAACCTCCCCATTCTCGTCGGTGTGTCGAGAAAGTCAATGATCTATCGCATACTCGGCAACACACCCGAAGAAGCCCTCAATGGCACAACCGTGCTGCACACCATGTCGTTGCTACAGGGCGCCAACATACTGCGCGTTCACGACGTGCGCGAAGCAGTAGAAGCCTGTCGTATCGTCAAGACAATCACATCACAACCTCATAACATACGAGTTTAGCCATCCGTGTCCTTTACAGTAAGCATAAAAGATATCATTGACATACTGCTCACAGCAGTCATTCTCTTCTATTTCTATAAGGTGATGCGCCAGACACGCTCTGTCCGCGTCTTCTCTGGTGTGCTCATTTTCATCACCTCGTGGATTGTCATTTCCAAGATATTGGAGATGCGACTTCTTGGAAGCCTGCTTGACCAGTTGATCAATGTCGGTGCCATCGCGCTCATCGTCCTTTTTCAAGACGAAATCCGGCACTTCTTCTACAACCTTGGCGCCCATCACCGCATGGGGCGTTTAGTTAGACTCATCAAGGGCGAGCGCAGCAAAAGTGAATATCGCCACCAGCTCGAGGAGATCTACCCCATTGTGATGGCTTGCCTCAACATGTCCAAGCAAAAGATGGGCGCACTCATCGTTGTGCAAAACGATTTGCCGCTTGGCGACTTTATCGACACGGGTGAGAAGATAGATGCACACGTGAGCCAACGCCTGATTGAGAACATATTTTTCAAGAACTCACCGCTGCACGACGGAGCCATGATTGTGAAGGACGGACGCATCATGGCAGCAGCGTGCATCATGCCAACCTCACACGACCCCGACATCCCAAAAGAGTTTGGATTGCGCCATCGCGCAGCCAAAGGAACATCCAATGAAACGGATGCCATCTCCATCGTTGTGAGCGAAGAAACGGGACACATCACAGCAGCCTACCGCAGCAAGTTCAAAATGCACGTGACAAGCGAGGAACTCGAAGAGATGCTGATGAAAGGTGGGTTCTGATGGAAAGAAGAATTAACATTTATATAATTGACTAAAAAAAACATACAGCAATGAGTTTAATGCAACAAATCATCGCTCGTGCACAGGCCAACAAACAGCGTATCGTGCTGCCAGAGAGCCTCGAAGAGCGCACCATCAAAGCTGCAGATATGGCGCAGCGTGACGGATTGGCCGACATTATTTTGATTGGTAATCAAGATGAGATCCTTGCTCAGGCAGAGAAATTAGGGCTTGAACACATCAAGGAATGCACCATCATCGACCCCGCAACCAGCGAGAAGACTGAGGAGTATGCCCAACTGCTCACCAAACTGCGCGAGAAGAAAGGCATGACCATTGAGAAGGCACGCCAGCAGGTGCTCGACCCCCTCTATTTTGGTTGCCTCATCATCAAGAGCGGCGATGCAGACGGACAGATAAGCGGTGCGTTGTCGACCACAGGCGACACGCTGCGCCCCGCACTCCAGATTATCAAATGTGCGCCCGGCATTTCCTGCGTGAGCGGTGCCATGCTCATGATTACCGACAAGCCCGAATACGGCGAGAATGGCATTCTTGTAGTGGGCGACGTGGCAGTGACCCCCATGCCCGATGCCAGCCAGCTTGCACAGATAGCCGTCTGCACCGCGCAGACAGCTAAGTCGGTGGCAGGTTTTTCCGATCCGCGCGTAGCCATGCTGAGTTTCTCCACCAAAGGAAGCGCAAAGCATGAAGTGGTGGACAAGGTGGTCGAAGCCACACGTCTTGCCAAGGAACTTGACCCCACCCTCAAAGTCGACGGTGAACTTCAGGCAGACGCAGCCCTCGTGCCCGGCGTGGGTGAAAAGAAAGCACCCGGTTCGGAGATTGCCGGTCATGCCAATGTGCTCGTGTTCCCCTGCCTTGAAGTAGGCAACATCAGCTACAAGCTCGTCCAGCGCCTCGCCGGTGCAGATGCCATAGGTCCCATTCTGCAAGGCATCGCACGCCCTGTCAACGACCTCTCCCGCGGTTGCTCGGTCGACGACATCTACAAGATGGTGGCCATCACCGCATGCCAAGCTCAAGATGCAAAATAAACTGAAAAAGAATCACTATGAAGATATTAGTATTAAACTGTGGCAGCAGTTCCATTAAATATGCACTCTACAACATGGACGACCAGACGGTCATCACCAGCGGTGGTATCGAGAAAATCGGTCTGCCCGACTCATTCATCAATGTCAAGCTCAACGGCGAGAAGCACAAGATGGAGCGCCCCATCGTAGAGCATACGGCAGGCGTGAAGTGGATCTTCGAGGTGCTCACGACAGGCGAATATGCAGTACTGAAAGACCTAAAAGAGATTGACGCAGTGGGCCACCGTATGGTGCACGGAGGCGAGAAATTCAACCAAAGCGTGAAGCTCAACGCTGAGGTGATGGAAGCCTTCACCGCCTGCAACGACCTGGCTCCCCTCCACAACCCCGCCAACATCAAAGGCGTTAACGCAGTGAGCGAACTCCTTCCCGAAGTGCCCCAAGTGGGCGTGTTCGATACCGCCTTCCATCAGACGATGCCCGACTATGCCTACATGTATGCCCTACCCTACGAGCTCTACTCCACCTATGGCGTGCGTCGCTATGGTTTCCACGGCACGAGCCACCGCTATGTTTCACAGCGTGTGTGCGAATTCCTTGGCGTCAGTCCCGAAGGCAAGAAGATCATCACCTGCCACATTGGCAACGGAGCATCCATCGCAGCCGTCAAGGACGGAAAGTGTGTGGACACCTCAATGGGTCTCACTCCACTCGAAGGTCTCATCATGGGCACACGTTCGGGCGACATCGATGCTGGTGCCGTAACGTTCCTCATGGACAAGCTCAACCTCGACACGAAGGGACTCTCCAATCTGCTCAATAAGAAGAGTGGTTTGGCTGGCGTTAGCGAACTCTCAAGCGACTTCAGAGACATCCTTGCCGGCATTGCCAACGGAAACGACAAGGCACGCCTCGCCAAAGAGATGTACACTTATCGCATCAAGAAGTACATCGGCCAGTATGCCGCAGCCATGGGAGGCGTGGACATCATCCTCTTCACCGGTGGCGCTGGCGAGAACCAATGGGAAGTTCGCGAGGGCGCAACCAAAGGACTTGAGTTTATGGGTGTCAAGATGGATGATGAAAAGAACCGTGCATGCCGTGCAAAAGAGACCATTCTCAGCGCCGAAGACAGCAAGGTTACGGTTTGCTGCATCCCCACCGACGAGGAACTCATGATTGCACTTGACACTCAAGCTTTGGCATAGTGCAATGCTATTTGGTGACTTACTCGCAAGTCCCTCTTTAACGACGGAAAGGGGACAACGATATCTTTTTCCGTCGTTATTTTGTGTCTTTCTCTTTCGGCAGCTACCCTTTGCGGAAGGCGCTTGACACCATCATCCAACATGATAAGTATATCATGAATGGAAAGGTCTTTTTGTACCTTAGCACTCATAGCCTTTTTATATGCCTACACAAACGACAATCTCTAAAAGAAACGAGACTATGGACCGACTATTCAATATTCTCATCCTTTTTGCCATCTCAATAACCATTTCTGCACAGAGCAGTGAACAACTATTACTCTCAGGTTGGCGATTTCATCGTGGAAGTGCAGAAGGAGCACAAGCTGCCAACTATGACGACAGCAAGTGGCAACAAGTAACTATTCCACACGATTGGGCCATCAGTGGGCCATTCGACAAGGAGATCGACAAGCAGGTGGTAGCTATCAGTGAGAATGGCGAAACGCTTGCCACGGAGAAAACAGGTCGTTCAGGCTCACTTCCCTGGATAGGTGAAGGCTGGTATCGCACACAAATCGTCATTCCTGATGGCTATGCTCATGGGGAACTCATTTTTGATGGAGCCATGTCAGAACCCCATGTGTGGGTAGACGGAAAGGACATTGGCTATTGGGCATATGGCTACAGCACATTCAGCCTCTCCCTCTCACCCGCCATAGGTGAAGGCAATAAACTCCGCCCCGGCAGCTACACGCTTGCTGTTCACTTGCAGAACAAAGAAGAATCTAGCCGATGGTACCCCGGCGCAGGACTGTATCGTCCTGTGCGTCTCATGCTACACAAAGAGATGTATATTAAACCATGGGAAACTTTCGTGAGGACAACAAAATTAGCAGGTTTCAATGCCAGCCACACAAGGGCATCAGAGGCTAAATTGACCATCACCACTCAGGTGAACGAGCGCAGGGGAAAGCCAAGCGTTCGTCTCTCTCTGATGGATGGTGAAGGTCATGTGGTGGCAAACAGTCAACGCGAACTTTTGAACGGATTCACCTCAACCACTCAGGTGCTCAACCTCGTGAATGTGAAACTCTGGAGTCCTGAGGCTCCTGAACTATATACGCTAATTACGGAAGTCGTGGAGGGCGACCGCGTTTGGGATCGTCAAGAGACATCTGTTGGTATTCGCCTTGCAGAGTACACGTCAGAAGGTTTTTTTCTGAATGGCAAGAAACGTAAGTTTCATGGTGTTTGCCTACACCACGACATGGGCCCCGTTGGCGCTGCATTCCTCAAGGATGCCTTCCGTCGTCAGGTGCGTCTACTTAAGGAGATGGGATGTGATGCCATCCGAACGGCCCACAACATGCCTGCTCCTTGGCAAATGGATATTTGCGACGAGATGGGCATGCTCGTCATGGCAGAGAGCTTTGATATGTGGAAGTCGCCTAAATGTAGGAACGGCTACGCACGTTTCTTTGACAAGGTGGACACGCAATCCGTCAACCAGAGCCATCAACCATGGTATATACGAGACATAACCAACTTGGTAAAGGTGCATCGCAATCATCCCTCGATTGTGATGTGGAGTATTGGTAATGAGGTGCCCGAACAGGGTCGTTCGGATGGTCTATACTTCACAAAGAGCATGCAGCAACTCATACACGAACTGGACGGCACACGTCCTGTGACACAGGGCATGAATCATGGAGACGCTGCTATGAACAATGGCGTTTGGCAAGTTATGGATATACCCGGATGGAACTACCATATTCATCGCTATCGTGTGGGCATCGAACAGTCATCGAAGGGAATCATTGTGGCATCCGAAACAGCCTCCACTGTCAGCAGCCGTGGGGTATACAAGTTCCCCGTCGAGGAGCTAGTGCAACAGTCATTTCCCGACGGACAAGTCTCCAGTTATGACATCGAGATGTGCGCTTGGAGCAACTTGCCTGATGATGATTGGATGCTGCAAGACAAAATGCCAGGCGTGATTGGCGAATTTGTTTGGACTGGTTTTGATTATCTTGGTGAACCAACACCCTACGATGAATATTGGCCATCACGCAGTTCATACTTTGGCATTTACGATCTTGCTGGATTGCCCAAAGACCGCATGTATCTCTATCGCAGCCATTGGGCGCCCGAACGAGAGACCTTGCATCTTTTACCCCATTGGACATGGCCCGACCGTAATGGAGAGGTGACCCCCGTCTTCTGCTACACCAATTATCCAGAGGCAGAACTCTTTGTCAATGGTAAAAGTCAGGGGCGTCGTAAACATATTGATGTAGATTTAGAGGACTATCTGAACGGAGCTATAATAAAAAAAGTTTTGTGGGGACACGAACGTTTTGCCAATCCTGAACAACAGCCCAATCGTCTCGATCGCTATCGTATGCGTTGGAACGATGTTGTCTACGAGCCGGGTGAGTTGAGGGTTGTTGCCTACGACGCACAAGGAAATGCCGTTGCGGAAAAGCGGGTTAAGACGGCGGGCTCCCCCCATCACATCGAACTAAAAGCTGATCGCACATCTATGCCAGTCACGCCAACCGACTCGATAGGTCGTCCTACCGACTGTCCAAGTCTCATCTTCGTCACAGCGCGCATCGTTGACAAAGACGGTAATTTGTGTCCCAATGCAGACACACAACTCCACTTCGAGGTGAAGGGTAATTCGGCACGCTTTCATTCAGCTTGCAATGGTGATGCTACTTCAATCGAAACCTTCACTCAGCCCACGATGCGAGCTTTTCATGGTGAACTGGTCATCGTTGTTGAGTCTACACAAAAGAGGGGAAATGCGGTGCTCAAGGTGACTGGCACTGGAGTGAAATCAACCACACAGTACCTGGAAATTAGATAATAGCAACCAAGAAACCCCAAAGTGACATGGCAGTGAACAAGGTTTCTGCGCAAAATGTTTACGTCTCTATACTGGTGGGGCTGATTGGATAGTTGGATGTAGGCTTTTCCATAGGGGCATGGAAAAGGTGATGCGTATCGTGGTTCAGTTGAGTTTGCCCAGAATGCGATCCATCACCCAGTTTACGGCTGTGCCACTTGTGCTGTCGCAAGTGCAAGTGGAGAGGCCTTGCAGATGCTCCACCACGTTCTGAATGAGCGGAAGTTGGACGTGCTCAGGATTGGGCACTACAATTTCTTCACGACCAGAGAGTGTGTGCAAAGCAATGGGCGCATAGGTGAAGACGGAAAAACATATCTGACCCTTGTCACCAATCAGCTCAATGCGGTCTGTGCGCGCACTCTCATGAGCAACGAAACACCATGAGCCCGACCCCGGCATACCATCAGCAAACTCAAAGGCAGCACTGACGGTGTCTTCGGTGGCATAGAGGCCGCCACGGTTTTGATGATAGCCATGCACGAGGGTGATGGGGCCAAACATCATCTGGAGCAAATCAAGCTGATGAGGGGCAAGGTCATAGAAATAGCCACCCCCGGCAATGTCGCGCTGCACGCGCCACGGCAAGTTGTGCTGGTTGTAGTCAAGGTCGCGTGGTGGCACCGCAAAACGTATCTGCACATTGATGACCTTGCCGATGGCACCTTCGTCCAAGAGCTGCTTGACGCGCTTGAAGTAGGGAAGGTAGCGCCGATAGTAAGCGACGAAACACTTCACCCCCGTCTGTTCCGAGATGCGGTTCACACGCTGACAGTCGGCATAGGATGCTGCCAAAGGTTTCTCTACATAGACGGGTTTTCCTGCCTTCATTGCCATGATGGCATAGGTGGCATGAGAGGAGGGAGGCGTGGCAATGTAGACAGCGTTCACCTCCGGATCCTGAATGAGTTGCCACGCATCGTTATACCAATGTGGAATGTGGTGACGCTGAGCGTAGGACTGTGCTCGCTCGGCGTTGCGGCTCATCACAGCCACTATGCTCGACCCTTCGACCAGAGTGAATGCCGGACCACTCTTTTTCTCTGTCACCTCTCCGCATCCGATAAAGCCCCATTTAATTTTCTTACGTTCTGCCATTTGAATTTTAAAAAAATCTAATTTTTCAATTGCTTTTGCAAAAGTACAATTTTTTATTCTTATTTTTGCATTCGAAATAAGAAAATATAGAATAAATTGCAAAACAAAGCAATGGAACAGAATAACACAGCAGTACAGAACAACGAGCCCTTACTGAAGGAGCGCGGCTACGTGAAAAGCATTGCAGCAGGTCTTCGCCTACCGCTTCGTCACCCCTGGGGCATTCTCCGCCACATCTGGCCCACGTGTTTGGTGTGTGGTCTCGTGTGGTTTTTTGTTTCGAAATGGGTTTGTGCCGACTTATGGGCTTTTCGCACCGTCTTCTCAGGCCCCGTCAGCAGCCCAGCCGACGTTGTTGGCATGACATGGCTCAGGGTTGTTCTGTGGGGCATGTTGTCCATGCTCTTTTTGGGTGTTTTGGCTGGACAGACGGCTTATTTGATGAGACGCTATGGCGAGCTCAACTATTTCCCCGCTGTGCAGCCGTGGCACGTATGGCGCGACATCGCGCCCTCCGTGGTGAGCGGTCTTGTGCTCTGCCTCGTGGGCTATTTGGTAGCGGTTGCCCTAGCTTCAGTTCCCTTCCTCTTTATGCCCCGGCGTCTCTGGGCGGTGCTGTTGGGAGCGGTGTTGGTGTGCTTGTGGGCACTCTTCTACGTTCCGGCAGGTCAGCGCTTCATGATGGAGAAGAAGCCCCTCCCAGCCTCACTGTGGTGGTCGTTTTCCCATCCCACCGAGTTGAGCGGAAGCTCGGCAGTGGTGGTGGTGTGCAGCACGCTCCTCTTTAGTGTGATGGCAGCCGGGGCGGTGCCAGTTGTTGCCCTTGCCTATGTGGATGGCGTCGCTTCCGATGCGTTGCGCATGGGCGACGCAGTAGACCTTCCTGGCTCCTTCTTCATGCTGCGCAACCTGGGATTCTTCCTTACGAGTAGCATAGTGAGCCTCTCTTGGATATTCGTTTTCGTTCCTCTTTGCTTCGAATGGGGAAGTAGGCAGGAAAGCAAAAAACTAATTAAAAATTTGGATTTCTAACAAAAAAGCCCTATCTTTGCGTAAATTTGTACCCAAAATGATTAAATTTCTATGCTTAGGAAGTGGCAGTAGTGGCAACAGCTACTACCTTACAGATGGGCAGACGAGTTTGCTCTTGGATGCAGGACTGAACATGAAGACCCTTCGAAAGTCGTTAGCGATGAACGGCTTTGACCTCGCTCAGGTGAGCGCTGTCTTCATCACACACGACCATGCCGACCACATCAAGTCGGTGGGTTACCTTGCCAACGATCTCGACAAGCCCATCTACACCACGCAAGACATACATCTCGGCATTAACCGCAACTATTGCGTCACCTCCAAGGTGACTGCTCAGCATGCCCATATCGTCAACAAAGAAGTGCCCATCCAGATAGGCGACTTCTCCATCACGCCCTTTGAGGTGCCCCACGACAGCAGCGACTGTGTGGGCTACTGCGTGAAGCATGGCTCTGTCACATTCTGCCTCATCACCGACGTAGGGCACGTGACACCCATCATTGAGGAGAAAGTGCGAGATGCAAACTACCTTGTGGTGGAAAGTAACCACGATGAAGAGATGCTTTCCAACGGCCCCTACCCTGGCTATCTGAAGGCACGCATCCGCAGCGGACGAGGCCATCTGAGCAACCATGACTGTGCGAAGTTGCTTGTCGAACAAGCCACGGAGAAACTGAAGCGAGTATGGCTCTGCCACTTGAGCGAGGAGAACAATCACCCCGAACTGGCGCGCAAGACAATTGTGTCTACACTGCGTGGCTACGGCATCGTGGAGGGGGTTGACTTCAACGTGGAGATACTGCGCAGAAAGACGCCCTCGCTCATCTATGAATTGAATTGACGACGACTAAAACTCTGGAATATTGAAGCGCTCGCTACCTTGCTGAGCGCTTTTTTCTGTCAGTTCCGTCACGCAGCTCCAAAGCGCAGCCTCTTCCACCTCCATGTCCAGGCGTTGTCGCTTGCCGCTTTCCAGTTCGAGAAGCAACAGGTCGATTAGCCTTCGGTCCATGGCATAGTTCATCACATTGGAGACACCTCGCTCCCTGCCTTCCTTCAGTATCTGCTTCATCTCTGGTGCAATGTACCCCTCCACATATTGCACAGCTTCGTTTCCGGTGTGAAGCATGTCGCCAATCTGGATGGTGGGCAACGGATACTTCTGTGCATAGCCCAACGTGCCGCACACTGTCTGCAGACGGTTGTAGGGGCGAGGCGTGGAGGTGTCGTATTGCAGAAGCAGGCTCACGCCCTTGCGGCTGTGCAGAAGGGTGTCGCTGAGGCAGAGTTTATCCTTCTGGTTGTTGGCGCTCATGCTCACCAGATATTCGAGGCGGTCGTCGTCGTCCAAAAGCTGCAGCATGGGACCTAAGCCGTGTGTGGGATATGGATTGCCTCGATGGTTGGCGCGCAACTCATGCATCCAGTCGGTGCCAAGCGTGTGGATGTAGGCACCCTCGAGGTGGGTCACCTGTCCCAGCAAACCTTGTCTGACCATCTCCTTGATGCCGAGATGCCAGGTGTCGTAGCAGCAATTCTCCAACATCACACAATGGCGCTCGGTCCAACGAGCGACACGAACGAGGAGTTCGCAGGCATGGACGGTCATGGCTGCGGGGACTTCGATGGCTACATTCTTTCCTTGCTTCATCGCCTCCACGGCAATCTCAACATGCGAGTCCCATGGGGTGCATATATATAATAGGTGTATGTCAGCCCGGCGCACAACATCGTTCCAGTCACTGAAGACGGAAACGGGTGGGCTGAGCTCGCATTCAGTGGGCTCCTTCTTGTCGCACACGGCAACAACCTCCACGTCGGGAATGTCCCGAAGTCGACGAAGCGTGGCCAATCCGCGTTGCCCCAGCCCTACTATGGCTATGCGTAACTTCATGGCGCAAAGTTAATAAAAAACATGAGTTTTGGGATTCGACAGCTGCCCAAAACTGCATTTTTTTGTCACACATGCAATGATTTCTTTGTCTTTGCCCTTCTATGTTTTTATTTTTTTGTATCTTTGGCAAATCTTACCTTACTATCCTATATACCAGATGCCCAATCAGCATCGTCACACACCTTCCCCGCAACAAGCAAAGCCTGCGCTACGAAACGACAACAGTCAGCAACCAACGCATGAGGATTGGGTGCTGACTGTTTGTTTTATGCTTTTTGTGTGTCCTGTTATATCTGCGAAAGGAAGGTCTTTGTCACGAGGAACGATTTGTCTGCCATCGTTTGCCAAAAGTCTACGTATTGCGAAGCATTGTCGGGGTGCTCGCCCGGTGTGTCGCTGATGATGCGGAAACTGACGAAAGGAATCCCACTCAGGTGGCACACATGGGAAATGGCAGCTGACTCCATGTCCACGGCAAGCGTCTCGGGGTGGAGCCTAATGATGCGCTCTCGCTCTTCTTGTTTCGACACAAAAAGGTCGCCCGTGCAAATCAGTCCTGCCACCACACGCACATCGGTGTCTATGCTCAGAGCTGCTTGCACCAGCGTGCTGTCGCTTTCAAAATAGCGAGGCAGCCCTTGCACCTCGCCCCATACGGTGCCAGGTCCGCACCAGATGTCGTGGTAGGCACATTTGGTGCTGACAACAACGTCCATGATATGCAACGAAGCAGCTGCACCACCTGCCACACCCGTGGAGATGACAGCATCGGGTCGGAAACGCTCGATAAGAAGCGAAGCGCCCATGGCAGCATTCACCTTTCCGATGCCGCATTGCAAAAGTATGACGTTCAGTTCACCTATCTGTCCCTCCAGGTAGGTATACGGAGCTATGTAGTTCTCTTTACGATTGACCATCATGTTTGACAACTGCTCATATTCTGACGACATGGCAGTGATCACACCTACTATTTTGTTCATAATGCTTAAAGATTTTTAGTTCTGCAAAGATACAACATAAAAAGGAAAAAATGAATGTTTTTACTTTTTTTTGTATAAAATACTTTGCCGTTTCAAAGAAGTTGTGTTAACTTTGCGTCCGAAAAAAACTAAGCACAAACATGGAAGGAAAAGACTCTATATGTAAATTATTGAAAGCCATCGAGGAGGTTGACTCGAAAATGAAAAGAGAACTCCTCATTGATTATATGACGGGCAGCCTCACACCTGATATCGAATCGTGCGGACTTGACAACACAGAACTGTTTGGCTGCGGCGACGACAAAGAAGAGGAGCACTGGGAGTTGGTCGTTGACCATGCCATCGATGCGGGTTTTCTCAAATTACGCTCCGTCGGAATCTCACTCATGTCAAAGGGCAAGAAGTACCTCTCCAAGCCTGTCTCCTTCGAACTAGAGGAAAAGGAAGAAGACGACGATGCCGGTGTGCAGAGCGTTGAGGGTTTGGTTGAGAATGTGCTTAACGAGGCGCCCCAGAAGACGGCAAAATCAGTCACGTCACAACGCAAACTGGCACTCATTCAAGCCGTGGACCGCCATGTTGCGCTCGATGACTTCGCGAGCAACCACAGCATGGAGTTTGATGAGGTGATGGACGATGCCGAAGCATTGCTCGCCAATGGAACAAAGCTTGACGTCACTTACTTCGGAGTGGAGGTGTTGGGCGAAGAGGCAATCAACGAACTCTGTGAATACTTCGACAATGCGCAATCCGACAACATACAGATAGCCCTTGACGAGATGGGCGATGTCTATACGGAGCAGGAACTTCGACTCGGACGTTTCATGTGGAGGTCGGGCAAGTAAGCGTAAGCACCAGATACAAAAAATGAACGACGGAGAATAGGATGAAACATCTATTTTCCGTCGTTCATTTTAGTGTCATGTTCAGCAAGTCCTTCAAACTGCCGTTGAAGACGTTGCAATCGACATTTTCTTTTATGCCGTCAACGTGGCCGCAATCCGTGTATTGCCACATCACCCATGGCCCGTCATAGGAAAGCTTGTCCTTGTAGTAGTGGGCAATCCAGAAAGGATAGCGATCAAAGGCTGGCGTATTGAGGAAACTCTTCTTAAAGGAATAGTAGGTGTAGATGATTGGGGGCGTTCCGTATGCTTTTTCTACTATGTTGAGCCACGCAAGAACAGACTCCTGGAGTTCCTTTTTGCTCAAGTTACCGGTCTTCTCAATGTCGAGAATCGGTGGCAGGTCGCCTGGTGCCAACTTTGTCTTGGAGATAAAGAATCGCGCTTGCTTCGCAGCGTCGGTTCCGGGAATGAAGAAGTGATATGCACCACGCACAAAGGCTTTCTGGCGTGCTCGAAGAAAGTTGCGACTGAAAGTCTGATCGGCAATGGTGGCGCCTTCGGTTGACTTGGCAATAACGAAACTGATGGGAAAGTCACCTAATCTGGCTTTGCGAAGTTGGTCCCAGTCAATACGGTTTTGATAGTGCGAGATGTCTATGCCACGCACAGGATAGCCTTCTGGTTCGGGCACTTCCCCATAGTGTGCCTTCCACGAAGGTGTATAGTGAAGCACGATGGGAAGAATGAGAAAGACATAGGCTAAGGCAATGCCGATGCCACTCAGCCACAGCACCCAACGAGGCAGACGCGCAAACAAACGCACGAGTGCATTGGTCTTCGTGCGACGACTGCTGCCACGTCGCTTCTTAGCGCGCCGGGCAGCAGTCTTGCTATTGCGGGATTTTGTCAACGTCTTGGTTTATTTGCCTTGCTCAAGCGCCAACGTTCTGGTGCACTGGTCGCACACCTCCGTGGGTCCCCAATACTGGATAGGACCGGGGTAGACGTAGCAGGTTTGCTTTGCCCATTCCTCACGCTTGCTTGCAAAATACTTGAAAGGAGCGCCTTCGAGCTCTACGAGTGCCTTTCTGATGACGGGCTTGTTGGCACCGTTGCGGCGCTCGATGTTCATCATCATCGTGATGGGCACACCACCGGCAATCCACTCAGCAGCAGGAGCTGTTGTGTTCTTGATGACCGACATATAGCCCGTCTTGCCATTGCTGATCAGACGGCTTGCATTGTAGCCGAGGCTGTAGCAATAGTCTGCATCGTAGTTTGAAGGAGCTGCGCAGCGACCTTCGTAGCCGAAGAAGTGATGCTGTGCAGAGAACTTACCATTGTACTTACCAGCAGCCTTCCACTCGCCGAGCTTCTTGGCAACCATGGCAGAAAGGAGCTTTTCCGTCTCAATGAGCGACACCTGAACATTGCCGTGTGGGTCACGGTCGAGGCAGAGCTGACGCTTTACGTCGGCAGGCAGACTCTCGAGAACGGCCTTGTTGTCAGACGTGATATTGTTCAGTACGAAATCGATCTGCTCCTCTGCACTGCCGAATACGCGGCTCTCACCAGTAGCAGGATCTGTGAGCACCTCGTTGAGCTGGGCAATGAGCTTCTTGATGGCAGGAATGAACTCAATGAGACCTTCGGGGATTACTACGGTTCCGAAGTTGTTGCCATCGGCTGCACGGTCGGCAACAGCCTTTGCGATATACGCAACAACGTCGTCGAGTGACATCTGCTTGGCTTCCACCTCTTCGCTCACGAGGCAGACGTTGGGCTGGCACTGAAGTGCACACTCCAATGCGATGTGGCTTGCGCTGCGACCCATCACCTTGATGAAGTGCCAGTACTTGCGCGCACTGTTACAGTCGCGCTGAATGTTACCAATCAACTCGCTGTAGGTCTTGCAAGCGGTGTCGAAACCGAATGAGGTCTCAATCTGCTCATTCTTCAAGTCGCCGTCGATGGTCTTGGGGCAACCAATCACCTGCACGCCATACTGCTTTGCTGCGTAGTATTCAGCCAGCACACATGCATTGGTGTTGGAGTCGTCACCACCGATGATGACAATGGCGTTGATGCCAAGCTTGCGGATGATCTCCATGCCGCTCTCAAACTGGCTCTCCTTCTCGAGCTTCGTGCGACCTGAACCAATGATGTCGAAACCGCCCGTGTTGCGGTATTCATCGATGTATTCGTCAGTGAACTCAATGTATTTGTGGTCAACGAGACCGCCAGGACCCATGAGGAAACCATAAAGCTTGCTCTCCTTGTTGAGGCTCTTGACACCATCATACAAGCCACTCACTACGTTGTGACCACCAGGAGCCTGACCACCGCTCAGAATGATACCCACATTGATAGCCTTGTTGTTTTCGCTCTCAGCGGGAACGAACTCAACCACGGGCATACCATAGGTGTTGGGGAAGAGGGCCTTGATCTCTTCCTGATTGCCTACACTCTGGGTGGCAGCACCCTCTTTAGCCTGAACCGGTCCCTGAAGTGCCTTAGGCAGTTTGGGCTGGTAGGCAGCTCTTGCCATTTGCAATGCGCTTTTTTCCATTTCTGTTTTCTTTTTTTAGGTTTGGTTTTTGTTTTCTGTTCACAATTTGCCCACAAAGATACCTTTTATATTATTACGCGCGCGTATCTCAAAGATAGAATTATAGGAAAAACACACTGTATGGGCAAAAAATCTTCATTTTCCTTCTTCATTTCAGTTTTTTTTGTTAATTTTGGGTCCTAAATTGTTAACTCTACCCCACCATGTCAAACAAAAGAACCCTAAAAAAACGCGTGAACAACCTGTGTGGCGTGCTCTTAGCTGAATGTATAGCCAATCGGCATTATTCGCCTTCACAAGCCGACGACATTGAAAACATTATGCTCACCATTGCCTGTATGCAAGACGACCTCGTCTGCCGCATATCCCACCCAGAACCAGGCATGAAAGCGGGAGCTTTCTTTCGTCACCTCAACGACGATATGAGGAAGCAGACGAATGACATTGTCGATCAACTCGCGCAGCTAAGCTAACACATCATCTATGTTCAAAGCACTCTGCAAAAAGATACTTATGGGATGGATGGGCTTCAAGATAAACGTAGATCAGCCTCATCCCCAAAAATATATTATTGCCCTCGCCCCACACACTTCAAACTGGGACTTCATCATCGGCATTCTCTACAGTCGTTCGCATGGTTTCCGCTGCGACTTCATGATGAAGAAAGCTTGGTTCTTCTGGCCGATGGGCTATCTCATGAGAGCTTTAGGCGGCGTGCCTGTGGAGCGCTCCAAAAAGATGAGCTTGACGGACCAACTTGCCCAGGCGGCTCAGAAGCGCAACGAGTTCCACCTCTGCATCACCCCCGAAGGCACTCGCAAGCCGGTGAAGGAATGGAAGAAGGGGTTCTACTACATTGCGCTGAAGGCGAATCTCCCCATCCTCCTCTACGCACTCGACTACGAGAAGAAACTCATCACCTGCACAAAGACCATCATCCCGAATGGCAATTATGAAGAGCAAATGGCAGAGATAAAGGAATACTTCAAGGACACACGGGGCAAGTATCCCGAGAAGTTCTGTGTTTAGTTTTAACAGCAAGAGCACCCACCACAACACCACTTATGCGGAAGTTCATTCTGCTCATGATTTCATCATTGGTCGCTGCGCAAAGTAGCGGCCAATCGCTTGTTCAATCGAATAACCAACCGCTGCGAGAAACGACAGAATGGGGGGAACGTGCCTATCGCGGTAATCCCTGGGTGGAAAACACAAGCCTACCCTATCGCCCCACAAAAGGACTGTACGGACGCCACATGAGCGTCGCTCAGAGTCATGGACGCTACTACAACGTGGCAGACCACGAATGGCTTTGGCAGCGCCCCACGCTCTATTGCACCACAGAGGACCTCTTCACCCAAACCTTCCTTGTACCCTTCCTCTATCCCATGCTCGAACGCGCCGGAGCCATCGTGTGGACCCCTCGTGAGCGATGCTGGATGAAGGAGGAAGTCATTGTCGACAACGATGAGCGCCACGCATCCACAAGCGAGGAACCTTCGGGCTCGCTGCGTCGCCTGACCGGTCTCTATTTAGAGCAAAACGGAAAGTATGAATGGCAATCTGCAGGACCCGGCTTTGCATGGCACAGAGACGTCTACCTCGATGGTCAGAATCCGCATCAAGAAGGCACTTCACGCATCGTCGAGGCACAAGCCTCCAAGCGAAATGCCACCACAGCGCTCTGGATGCCCACGTTGCCACGCGACGGAGAGTATGCCGTCTATGTCTCCTATCCCAGCCTCCCCACCCACGTCCCCGATGCACTCTATACCGTGCGCCACCGCGGACAGACTGTCACCATCAAGGTGAACCAGCAGATGGGTGGAGGCACCTGGGTCTATCTTGGCACTTTCGACTTTGCTGCCGGACAAAGCAAGGAAAACAGCGTGACGCTCTCCAATCAAAGCAACTATCGCGGCACGGTGGGAGCTGATGCCGTGCGATTTGGCGGAGGAATGGGCAACATAGCACGCTGCGACTCGCTCAGCACAAATCCGACCGTGAGCAGACTGCCGCGCTACCTTGAGGGGGCGCGCTACTGTCAGCAATGGAACGGTATGCCTCGCTCCGTCTATTCTTATTATAACGGAGCAAACGACTACAACGACGACATCCTGACCCGTCCGCTTGCCACCAACCATCTGGCGCGCGGTTCTTCCTATCTGCCCGGCGACAGCGGGTTGTGCGTGCCCATTGAACTTGAAGTGGCTGTGCACAGCGATGCAGGCACCACTACAGACAACAATGTCGTTGGCAGTCTGGGCATCTTCACCAGCGATTTTGAAGATGGCTTGCTGCCCAGTGGCTTGAGTCGTAAGACATCAGGCGTGCTCTCCTCACTCATGCTCGACGAAGTCAAGCGCAGCATCACCCATCACTATGATAAATGGATATGCCGCGACAATTGGGACCGCAACTACGGTGAGTCACGGGTTCCTCGCTTGCCGGGCGTCATCTTCGAGATGCTGAGCCACCAAAACCTCAACGACCTTCGCTTAGGTCACGACCCATTGTTCAAGTTTCACCTTTCCCGTGCCCTCTATAAGGCTATCTTGCGCTATTCTGCACGGATGCACAACAACACAGACGTGGTAGTGCAACCACTCCCTGTCCGCAAATGCGCAGCCATCACCAACCGCATCAACCGCACCATCCGGCTCTCATGGGAGCCCACCGATGACCCGCTCGAAGCAACAGCCTTGCCGAGTTCCTATGTTGTCTATCAGCGCACAGATAATGGAGGATGGGACAACGGCACCGTCACAAACGTTCCATCCCTCACCATCCAGGCTGAGGCAGATGTGCTTTACCGTTTTCGCATCGAAGCGGTGAATGAAGGAGGTGCGAGCTTGCCCAGCGAGGAATTGTGCGCTTGCCTGTCGAGCCAGACCGAAGCCTCGTCGCTCCTTCTGGTCAATGGGTTCACCCGTCTGGCAGCACCCATCAGTTTTGCGAACGACTCTACACGCGGTTTCCTCATGGACGTAGACCCTGGCGTCGTTCTGAAGCACACACCAGCCTATTGTGGACGCCAGCGCTATTTCAGTCTTGATGGCATCCTGCGTGAAAAAGAAAATGGGCTGGGATACAGCACCCAAGAGTGGGTGGGCAAACTACTCGCTGGCAATACCTTCGACTATCCCTCCCTTCATGCCTCCGACATGCTCTCAGCGGGCATGCCCCTCCACATTTCCTCCTGCAGCAGGCAAGTTCTTGAAGAAGGAGGACTCAATCTCATGCAGTTCCGCCTCCTCGATCTTATCTTTGGAGCACAGCGAAGAGACGGATATTCGCGCACCGACTTCAAGACCTTCACGCCCAGTCTTCGTTCTGCCATTGCCGACTTCGCCCGCCATGGTGGAGCCTTGCTCGTGAGTGGAGCCTATCTCGCTTCAGACCTTCAGGAAGAAGAAGACATCAGCTTTGCGCGCAACACACTGCACTGGCACGCCAGTGAGGACGTGAAGTCAGACTCCATCCTCACTATTTATGGCATGAACACACAGTGCAGCTACATCACAGTGCCCAATGAGGAACACCTCAGCACGCCACGTCTCTCTTCGTTCCGTCCCACCGAGTCTGCATTCTCCACTATGAACTACGAGGGAACGAACCAAGCTGCAGCCATTGCCTATCAAGGGCCCGACCACCGAGCGGTGACACTCGGATTCCCCATAGAACAGATTGTAGAACCTGATGTACGGCGCGCCCTCATGGCGGCGTTCATCCGTTTCCTCTTGTCAGAATGAAGCACGACCTCACTCATTGGCTACCCACAACGCGCAAAGAAATGGAACTGCGCGGTTGGGACTCACTCGACGTTATCCTACTCAGCGGCGACGCCTACGTCGACCATCCATCGTTTGGCGTGGCTGTCATTGGGCGTCTGCTTGAGGCAGAAGGCTTGCGCGTCGGCATCATTCCGCAACCCGATTGGCACGGCGACCTCCGCGACTTCAAGCGTCTGGGACGTCCCAGACTTTTCTTTGGCATATCGCCCGGTTGCATGGACTCGATGGTGAACAAATACACCGCTGCCCGCCGTCTGCGCAGCGAGGACGCCTACAGTCCAGATGGTCGTCACGACATGCGTCCGGAATACCCCACCATCGTCTACACCCAATGCTTGCGCCAACTCTTCCCCGACGTCCCCATCGTGTTGGGCGGCATCGAGGCGAGTCTGCGCCGTCTCTCACACTACGACTATTGGCAGGATCGTTTCCTCCCGAGCATACTCTGTCTATGCGACGCCGACGTCATCGCCTATGGAATGGGCGAAAAGAACGATGCTGAAATGGCACGCCGCCTGCTTGCCCTCATCGAAGAGTATGATGAAACGCTGAGCTACGACGAAGATGGTGCACCCTGTGCTTCGCGCGCCACCTTCCGCAAAGCCCTCCTCTCCCCCGACCCCCAGCGCCAGACCGGAATGGTGTTCGCCAAGGATGAGGCGCTCCCGCGCATCGACGACCAAGCCCCCATCCGACTCCACTCCTTCCCCGAATGCATCAACGACCTACGCCAACAAGCCGAAAACTTCAAGCACATCGAGGAAGAGAGCAACCGAATGTATGCAGCCATTCTCGTCCAGGAGACCAACGGAAAGCAAGTAGTAGTGTTCCCCCCCTATCCACCCCTCACCACCGGCGAACTCGACCATTCGTTCGATTTGCCCTACACACGCTTGCCCCACCCCAAATATCAAGGAAAGCGCATACCTGCGTTCGACATGATTAAGTTTTCAGTCAACTGCCATCGAGGATGTTTTGGCGGTTGCTCCTTCTGCACCATCAGTGCCCATCAGGGCAAGTTCATCATGAGCCGATCGAAGGAAAGCATCGTGCGCGAGGTCAAGGAAGTGACGAAAATGGACGGCTTCAAAGGCTACCTGAGCGACCTTGGAGGACCGAGTGCCAACATGTACCAGATGCGGGGCAGGAACAAAAAGGCATGCGAAGCCTGTCGGCGCCCTAGCTGCATACATCCCAACATTTGTCCCAATCTCAATGCCGACCACCGTCCGCTGCTTGATGTCTATCATGCCGTCGATGCCTTGCCTGCCATCAAAAAGAGTTTCATCGGCAGTGGTGTGCGCTATGACCTGCTGCTCCACCCCTATAAAGATCAGGACCTGGCACATGCAGCCAGCGACTATACGGCAGAACTCATACGCAACCATGTGAGCGGCAGACTCAAGGTGGCTCCCGAGCACACCTCTGACCGTGTGCTCGAACTCATGCGAAAACCCTCCTTCTCGCTCTACCGGCGCTTCAAGCAAGTCTTCGACAACCAATGCCGCCGCGAGCGTCTCAACCAACAGATCATTCCCTACTTCATCAGTAGCCACCCCGGGTGCACGGAAGAGGATATGGCAGAACTGGCAGTCATCACGCGCGAGCTGGGACTGCATCTCGAACAAGTGCAAGACTTCACCCCTACGCCCATGACGCTTGCCACAGAAGCCTGGGCTACGGGCTATCATCCCTACACGCTCGAGCCTGTCTTTTCTGCCCGATCGCCACGCGACAAACAAGCGCAACGTCTGTTCTTCTTCTGGTATAAACCAGAGGAACAACGCCGCATCATCGACGAGCTGCACCGCATCGGACGTGCCGATCTCGTCGCGAAACTTGTGGGGCCTACGGGTGCGCCTCAGGGCAGCAGACGCAAGAGATAGGAGGAAGGCAGCAATGTGTCATGCTGAGGTGGCACACCCGTTGTCCGCATTTGTGTTTTACTGCCAGCAAATACCTTGAAGCCTTTGCACGCAAAAAAAGCGATGGCGGCACTCCGTTTCTGGCGACCAAGCCACGCTACTCTGAACTGCCACCTTTCCGTTCTTGCTTGCGAAAAAGGATGCAATTTGTGGGAAAAATTAGTAAGCGATTCGTGGAGAATGGGATTTTTTTTGTAATTTTGCAGCAATTTTAGAAAACATATGTTATATGGCAACAACCATTACTCCAGAAAATGGCACCGAGAAAAGGAGCCTGAACTTCATCGAAGCACAAGTAGAGAAAGACCTTGCAGAGGGCAAAAACAAGGGAAGATTGCAGACACGATTCCCACCAGAACCTAACGGCTACCTTCATATCGGACACGCAAAAGCCATCGCCATAGACTTCGGCATTGCCGAACGATTCGGCGGTGTGTGCAATCTGCGCATGGACGACACCAACCCACAGAAGGAGGACACAGAATACGTTGAAGCCATTAAACGCGACATCGAGTGGCTGGGCTTCCATTGGGGCAACCTCGTGTATGCCAGCGACTACTTCCAAGAATTGTGGGACTTCGCTGAATGGTGCATCCTCAACGACCGAGCCTATGTGGACGAACAGACAAGCGAGGAGATTGCCAAGCAAAAGGGAACACCCACGGAACCCGGAGTAGACAGCCCCTACCGCAACCGCCCTGCCGAAGAGAGCCTTCGCCTCTTCCGCGAGATGAACACCGGAAATGTGGAGCCCGGCAAGATGATTCTGCGCGCAAAGATCGACATGAAAAGTTCGAATATGCACTTCCGCGACCCCATCATGTACCGAGTGCTCAACCTGCCCCATTGGCGCACGGGCACCAAGTGGAATGCCTATCCCATGTATGACTTCACACACGGACAATCAGACTATCTCGAAGGGGTGACCCACTCCATCTGCACACTCGAATTTGTGCCCCACCATGAGCTCTACGACCTCTTCGTGACCTGGATGAAGGAATGGAAGGGCGAGACGGAGCACATCGAAGACTGCCGCCCCCGCCAGTTCGAATTTAACAAGTTGAACCTCAACTATACGCTCATGTCGAAGCGAAACCTGCTCATCCTGACCAAGGAGGGCGTGGTGAAGGGTTGGGACGATCCGCGCATGCCCACCATCTGCGGCATACGTCGTCGTGGCTATTCGCCCGAAGGCATCATCAACTTCATCGACAAGATTGGCTACACCAACTTTGATGCGCTCAACGACGTGAAACTCATGGAAGCTGCCATACGCGAAGACCTCAACACGAGAGCGCAGCGCGTGAGTGCCGTGGTCAACCCCGTTCGGTTGGTCATCGACAACTACCCCGAAGGTCAGGTGGAAGAGCTCACCGCCATCAACAATCCGGAGAACGAGGCTGACGGCACCCACACGATTGCCTTCAGCAGAACGCTGTGGATCGAGCGTGAAGACTTCATGGAGGATGGCGGAAAGAAGTTCCAACGCCTGGGTCCCGGCAAGGAGGTGCGCCTTAAGAATGCCTACATCATCAAGTGCGACGAAGATGCCAGCAAGTGCATCGAGAAGGATGCAGAGGGCAACATCACCTGCATACACGCCACTTACGACCCTGCAAGCAGAAGCGGCATGCCTGGCGCCGACCGAAAAATCAAGGGCAAGACGTTGCACTGGCTCAGTCAGGACCACTGCGTGCCCTGCGAAGTGAGAAACTACGCCTGCCTCTGGACCTGCGAGAACCCACGCGATGCCATCAAACAGTATGAAAAGGAAAACGGCGTGAGGGGCATCGATGCCATGCGCCCATTCCTCAATCCCGACAGTTTGCAAATCAACACGAACGCCTACATCGAACCCTACGCAGCTTCACTGCCAGCGCTTAGCTACCTCCAGTTTCAACGCAACGGCTACTACAACGTCGACCCAGACTCCACACCTGACCATCCCGTCTTCAACCGCACGGTGGGTCTGAAGGGATAAAAAAAAGTTTCTGCTGCAGAAATTGTAAGTTTCTGCTGCAGAAACTTTTAGTTTCCGCTGCAGAAATTTTCGTGACATGCTGCAGATACAGATAAAATCATGTTCTGCACTCGTAATTTTCATGATTTCGAATGCCTAAACAAATAAAAAGAAACAACAAAATTCATCTTGAGATACCAGGACTTATCATATTTCAACGACCCTGAGTTTAAAGAGCTACTCGACAAGTATGAAGCCGCCATTCAAGATGGGGGCGAGCCTTACTTCGACCCAGGCGAGTTCACCGACATCGCAGAATACTACATGATGAATGAGCGGGAAGAGGAAGCCAATCAATGCATCGACCTGGCACTGACCATTCACCCCAATGCAAACGACCCGCAGATCTTCCTGGCGCGCCAGCAACTCTTCCACGGCAATCTTACTGTGGCACGTCAACTGGCACGAACCATTCCGGATCAGGAGGACCGTGAGGTGAAATTCTTTTGGGCAGAATGGCTCATACGCAAAGAGCAACCGGAAGAAGCCCATCAGATGCTTGAAGAATATGGCGAGACAGTGACCGAGGAGCGCGACTTTTTCCTCTACGACACAGCCAACATCTTCACCGACTACGACCAATGGGAGATTGCCACCAGGTGGGCTAAAAGACTGAAAGAGGAGTTTCCGAATTTCAAAAACACCGACCTCCTCATCTCCGACATCATGGTGAGCACGGGGCGGGTGGCTGAGGCCATGCCCCTCTTGCAAGGCATACTCGACACAGACCCTTTCAACCGAGACGCATGGAACCTCTTGGCGGAGGCGGAGAGCGGGCAGGAGCATTATGCCGAATCGCTCGAAGCTATCGACTACCTCCTTGCCATCGATGAGCACAATCCGCAGGCATGGCTCATTCGCGCAAATTGCCTTTTCCACCTCAACCGCCTGAACGAGGCGCACGAGCAATATCTCTTCTATCTGGAGGAGGAACCCAAGGACTTTGTCACACGCTACTTCGACGGCGTCACACTGACCAATCTCGAACGCTTTGACGACGCACTGATGCAGCTTGAACTGGCGCTTTCGCACGCCAATAAAGAAGCTGCCGAATATCTTCATATCTTACTGCAGCTCAGCTATGTGTTGAGCAAACTTCGACGAAAGGATGAAGCAATAAAACGACTCGATCAGGCGCACGCCATCAGCGACAATGCCACCGACGATGAGTACCAACTGCTACTCGGGCAGATTTATCTCGACAACCAGGATGTGCACACCGCCAACCAATGCTTCCTCGAAGCCCTCCGCACAACGCAGAAGGAGCACGACACGATGCTCTTCATCGGCATCTCCTATGCTGAGGCGTCCTACTTCTCCACAGCAGTGAACATCTTTACGGAACTGCTCACGACAGACATGCCCGAACGCGATGCTCGGATTCTGCCCTACCTGGCATACTGCCTTTTTTTCATGCCCGACAAAACTGAATACGAACGGGTGTATGCGTTGGCGCGTCAGGCAAATCCTACGCTTACGGAATATCTCTTCTCACCCGTTATGAAAGAATGAGGCCAGCCCATTCGCATGTCAGCGTCGTTCCTTTGCACTTTATTTTGCCTCCTACACTTGCCGTTTGACATTTTCCCCGTATTAGAGGCGAATTTTTGTGTGAAATTTGATAAAATAAATTAAAAAAACTATATTTGCATCGGAAATATGGTTACAAAGAGATGACGTAAGAGAAAACAATGCTGACCACTTATTTCTCTTAGCACAAGACAAACTAAACAAACATGAAGAAAAAAACAAACAAGCTCTTAGGATGGTATTTTTCCCGTAATGCAGCCCCCTATTGGATGGTGCTCGTCGTTGACCTTCTAATTGTCTATATAAGTTGCATTATCAGTTTCTTTTGCATCTATTCGCATGATGAAGCTCTTCGAAACGCTTTTTTGGCCATGGGCACCTATGCGTTGTTCCTGCCTTGCTATATCATCTCGTTTCGCTTCTTCCATACTTACAACGGCATCATCAGGCACGCGAATGCCAACGACTTCATTCGCCTGACCACATCGATGACCTTAGGAGCACTCTTCTCCTTTGGCCTTCACCGCATCCTTTTGCACATCCCATCTGTCTATAATGTAAAAGGCTTGACAGTCTTCCTTGCAGCGCTCATCGCATTGATTGGTTGCACCCTGTTGCGCCTCATCATCAAGTTTATCTACGACTCGATGATCTTCAACAACAACCAAAAGCGAGTCTTCGTCTATGGTGTTCATCACGGTGGAGAGACTCTTGCCACAAGCATTATCACGGACAAAGAATCGCCCTATGTCTTGGCTGGATTCGTGGCAGACGAAAAGGAGATGAGCCACCACATGATGATGGGTGTGAAAGTATATCTCAACGATGATAATCTCATCAACGTCATGCGCATGAAGCACGTCAACACAATCTTCGTGTCGCCACTCCACAACGAATCGCTACGAGAAAACCCTGAGTTTCTGAACAAAATGGTCAAGAACGGCATCAAGGTGATGATGCAACCCTCCGAACAACAATGGGATGGCAAGAGCGACTTCACCGCCAACCAATTGCGCAGTGTCGACATCGAAGACCTTCTGCCCAGAGAGCGCATCGAGGTTGACCTCAAGAAAATTGCCGAATTGCTGAATGGGCAGACGGTGCTGGTGACGGGCGCTGCCGGCAGCATCGGATATGAGATGGCACGCCTCATTGCCAAGTTCGAACCTCAACAATTGATTCTCGTGGATAATGCTGAAACGCCCATGCACACGGCGCGTGTCCACATGAAGAAGCACTATCCGAACATCCCATGCGAAACCATTGTTGGCAGCATTGCCAATGCCTCGAAGATGGAAAGTATCTTCCGACAGTTCCGTCCCCAATATGTCTTCCATGCGGCAGCCTACAAGCACGTTCCGATGATGGAGAACAATCCCAGCGAAGCTGTTCAGAACAACGTATATGGCACGCGCGTCATAGCCGACATGGCTGTGCGCTACGGCACCAAGAAGTTTGTGATGATCTCAACCGACAAGGCAGTCAATCCCACCAATGTGATGGGATGCTCCAAGCGCATTTGTGAAATCTACTGCCAGGCGCTCAACAATGCGTTGGAGGAAGAACGCAAGAACCCAACAACAGCCGACCTCACCCAATTGCCTAAATGGAAAAAGCAACTGCGACAGGCAGATGGCTCTGTGGGCATCACCCAATTCATCACCACCCGTTTTGGCAACGTGCTTGGATCTAATGGTAGTGTCATCCCCATTTTTAAGAAACAAATCGAGCAAGGTGGGCCTGTCACGGTGACGCACCCCGACATCATTCGTTTCTTCATGCTCATCCCAGAGGCGTGTCGTCTTGTGCTCGAAGCGGGCACGATAGGACATGGAGGCGAAATCTTCGTGTTCGACATGGGCAAACCAGTGCGCATTGCTGAATTGGCGCAGCGCATGATAGAGCTGTCGGGAGCCAGAGGTGTGAAGATTGAATACACAGGACTGCGCGATGGAGAGAAGCTGTATGAAGAAGTGCTCTCCGACCAAGAACTCACACGCCCTACCCCCCACCCCAAAATCATGGTGAGTGCCGTGCGCGAATATCCCTACGAGTTGGCTCTGAAGAACGAGGAAGAGCTGTTTGCCATCAGCTACACCTACGACGACATGGCGGTGGTGAGAAAGATGAAAGAGATTGTTCCAGAATACCTCTCGCGCCATTCAAAATATGAGGCACTCGATCTTGAACCCAGAAAGTGAGCGAGGAGAGGCGGGGGCTCTCATTTGTCTTCTCTAAAGCGGAGAAGTGGAAACGAGCTGAAAGAAAGATGAACCCACCCCCAGGTGCTTGACAACAAGAAGCACCTCTTCACAACATACAATCAACTGCACGACACACAACTATGAAGAAACTACTGATTGTCCTTTTCGCCCTCTGCTCTGTGCTACCCATGCAGGCAGTGCTCAAGGAGAAGGACTTGTCGCAAACGCTCAGCGTGCTCAGAGCAGAATTGAAATCCGACTATGAGAAGCAACAGCAATTCATGCAGCGCTATGCCAGCATGAATGCAGAGCAGCACTCGAAGCTCATCACCTACATGAAGCGAAGCGAGCAAATAGGATTGATTCTGTATTCGCAAAAAGCTGACTTCACCTTCGACATGGCTTATGCCTGCCAACAAGCCACTGAGCTCTACCGCACGCTGACGGCTAACACCATCCCCTACGACAGAATCAAGACGCGCCTGAAGCAGGAAATAGAGCGCTACACAGAACTCATCACGCTCCTCAAGCAGATGCCACCCGCCATAGCTGAGCAACGAGATTCCATCCTCGCCGTGGATAGTCTGTACATCCTCCATGCCGACTCTCTGGACAGCTTGAAGACCTTCAAGATTGCTGCCCTCAGAGACGAGAAGAAAGGTGATGACCCGTATCTCTTGACGGGACAAGACCTGACGGACAGAAAGGAATGCCTCTACTATGCCCAGCATATGCTCGACAACCTTGTCTACTCGCTCGAAGCCATCACACGCGAGCAGGGCTACTATGACGAGGTGTCGGAAAGAGTGAACCGACTGAACGAATTTGCGCAGTCGCGCTACTCCATCCTGCGCCGCAACATCTTCCAGGATGGCGGAAGCAACTACTTCCAGATTCTTTTCAACCTGCCGCGGCAATGGATGCTGGCAACGAACGACTTCCAGAACAAATACAAACCTTTGGGTGATTCCCATAAGGCAAAATCGGAATGGAGAGGCATGTATGTGGTTTTCATTAGCCTCTTCATCGTCATCTACATCACCATATCAAGCATCATCAGCAACATCATCGTCAGATGGCTCCTGCCCAAACGATGGAAGGGGCGCATCTATAAGCAGAAGCGACAGATGATCATCAACTCTCTGGGCGTCTTGCTCTTCACCATTGCTGCCACAGTGGCAAGAGCCTTCACCAACAGCAACATCGTCCTGATGGCAACGTCGCTCATGATCACGTTCGCCTGGCTCATGCTTGTCATCTTCCTCTCGCTCCTCTTCCGTCTGGATGGCAACCAAATGAAGAGTGGAGCACGTGCCTACATACCCTTCATCAGCATGGCACTGGTGGTCATCATCTTCCGCATCATCCTCATCCCCAACAACCTCGTCAATCTCATCTACCCGCCCATCCTCCTCGTCTTCACCATTTGGCAATGGCGCACCCTCAAGAAGCACAAGCAGAACTTGCCCAATGCCGACATGTTCTACTCCACCGTTTCGCTCATCGCCATGGTCATCGCCACCATCACTGCTTGGATTGGCTACACCTTACTTGCCGTGGAGATCATGATGTGGTGGATGTTCCAGCTCACTGCCATCCAAACCATCACCTGCTTCTACGACATGCTGCGACTCTACGAGCGTCGCCGCATCATCTATCGCCTTGCACCTGAACTGAAGGTGAAGGAGACGAGTGGAGAAGACATCAGCAAGGACATTGCGTCGCTGGAAAAACAAATCAAGCGCGGTGAGTTTATCGGTCAGACCTGGATGTACGACTTCATCCACCGCGCCATGGTTCCCGTCATGGCTGTCTTGTCGTTGCTGCTCAGCATCTATTGGGCAGCCGAAATCTTTGAGATGACTTCGTTGTGCATCTCAGCCTTCATGTTCAATTTCCTGGAGGTGGAAGGCGTTGTCACCATCTCGCTTGCCAAGATTGTGCTCGTCACGAGTTTCTGGTTCTTGTTCAGCTATTTCAGCTATCTCTTCAAGGCACTCTACCACCACATACGCCGCAAGACACTGGGCGACAACAAGGAAGACTACAACGGCACGCTGGCAAACAACATCATCTCCATACTCTGCTGGGGCGGCTTTTTCATCTTCACGCTCGTCTTGCTGAAGGTGCCGAGCAGCGGCATCAGCATCGTCACGGCAGGTCTTGCAACCGGTATGGGTTTCGCCATGAAAGACCTAATGGAGAACTTCTTCTATGGCATATCACTGATGTCGGGACGCGTGCGTGTGGGCGATTATATTGAATGTGATAACATACGCGGCAAGGTAGAGAAAATAACCTATCAGAGCACTTCCATCCAAACGATGGACGGTTGCGTCATGGCATTCCTCAACTCTGCACTCTTCAGCAAGAACTTCAAAAACCTTACACGAAACCACCAATACGAATATGTTAAGATACCGGTCGGTGTGGCATATGGAAGCAACATCAATGAGGTGAGGCAGATGCTCCTGAAAGAATTGGAGCCCCTGCGCATGAAAACCAATGCCGAAGGAAAAACCATCATCGACGAACAGCACCCCATCTCCGTTGCGTTCAGCGACTTTGGCGACAGCAGCGTGGACCTTCTGGTCTGCATCTGGTTGCTTGTGGAGGATAGCATCGCCTTCAGAGCACAGATAAAAGAAATCATCTACAACACCCTCAATAAGCACAAGGTGAACATCCCATTCCCCCAACGAGACATCTATATCCACCAAGTGCAGTGAGGAACTCCAAGCTGCGGCACACAGTGGCGGCATCAGGTGCGCATCAGCCGGACTAAGTTCAACCTCACCGTTGACGGCAACCTGCAACCCCCAATGGCGTTTCGGCTCATCTTTTTGCCATTTTTGCACGGAATCGCAGCAGAGAGCATGAGATATTTTCAGACAAATGTCATATTTTAGACCGAAAACGCGGTTATCTCACATTTTATTCGTATTTTTGCGCGCTAAAACAAAACTAAAAAATGATAAACAGAGAACTCATACGACTGAAAACGGTGCAAACCGTCTGGTCGTACTATGTGAATGGTCAGAGCAAATCAGACGAAGGATTTGCCGAAAGCGAAAACGAACTGCGAAAAAGTCTTGATAAATCCTACGAACTCTACCTCACGATGCTCGCCTTGCTGCTCGAGATGCGCCGTCTTGCCACAGACGAGATGAAGCAGCAAGAAACACGAAATCGCCAGCTTGCCACCGAGAGCCACATTGAGCGCCGACTCGCCCAAAACCGTTGGCTGGCAAAACTTGCCAGAAACGAGCAGATTCGCGAATTCCTCGACAACAACAATCAGTTATGGTTCAACGAAGAAGAAACCGTGCGGAGCCTGCTGCGCAAATATAAGGCCTCACGAGCCTATCGCATCTACCTCGAATCAGAAGACAACTTCGCAGAAGACCAAGAAGCTATCCGCCAACTCTATAAGGAAATCCTGATCGACGACGACGAACTGGCTGAAACCCTCGAACACCTATGTATCTACTGGAACGACGACCGCTACATCGTCGACACGTTCCTCGTCAAAACCATTCGCATCATCAACCAGGACACACCAGACGACGCTCCGCTGCTTCCGCAGTATGACCATCCTGACGATCTCGAATTTGCTGTTAAGCTCCACCACTTTGCCATAGCGCAAGGCGACTACTACCACGAACTCATCAACGAGCACACCCGAGGTTGGGATTTCAGGCGCATGGCTTTGATGGACGTCGTCATCATGCAGACAGCATTGGCAGAAATCACCTCCTTTCCGAGCATCCCACTGGCAGTCAGCATCAACGAATATGTCAACATCGCAAAGATGTACACAGCTCCACGCAACAGCAGCTACATCAACGCTACCCTCGACACGATCGCTCATAAACTTCTGGACGAGAAAAAAATCACTAAGTCGCAGGACAAAGATGTACAAAAAGCAAAGGGAGGGCAATGAACATTTCACTATCCCCCCATTGTACCATAACGAAACAATCTTGAAATCAAACTTATAAATACTCAAATTGAACTATGAAAACAATCAGCATCATCCTCCAAGCCCAATCCGCTCAAGGTGGCGGCATGTCCTTCATCATCATGATGGTAGCCATCTTTGCCATCATGTGGTTCTTCATGATTCGCCCACAGCAGAAGAAGCAAAAGGCCATCCAAAACTTCCAGAACAGCATTGCCGTGGGAACAGAGGTGGTCACCCAAGGCGGTGTGTATGGCACCGTGCGCCGTATCGATGACGCAACGGGCAGCCTCTACATCGAGATTGCAAAAGACGTGCAGATTCGTGTAGCGCGATTCAGCGTATACCCCTCTGCCGGCGACACCCAAGCACAGCGCTAAAACAGTCACCAGCACCCAAGAGTTGACCGATGGGAAACCGCACGAAAGACCTCTTCATCTTCCTGTTCTTCGTAGTCATCTGCGGAGTCTTTTGGTTCGTTCAGGCACTGAGCGACACCTTCACCATGGAGGTCACCGTGCCCATCAAACTCGACAACGTGCCACGAGGCGTCATTCTCACCACCGAGCTCCCTAAGCAGCTCAAACTCTCTATCCACGACCGGGGTGCAGAAATCATCCCGCTCTTCATCAACCGCCAGCTGGACACGCTGCACATCGATTTCAGCAACTACGACACCCACGAGCCCACCGGCTACGGGGTGCTCTTGCTGAGTCAGCTCCAACCTGCCCTGAAAAAGATGCTCCCTGCTGAAGCGAGCATTCAGTCGATGTCGCCCGACACACTCATCTTCTACTACAACCGTGGCGTCCATCGACGTTTTCCCGTTCGGCTCCAGGGTACCATCGAAGCCAAGGCACAATACTGCGTCTCCGGTCTTCACTTCGCGCCAGACTCAGTGGAAGTCTATGCCCCCCTCGTCATGCTCGACACAATGCACGCCGTCTACACCGAACCGCTTCTGTTGGCCGACCAAGAGAAGTCGTTTGCCAAACGCGTCTCGCTCGCCACACGTCGCGGTATGCGTATCTTTCCCGATTCCGTGCTCATCAAAGCCGAAGTAGACATCCTCACCCGCCAAACGGCAGAGGTGCCGGTTGAAGGAGTCAACTTCCCGGCTGACAAGGCGCTTCGCACATTCCCCTCCTATCTGCGCGTCACCTACCTCGTGCCGGCAGCACTTGCCAACGCCATCAGAAAGGAGGACTTCGTCATAGTCATCTCCTATGCTGAACTCATCGAAAACGAAAGTGGGAAATGCACGCCACACATCACATCGCAGCCTGATGGCGTCTCGGGCGTACACATCGACCCTGCCGAGGTGGACTTCCTCATAGAGAGCATTGATGCAAAGAGCGAACTCGTTCATCCTGAAAACAAACAAGCAAAGTGACTATCAAACTCGGCATCACAGGTGGCATTGGCGCTGGAAAAAGTTTCATCTGCCAAATCCTCAAAGATCAATATCACTTGCCAGTCTATCATTGCGACGATGAGGCAAAGCGCATCAACGAGCAGTCTGCTTCTGTAAGGGCAGGACTGATAGAACTCGTCGGTCCAGAAGTATATCTCGAAAAAGGTAAACTCAACAAAGCCTTGCTTGCCAACTACCTCTTCGCCTCGGCAGACCATGCAGCGCGCTTGGCGTCAATCGTTCACCCCGCTGTGGCGCAAGACTTCCTAACATGGGCTGAAAGGCAAACGTCGGACATCGTGGTGCTGGAAAGTGCTATCCTCTTCGAGAGCCACTTCGACAAGCTGGTCGACTACACCATCAACGTGGCAGCACCACGAGCAGTGCGCATCGACCGAGCTGCACAGCGCGACAACACTACAGCCCAGAACATCGAGCAACGCGCAGCCCACCAACTCACCGACGAGCAGCGTTCTGCTCTCTCCCACTTCACCCTCCACAACGATGTTAACACCGACAACCCAGACAATCTGAAACAACAAATCAACAAAATACTCAAACAACTATGTTAAAGACTATTCTCGCTATTTCCGGCAAACCAGGACTCTACAAACTCGTTTCACGAGGCAACCGCAACTTCATTGTCGAAAGCGTAGGCGCTCAGCGCCGCCGTCTGCCTGTCTTTGGTGGCGACCGAATCATCTCGCTGGCAGACATTGCCATGTACACCAATGACGAGGAAGTCCCCCTCGCCTCTGTGCTTGCTGCCATGAAGAAACTCGAAGATGGCAAGGTTTCTTCCTTCGACTATAAGAATGCAAGCAAGGAGCAACTTGCCGAATACCTTGCCAAGGTGCTGCCCAACTTCGATCGCGACCGCGTCTTCCCCTCCGACATCAAGAAGTTGGTGCAATGGTACAACCTGCTCGTCGAAAATGACCTCTCCGACTTCGAACCGGTTACAGTCGAGCAACCTGAAGCACAAGAAGCAGAAACCGAAACGCCTGAATAAATCCGCAGCAGAAACGCAGCAGTGGGGGAACTCAAAAGGTGGAACAACATGCCTTCCACGCCTGAGCCAAAAAGAACAATTACAACTCCCCCCTCCCCTATAGAAACAGTAAGAGCGACACCTAACTCCTTTCGTCAAGAGGCGGTGTCGCTCTTTTTCTGTTCAATCCTTTTGTGCTACGAGATTCTGCTTCAGGTGGAAGTAGAACAAGCTTTGAACGCAAAGATAGATGACTCTCAAAAAAAATGCACTTGAAGCGTTGAAGACCTATTTCGAAGGGATAGACGAAAAGGTGCCAAGTAGTGTAGCAGCAAAGCTTGCGAAGACTGCAAAAGACGTAGATGTGCATTAGATAAAAACAGTGAGGAGCCCGAGACAAAAGCTGAAGATGAGCATTAGACAAAAGTCGAGGATACTCCATACTGATTGTGATACGCACGGAGCCTCAGCAGTAGAAGATACAACTCTACAGAGTGTTATTGATGCCTATACGAACAGCATAGTCACGAATACAGTCGGCTCACGAACACAGCCAAGTCACGAATGCAGTCGGGTCACGAATGCAGTCGGGTCACGAATGCAGCTAAGTCACGGATGCAACCGAGTCAGCGATGAGGATGTGCAAGCGAAGTATGTACTACAAGATGGAGAAAATACGATGGCTACCACCAGGACGTACAAATTTTACCCTACAAGTGCCATAGGGGATTTCCAAAGAATCACTTTATGCTGTTCAAGCGACGCCTTTACGTCGATAAGACGTTGGTTAGAACTTCCTCTATAGAGCAAATCTTCATCGCGTAGATCTTGTTTATAGGGACCATCAACAAGGACATCAATGTACTGAAGAAGGAGTCGTGTTTGAGGCTGTCTTACCAAACTCTCATAGAGGAATCCTGTATAGCACCAGATGGTTTTATCTGAGTTCGTTTTTATGGCTTTTGCTAACTCTGTAAAACCTTCAACCTGATAAATGGGATCACCACCCGTGAAGGTGACATCAGCAAAAGGATCGTCAAGAATGGTGCGAAGGATTTCTTCCACGCTTCGTTTTGTTCCAGCGTTGATGTCCCAAGACTGAGGGTTGTGACACCCTGGGCAAGCATGAGCACATCCGGAACAATAGATGCTTGTTCTGAAACCCGGCCCATCCACGGTGGTGTCTTCAATGATCTCTATAATACGTAAATCCATAGGTTAGTTAGACTAAGTAGGTGTTCAGAATTATTCTACCAACGTTTGGTGGGTGAGCCCTTAGTAATTTCTATTTGCTTTTATACTATGATGTAGCCGTACCTTCGTAAGCCTACATCATCTTTGGTGCATACTCATCCCATATCGTGTGCTATGACACTGTCATTACTTTTCCTCAATGGGACGAATATGCATCAAAAATGAGTATAGAGAATAATAATTCTGTGTACTAATGAGATTTTTAATCGTGCACGACGCGATCGTTCAGTTCTGCAAGTTTTGCTTTATTCCAACGGTCGGTTGTACCAACGAGGTAACCTGTGATGCGTTGGAGACGGTCCACGTTTTCGCTGCCACATTTCGGGCACACCTTGAGGTCCTTTTCTGCATTTTCTGCACCACAATCCATACAGCGATTGCGTGTGTGGTTGACCGATCCATAACCAATATTGTACCGATCCATCATGTCTACAATCTTCATCACAACTTCAGGGTTATGTGTTGCGTCACCATCAATCTCAACATAGAAGATATGTCCGCCTCGGGTCAAATCGTGGTAGGGTGCTTCAATTTCAGCCTTGTGACGAGCAGAGCACTTGTAGTAGACCGGTACATGATTTGAGTTGGTGTAGTAGTCACGATCGGTGATGCCGGGCAATATGCCGTGCTTTCTGCGGTCGCCTTGAGTGAAACGTCCCGAGAGTCCCTCAGCAGGTGTTGCCAATATGCTGTAGTTGTGTTGGTAGCTCTCGCTGAACTCATTAGCTCGGTCGCGCATGTAGGTCACGATCTTCAAGCCCAGTTCTTGTGCCTCTTCGCTTTCTCCGTGATGTTTGCCCAAAAGGGCGACCAGACATTCTGCCAGACCGATAAAGCCGATGCCCAAAGTACCTTGATTGATCACGCTCTCGATGGTGTCGTTGGGACCAAGTTTCTCGCTTCCTAACCACAGTGAACTCATGACGAGGGGGAACTGCTTGGCAAATGCAGTTTTCTGGAACTGCATGCGGTCGTGCAACTGCTGTGCTGTGACACTAAGCATATTGTCAAGCTTTGCGAAGAAAGCAGCAATTCGTTCGTCCTTGTTTTCTATCTTCATGCATTCGATGGCAAGTCCAACGATGTTGATGGTAGAGAACGAGAGGTTTCCACGTCCGATAGATGTCTTGGGTCCGAATCGATTCTCAAACACTCGGGTACGGCAGCCCATTGTTGCACATTCCCACTTATAGCGTTCTGGATCTTCTGCCTTCCAGTTGTCATTCTGGTTATACGTAGCATCGAGATTGATAAAGTTGGGGAAGAATCGTTTGGCTGTTACCTGACAAGCATATTTGTAAAGGTCGTAGTTGCGATCTTCAGGCAAATAGCTGACTCCGCGCTTTTTCTTCCAGATTTGGATGGGGAAGATAGCCGTTTGTCCACCGCCAACGCCCTCGTATGTTGAGCGGAGCAATTCGCGAATGATGCATCGTCCTTCGGCGCTGGTGTCAGTTCCGTAGTTGATGCTGCTGAATACTACTTGGTTGCCGCCACGGCTATGGATGGTGTTCATGTTGTGGATGAATGCTTCCATGGCTTGGTGTACACGTCCGACGGTGTTGTTTATGGCATGTTGCTTGAGACGCTCCTTGCCTTCGAGTCCTGACAAAGGAAGTTGCAGGTAGTCTTCAATAGGTGCATCATAGAGGTCGTTAAGGTCTTGATCCATGAGTTTCTCCAATTCTTTCACCTCTTCGATATATGATGAGCGAACGTAGGGAGCCAAATAGAAGTCGAATGCAGGGATAGCCTGACCGCCGTGCATTTCGTTTTGGGCAGTTTCCATTGAGATGCATCCCATGATGCTTGCTGTCTCGATGCGTTTAGCCGGACGACTTTCTCCGTGACCTGCTCGGAACCCACCTTTTAAGATGTGGTCGAGCGGATGCTGCACACAGGTGAGCGATTTTGTTGGGTAGTAATCCTTATCGTGGATGTGGAGATAGTTGTGTCGCACAGCTTCGCGAGTTTCCTCCGAGAGCAGATAGTCATCAACAAAAGGCTTGGTTGTTTCGCTTGAAAACTTCATCATCATGCCCGCGGGTGTGTCAGCATTCATATTAGCGTTTTCGCGCGTCACGTCATTGCTCTTGATGTTGATAATCTCAAGGAAAATGTCGCGTGTCTTTGCTTTGCGGGCGATGCTGCGCTGGTTGCGATACTTGATATAAATCTTTGCCACGTCCTTTCGGGTGGATTTCATCAGTTCCATTTCGACCATGTCCTGAATCTCTTCCACCGTCATCTGGCTCTTACCGCGCATGGCGATGCGGTCAGTGATTTGTGTGATTAAATTTGAGTCGTCACCCTCCTCTGTGTTGAGCATTGCCTTTCTGATTGCGGCTGCAATCTTTTGCTCGTTGAAACCAACGATGCGTCCGTCTCTCTTTACGACTGTCTGTATCATTTGATTAGTAGTAGTTTAGATTAGTTTGTATCTTTTTACCTTGCGAAATCGTTTGCAAAGATACAATAAACGGCTAAATCTTCCAAACTTTTTTCTGTAAAAAAAATCAAAAAAATACAAGTTTGTTGTCATTTCTTTTTGAATTGTTTTCCAAAACGAAAAGAGCACATACAGTAAATCAGACTGTTAGCATGTCAGTTGTGAAAAAAAGTTTACCAAAAAAGTCAACACGCGTATAATGTGTGTTGACTTTTGTTGTAAATGCTTGTATGTTTGTGTCTACTTTACTCCTACGATGACGGTCGGCGATTTTTCAAGGTTTCTCCGATCTGTTTCGGTCACCACTCGCGCTGCAAGCTGCATGAAAGCCTGCCCTGTGATGGATGCTGGATCGAGTGCAACGGGACATCCCTCATCTCCTTGCTGGCAGATGTCCTGTACGACGGGTATTTGTGCGAGCAGTGGCACGTTCATTTCTTCCGCCAGATGCTTCACGCCCTCCTTTCCGAAGATAAAATACCTTTCATCGGTGTGTTGTGCAGGAGTAAACCACGCCATATTCTCCACAAGACCAAGAATGGGAACTGCGACTTTCTCGTTCTGATACATATTTATTCCCTTTCGTGCATCAGCCAATGCCACCTGTTGGGGAGTGCTCACGATGACAGCGCCCGTGATGGGGAGCGTCTGCACGAGTGTGAGGTGTATGTCCGATGTTCCGGGTGGTGTGTCAAGGATGAAATAGTCAAGGTCACCCCAATGTGCATCTCCGATGAGTTGTTTGAGCGCGTTGCACGCCATGCCACCTCTCCACAACGTAGCCGTTGCGGGGTCAACGAAGAATCCTATGGACAAAACCTTCACTCCGTATTGCTCGACGGGTACTATCAAGTCACGCCCGTTGATGTTTTCGCTGTAGGGCCGCGCCTCTTCCAAACTAAACATCTTAGGCATAGAGGGACCGAAGATGTCGCAGTCGAGCAGTCCAACTCGGTGACCGAGGCGAGCGAGAGAAACTGCAAGGTTTGCTGCCACCGTGCTCTTACCCACTCCACCTTTTCCGCTTGCAATGGCAATGATGTTTTTTACTCCGGGCAACAAGTCTGGCAGTTCGGGGCGAGGAGCCTGCAATGATTTTGTCTTAATCTCTACTTCAATGTCCTTCGAGACATAAGCATGTATGGCAGCCTCACAAGCTTTCACGAGCGACTTCAGAAAGGGATTGGTAGGCTTGTCAAAGATGAGTGAAAACTCGACGTGAAGTCCCGCAATGCGCAAGTCATCCTCAACCATATTCATCTCAACGATGTTCTTGCCAGTTCCTGGATACCGAACCGTAGCAAGTGCGTCCAAGATTAGTTTGGGGTAAATATCCATATTCTTTCTTTAATTTTACTTGTGTGTGTCTAACGACGAATTTTTGTCCCTTCCATAGCTGCGATATTCGTCCAGTTCTATCTCTACTTCAGGCTCAACAAGTGCGCCGTCTTTCGGGAGGCGAAAACGCAGATACTTTATGTCGATGCCTCGTTCACGCCACATACCTTCATAATATGTTTGAATGGCACGTGCATCCTTCGTGTCTTCCGTGTCTAAGGCATAGAGGTTTCTTGTGCAAGCCTCAGGCACGATGCCATTCGCTTTGAGTAGCTCTTCGGTGTAGGTGAAAAGGAAGTTGCTATCAGTCTTTAGATGAACAATGCCATTTGGCCGGATAAATTTTCGGTACCTTTCCAGGAAATAGGAAGACGAAAGACGCTTGGTGGCTTTGCGCATCTGCGGATCGCTGAAAGTCAGCCATAGTTCGCTCACCTCGTCGGGCGAGAAAAATTCGGGCAGAAATTCTATATGTGTTCGGAGGAAGCCAACATTTTGCATGCCCGACCTCAAGGCATCCTCAGCTCCCGTCCACATACGCGACCCCTTGATGTCTACCCCAATGTAGTTTTTCTCCGGGAAGCAACGTCCGAGTCCAACGGTGTATTCGCCGCGCCCACATCCGAGTTCGAGCACGATGTCATGCTCGTTACGAAAAAACTCTTGATGCCACTTGCCCTTGAGAGGAAAATCGATGTTTTGTCCCGGCCGAAACATTGGTTCGACTACCAATGGATTGGCTGCCATGTCCGCAAATTTTGCTAGTTTTCCTTTGCCCATATATTTAATAATGTGATGCTCTGTTAGTCGTTGCTTACTGTTGTGGGTGTGCAGGCTATCTGAAGGAGAATGTGGTGTGGCCAATGTTCTTGCCATCGGCAAAGATGTCTGCACGATAGGTTCCGTCAGAGAGCGTCTCTGCCACATCCCAGTAGACGGTGATGCTCGTCTCTTCGCCTGTGTATTCGATGTCCTTTCTGATCGAATACTCCAATGTGCGGTTCTCGTAATGGAAAGTACCTCCATGCGTCAGCACGTCTCCAAGCGGTGTGGTGATGCGAACGTAGATGCTACGATTACCTGCCTGTGCCGTCACGTTTCTGCTGATGGAGAACGACACAACCAACTTCTTCACATCCTTGATCTTCTCCGTAGCCTTTCCTTTTTTGTTGTTGCCCTGAGCGTGGATGCCTGTTGCATCAAGCTGAGCGGCAATAGCCACCTTTTCGCTCAGTGCTTGACGCTCGCCCGTGAGGTTCGAGATGTGAGCCTGCTGCTGTTCGTTCGTGGTTCGTAGGTTTTGGTTTTCGTTGTTCAGTGCCGTATTGAGTCGCTGCAAGGAGTCTATTTCTTGCACATACTGTCTGAGTATTTCTCTCAGAGTCTTCAATTCCTCTTTTAGGCGCATGATTTCCTTGGCATCGCTTGCCTTAGTCCGTTTGAGTTCCTCAAGTGCAGCTTGTGTGCGCGCCTGCTCAGCTTCCAGCTGTGCAACGAGTGAATCGTTGTTGATTTGCATCTTCATTTCCTGGTACTGATTGGCAAAGTTCTGGTATTCATTCTCCATCTCTGCCTTTTCCATTTCTGCGAGTTCCTTGAGTTGCGCAAGCTCCTGTTTATCCTCCGCATCCTTTTTGTGCTCCACCATGAGCCATACGACAAGTCCCACCAGGGCAGCAATGATAAGTGCTATGCAAGCGATAATAATATTCTTTTTCATAGATTCTGTTGTTTTCTTTGCGCAAAGATAAGCATTTTTCATCAAAGTATTCACATATTAGGATATTTTTTTGTATCTTTGCAGCAAAACACATCTTTCATAAAATTTAATTCTTTCACATGAAAAAATTATTTCTCATGGCATGGCTCGTCATGCTGAGTATGGCGGCATGGTCACAGAAACTGAGTCTTCTGAACGACCATACAGCCCAACTGCAACTGCCTTCTGGCCATTATCTCTACATCGATTTTTATGCGAGCGACATTTTCCGTCTCTTTCTCGACCCCCAGGGTGGCGAGATGCGCGACCCTCAGGCAACACCTCCCGCACAGATCCTTGCAGACAATCCTCGCCGCGACGGAGCCTCCATCCGTGTTGTTGGAGGCCAAGTAAAGTCGTCATCCATCGCGCTCAACGTCGACGCCCAGACGGGTGCATCGAGGTGGAGCATGACGGCAAGTTGCTACGCATTGCTGCCCCCG
>JAGHUD010000079.1 GCA_018065005.1 Candidatus Physcousia equi
CATATACATAAACAATACCAAGTAAAATAAGTAAGTAATCAAATTATTTATACAATGTTTTGTAAGTGAATTTTCATAATATCCGTACTCTCTTTGTTGCATCTTTTATCAGTCACGTAGCCCGCTACGATCCTTCTAAACATGCACAAATCTGCTTCCAAATAGAGCACACCTATTATAAAACTAATTTTGATCACTTACTTAGAAAAATTTGTTAGATTGATAAAAACTTTATACCTTTGCACCAACAGAATCCGCCACGCTTCTCTTTAGATCAGCGAACCAGGGCGGGTCTTTTGCTTTATATGAGTACGATTCCTGGTGAATGTGTCATCCATTACAATAAATCATAAAAATATTGCCACCGCAAAAAAAGGTGCCCTCCGGGTGGAAGGGCACCTTTTTTTATCATATTTGCATGTATGCGCATGTGCGCATGCATGCTTAGTCTTCCTTGCCGAGCAAGATGTTCATCATCGTGATGGCAGAGTAGGCAACGGGCGTGCCCGGACCAAAGATGGCTGCAACACCCGCCTGATAGAGGTAGTCGTAGTCCTGAGCAGGGATGACACCACCGGCAATGACCATGATGTCCTCTCTGCCGAGCTTCTTGAGCTCCTCGATGAGCTGAGGGATGAGCGTCTTGTGGCCGGCAGCCAGAGAAGAAGCGCCCACGATGTTCACGTCGTTCTCCACAGCCTGACGAGCAGCCTCCTCAGGCGTTTGGAAGAGGGGACCCATGTCGACGTCGAAACCGCAGTCGGCATAGCCCGTGGCTACCACCTTGGCACCGCGGTCGTGACCATCCTGTCCCATCTTGGCTACCATGATACGGGGACGACGTCCCTCCTGTTTTGCAAACTCGTCGGTTAGGGCACATGCCTTCTTGAAGAGGTCATCGCTCTTTGCTTCACTGCTATACACGCCTGAAATAGTTCTAATGATTGCCTTATAACGACCTACGACAGCTTCGCAGGCGTCGCTGATTTCTCCCAAAGTGGCACGATGGCCGGCTGCCGTCACGGCAAGGGCGAGGAGGTTTTGCTCCGACTTTTTGCCGTCGGCAAACTCCTGAACGCACTTCGTGATGGCTTCGAGGTCCGCCTTCACCTGTGCTTCGTCGCGGTTGGCCTTCAGCTCCTTGAGTGATTCCTCCTGCTGCAGACGCACGGCGGTGTTGTCGATTTCGAGGATGTCGATGGGGTCTTCGTGCTCGAGGCGATACTTGTTCACGCCCACGATGGTCTGCACACCTGAGTCGATGCGAGCCTGGGTGCGTGCAGCCGCCTCCTCGATGCGCATCTTGGGCAGACCCGTCTCGATGGCCTTTGCCATACCGCCGAGCTTCTCGATTTCCTGGATGTGCTCCCATGCCTTGGTGTAGAGTTCCTGTGTGAGTTTCTCCACATAGTAGGAGCCAGCCCAGGGGTCGATGTGCTTGCACACCTGCGTCTCATTCTGGATGTAGATCTGGGTGTTGCGCGCGATGCGGGCAGAGAAGTCGGTGGGGAGGGCGATGGCTTCGTCGAGGGCGTTGGTGTGGAGCGACTGGGTGTGACCCAGCACGGCAGCCATCGCCTCGATGCAGGTGCGACCTACGTTGTTGAAGGGGTCTTGCTCGGTGAGCGACCAGCCGGAGGTCTGCGAGTGGGTGCGCAGTGCCATCGATTTGGGGTTCTTGGCGCCGAAGCTCTTCACAATCTTTGCCCAGAGCAGGCGACCCGCACGCATCTTGGCAATCTCCATGAAGTGGTTGACACCGATGGCCCAGAAGAAGGAGAGGCGAGGCGCGAAGGCGTCGACGTCGATGCCAGCGTTGATGCCTGCACGCAGGTAGTCCATACCGTCGGCGAGGGTGTAGGCGAGCTCGATGTCGGCGGTGGCACCTGCTTCTTGCATGTGGTAGCCCGAGATGGAGATGCTGTTGAACTTAGGCATCTTCTGGCTGGTGAACTCGAAGATGTCGGCGATGATCTTCATCGAGAAGGCAGGTGGATAGATGTAGGTGTTGCGCACCATGAACTCCTTGAGGATGTCGTTTTGGATGGTGCCTGCCATCTCCTCGAGTTTGGCTCCTTGCTCCAGACCGGCGTTGATATAGAAGGCGAGCACGGGGAGCACACCGCCGTTCATGGTCATCGACACGGACATCTTGTTGAGGGGGATGCCAGCGAAGAGGGTCTTCATGTTCTCAAGCGAGCAGATGCTCACACCTGCCTTGCCCACGTCGCCAACGACACGCTGGTTGTCGGGGTCGTAGCCGCGGTGGGTGGGGAGGTCAAAGGCTACTGACAGACCCTTCTGGCCGGAAGCGAGGTTGCGGCGGTAGAAGGCATTCGACTCCTCTGCCGTTGAGAATCCTGCATACTGACGGATGGTCCACGGACGGAAGGGGTACATCATACTGTAGGGACCACGCAGGAAGGGGGGGATGCCGGCTGCAAAGTCGAGATGCTCCATGCCCTCAAGGTCCTCTTTGGTGTAAACGGGCTGAATGTCAATCTGCTCTGCTGTGCGCCAGTTCGCTTCGATGCCATTCTCCTTTTGCCAGGTTTGGCCATTCTTTGCCTCAATGCCGGCAAAGATATCTATTTCGTTAAATTGTTTTCTTGCCATAGTTTTCATCTTTATCTTAGACGATATAGAGTTTCTATACAATCTAGATATTCTATGATTAAATGCCCAACTTCTGGTTGTACTCCTTCAGAGTAGCGAGCTGATTGGACTTGACGTTGATAAAGTTCTCTATGCCGGCTGCCTTCAGGTCCTCAGAGCATGCGGGTGCACCTGCAACAACATACATGGCGCGACCGTTGAGATATTGGAAGGCGGGGATGGCATACTCGGCATACTCGTCGTCGCTCGAGCAGATGACTATGATGTCGGCGCCGGCAGCCAAGGCTGCATCCACACCTTCCTCCACCGTCTTGAAGCCGAGGTTGTCGATGACCTGATAGCCTGCTGCTGCCAGGAAGTTGCAGCTGAACTGAGCGCGGGCCTGGCGCATGGCGAGGTTGCCGATGGTGAGCATGAAGGCTACGGGCACCTTGGCTGCCTTCTCGGTGGAGAGGCGCAGGGCTTCGAAGTCGCTTGCCAAACGGCTGGTCGGGATGCCTGCGAATGTTCCTTCTGCCGCGGCGGGTGTGCCACAGGTCTTGCAGCAGCATGTCAAGGGTTCCTTGCCCTCGCTCTTCTCCGTGAAATTGGGGAACTGGTTTGTGCCGAGCAGGAACTCACGACGCTTGCCGGCGTTGCCGTGGCGTGTGGCATTGGTCTCGTTGATGGTGGCTTGCACGCTGCCTGCCTTGGCTGCTGCCAGCATGCCACCTTCTGCTTCGACGCTGAGGAAGAGTTTCCATGCCTGACCTGCCAGGCTGGTGGTGAGCTGCTCGAGGAAGTAGCTGCCGCCTGCTACGTCGACCATGCGGTCGAAGTGGCACTCGTCCTTCAGCAGAAGCTGCTGGTTGCGGGCGATGCGCTCTGCAAAGTCGGTGGGCGTCTCGTAGGGGTCGTCGAAGGGCGTCACGATGAGACTCTCAACACCACCCAAGGCTGCCGACATGGCTTCGGTCTGCGAACGCAGCATGTTGACGTATGAGTCGAAGATGGTCTGGTTGTAGGTCGTGGTGATGGCGCAGATGTGCATCTTGGCTCCTTCCTTGCAGTCGGTGTACTGTGCTACGATTTGTGCCCAGAGCATACGAGCGGCACGCAGCTTGGCAATCTCCATGAAATAGACGCCATTGATGCCCAGGTTGAACTTGATGTTCTTTGCTGCCGTGCATGCGTCGATGCCTGTCTCGGTGAGTGCTGCGAGATATTCGTTACCCCAAGCTAAGGCGTAGCCTAAATCCTGGTAGCTGTAGGCACCTGCGTTGGTGAGCTTGTAGGCATTGACTGCAATGGCGCGGAATGCGGGATAGTCTTTCAGGACTTCTACCATCTCTTTTGCCAGTTCCACGAGGGGCGTTGTGTCCTTGCCCTTCATGACCATCTTCTCGATGGGGTCAAACGAGATGGAGCCTGCCACCTTCGACTTGTCAGCCCCCTTCTTCTCAAAGTAGGCTACGAGCAACTTGGCGAGCTCCAGGCTGTGGCGCTGGCAAGTGGCGAAGTTCAGTTCGACACACTCTACATAGATGCCTTCGAGCAATGTGTCGATATATTCAGCACTGATCTTTTGTGCGGGGATGATGAAACCGAGGCTCGTGACTCCCTTGTTCAGGATGTCGAGCGCCTTTTTGTTGGCTGCTTTGGGACAGTCGCATGAGATGTCCTGACGCACAAGCCACTCGTTGTCGCTCTTTTTGTTGCCGCGCACATAGGGAAACTCGCCAGGGAGGGCATTCACCGTGGCCAGACCTTCGACGTCCTCCTTGCGGTAGAATGGTTCCATGGAGAAACCTTCGTTGGTTCTCCACACCATCTTCTTCTGATAGTCCGCTCCCTTGAGGTCAACCTCAATCTTGTCGCGCCATTCCTGGTGTGAGGGGGCAGTGAAGTCAGAAAAAAGTCTTTCTTTGTTTTCTGTCATAAAAGTTGTATATAAAATAATGTGTTTTTTATGTATTAAATGCGCGCAAAGATAAGAAATTTTCTTTAATGGTGCTCTGTCCCCGTCCGATTATTTCTGCTTTTCCTCTATATTTTGTGGCAGAAAAGAAAAAAAATTAAGGTTCTGCACCCACATGTGAAAAATATTGCGTAACTTTGTGCTTGATATTGAGGTGTGCGTGCCTCATGCTAATTCTCCTGATTTCATAAGCAGAAGGTGTGCAGCACCCCCTGCATCAGTAATCCTTAAAAAACCTCTTAACATCATGGATTGGTTACAAAAACTCTTTACTGACACCGATGGCATTGGGCACATTGTCATGCTTTATGCAATTGTCATCGCAGTCGGTATCTTTCTTGGCAGAATGAAGATCGGCGGCAAGAAGAACGGTGTCTCGCTCGGTGTCACCTTCGTGCTTTTCGCAGGAATCGTGGCTGGGCATTTTGGATTCACCGGAACGACCTCTACGCTGACCTTTATTCAAGATTTCGGTCTCATCCTCTTCGTCTACTGCATTGGCTTGCAGGTAGGCCCCGGATTCGTGAGCAGTTTTAAGCAAGGCGGTGTCAAGATGAACTCGGTGGCGCTGGGCATTGTGCTTCTCAACGTCATCTGCTGCATCTCGCTCTACTTCTTGGTGTTCTATGATGGAGACGCAAGCAAAGAGGTCAACAATACGCATCTTGCAAATATGGTTGGCGTGCTTTGCGGAGCCATCACCAACACTCCTGGTTTGGGTGCTGCCGCGGAAGCCTGCACCACCATAGCCAATGGCGGTGGGTTCGGCGAAGGCGGTGCTCCGGTCATTGCCAATGGATACGCCTGCGCTTATCCGCTCGGCGTGGTTGGCATCATCGCTGCCACCATTGCCATCCGTTACATGACGCGCACCTCTCTCAAGAAGGAGCAGGAGGACATCGAGAAGGAGAAGGCTGCCAATCCGCATGCCATACCTCATCGCATGACCCTGTCTGTGAGCAACGTCTATCTCGTGGGCAAATCCATTCTGCAGGTGCGTCAGTTCCTGGGTCGCGATTTCGTTTGCAGCCGCATGCTGCAGGGCGGACATGTGAGCATCCCCAACCGCAACACCGTGCTCGGCGAGGGCGATAAAATGTTCATCACTTGTGCCCAAGACGATGCAGAGGCCATTCAGGCTTTTATTGGTCCTGTCGATGATTCGATTGTTTGGGAAGAACAGGATGTGCCCATGGTGAGCAAACACATTCTCGTCACCCAACCCAGCATCGCGGGCAAGACGCTCGGCGAGCTCCATTTTAGCAGCGTCTATGGCGTCAACGTCACCCGCGTCCGTCGTGGCGACATGAATCTTTTTGCTGAGAGCAACCTCCGACTCCAGATCAGTGACCGCCTCGTGGTTGTGGGTCCGGAGGACGCTGTCGACCGTGTTGCCTCCAAGATGGGTAACAGCGTGAAGAAATTGGACCACCCCAACCTTGCTGCTATCTTCATCGGTGTCTTCATCGGCATCATCTTCGGCGCCATACCCCTGGCGATTCCTGGCGTGCCCACTCCCGTCAAACTCGGTCTCGCTGGCGGTCCTCTTTGTATTGCCATCGCTATTGGTGCTTATGGCTATAAGTTCAAAATCAATGCCTACACCACCACAAGCGCAAACCTCATGCTGCGCGAGATGGGTCTTGCTCTCTTCCTTGCCAGTGTGGGCATCAAGGCGGGTGCGAATTTCGTGGACACCGTAACCAATGGCGACGGACTCACCTTTGTGTGGTGCGGCTTCCTCATTACCGTTGTCCCCATCCTCATCATGGGCTTCATCGCAAAGAAATTCCTGAAACTGAACTACTGCACCCTCATGGGACTCATCGCGGGAAGTACTACCGACCCACCAGCACTTGCTTTTGCCAACCAGACGGCAGGCAACGATGCTCCGGCAGTGGGCTACTCCACGGTTTATCCTCTTTCCATGTTCCTCCGTATTCTTACGGCTCAACTGATCATTCTTTTGATGTGCACACTTTGATGTGAGACGCATCCTCATTATTGCCATGACACTCTTTCTGCTTCCAGGCTGATGGAGTGTCATGGTTCTTTTTTTTTTGTTCTGTTTCGCCCAATTGTAAATATGCAGCACACCCGCTGCGATAACCTGTGTGTAGTACCGCAACGGGTGTGCTGTTCTTTTCCCGGGGGTGCGAGACACTTATACGATGCCTTGCGACATCATCGCACGAGCCACCTTCATGAATCCTGCTACGTTGGCGCCTTTCACATAGTTGATGTAGCCGTCGGGCTGCTTGCCGTGGAGCACACACTGCTTGTGGATGCTGTGCATGATTTCGTGCAAACGCTTGTCTACCTCCTCGGCATTCCAGGATAGGTGCATGGCGTTTTGACTCATCTCCAAACAACTGGTGGCTACGCCTCCCGCATTGACTGCTTTGCCTGGTGCATAGAGCATCTGGGCTGCCAAAAAGGCGTCGACGGCTTCTGGCGTGCATCCCATATTGCTGATCTCTCCCACACACTGGCAGCCGTTCGCAATGAGCATAGCGGCGTCCTCGCCGTTCAGCTCGTTCTGTGTGGCACAGGGGAGGGCTATGTCGCATGCTACTTCCCATGGCTTGTGGCCTGCTATGAATCTGGCTTCCGGATACCGCTCTGCGTATGGTGCACAGATGTCGTTGCCGCTGGCACGCAATTCGAGCATGTAGTCAATCTTCTCTTCATTCAGACCTTCTTCGTCTAAGATGTATCCGTCAGGACCGCTTATGGTGATTACCCTCGCACCCATCTCGGTGGCCTTCTTGGCTGCTCCCCAAGCGACATTGCCAAAACCGCTGATGGCAACACGCTTGCCTTCAATGTCCTTGTCCTGTGTCGCAAGCATCTCCGTCACAAAGTAGAGACCACCATAGCCCGTTGCCTCCGGACGAATCAGCGAACCGCCAAAGTCGAGGTTCTTTCCTGTGAGTACACCAGAGAAGTCGCGTGTCAGCTTTTTATATTGCCCAAACAGATAACCTATCTCTCGAGCACCCACACCGATGTCGCCAGCGGGGATGTCGATCTCTGGACCGATATAACGATACAACTCGCTCATGAAGGCTTGGCAGAAACGCATAATCTCTGCATCGCTCTTGCCGCGAGGAGAAAAATCGCTACCACCCTTGCCTCCACCCATGGGCAGGGTGGTCAGCGCATTCTTGAACGTCTGCTCAAAGCCTAAGAACTTCAGAATGCTGAGGTTGACGGAGGCGTGGAAACGCAAACCGCCTTTGTAGGGACCAATGGCACTGTTGAACTGCACGCGATACCCAATGTTGACCTGTATCTCGCCCTTGTCGTCGACCCAAGGCACACGGAAGGTGATGATGCGCTCTGGTTCCACTAAACGCTCTATAAGTTTCATACGCTCGAATTCTGGGTGCTGAGCGTAGACGTCCTCAATAGAGATGAGCACCTCTCTCACAGCCTGCAGATATTCTTTCTCTCCAGGATGACGGGCCTCCAGTTGGCTCATGATCTTCTCGATTTTCATAGTAATGATTTTTTAGTGGTTGTGTTTTTCATTTCTGTTCTCTGTCGCAAATATAATTCTTTCTTTTCATAACTCCCAAATATTTTCTCTGTTTTTTTGCAACAAAACATCAGAATTTCCATCCGGCAGAAATGCTTAAGTGACGATAAAAAAATAACTTGGTACGATTTTGCTTGGATTGTTGAGATATTTTAATGTTGTACTGAAGGAGTGTAGCGGGCTACATGACTGAAATACAGCAGTAAAATAGCCAACAAGATAAGTGAAAGCGTGGCAAGTTATCAAAAGTATTTTGTACCATGTT
>JAGHUD010000045.1 GCA_018065005.1 Candidatus Physcousia equi
TTCGCTCTCCATCGTGGCTTCGAGGGAGACGAGCAGGTCGTGGATGAAGCGTGCCACATAATCTTGTTCTTCGATATTCTTGGCAGACCATGTTCCTTCGCCTTTCGCCTGGGTGCCCGCCAACGCCATCGTTTGCCAGATGCCTTCGCGTTGGCTGAGAAACAATTCGGGCGATGCTCCGATCCAAAGACCGGTCAGGGGGGTGTAGACGAGGTGAACCATGTTGCCGGGATATGCTTCGAGCGCTTGGAGGAAGACCGTGGCTTCGTGGTCATGAAGATGGTCGGTACCCTTGGCGCACTGGCATTTGGCGGTTACCAGCTTGTTGAACTCGCCTCGATGGATGGCTTCCAGGCAGAGATGGAACCTGGTCTTGTAGGAGGCATCTTCTTGTTCGGCACTGGGGCGGGTAAGGGTGTCCAGACACATGGGTGCTGAAGCTGTGATGCCTGCAAGTTGAGTCTCCATGTCGCCCCAGCCATGAGCGAGCAAGTCAGGACGAATGAGTATGGTTGGGGTTTCTTGCGTCTCTTCGAAGGGCGCGTAGATAAATCCTTGCAGGTCTGTGTCATCATGATGCAGACATTTGACTTCAGCATCCAACTGCAAATAGAGTGTAGGTTCATGCTGTGGAGCACGAAACAGCGCGAATGGCAAACCGCAGTGGAGCAATTTGTCTATAATCCGAACCTGTTGTCTGTTGTCTGTATTCTTATTGTTCATTCGCGCGCGTATATATAATAGGAGGAGGGGGAGTAATCGGCAGTGGTGATGAAGGCGCCGCATTTACTAAGCAAAGTTACGGCTTTTTATGTAAAAACACGTCTTCTGTGCTACACTTTTCTGTGGATTGCGGTTTTTAGGTGCATAATTCTTGCATAGTTGCAAAACATTTGTTAATTTTGCGGTCGGTGGATTTTGTAAGAAATGGCTGCTGCCCAACGACGAAATGCTTGATGAGAAAAGCGGAAGAGCATTTTTGCAGTTCTTTTTTTACGATATGAATGAACACAGAATATAAACCTACTTAACACTTGCAAGCATGAATTTCATTTTCATCTCCCCGAACTTCCCTGAGAAGTATTGGCAGTGGTGCAACGCATTGAAGCAGAATGGTGTCACTGTACTTGGCATTGGCGATGAAGTGTATGATCGCCTCCAACCAGAACTGAAAAACTCGCTCAACGAGTATTATCGTGTGGGCAACATGGAGAACTACGACGAGATGTATCGCGCTGTTGCTTTCTTTGCCCACAAGTATGGTCGTATCGATTGGATCGAGTCGAACAATGAATACTGGCTGATGCAAGATGCGCGCTTGCGCACTGACTTTAATGTGACGACGGGTATCCGCATGGACCAAATAGACAGCATTAAGGAAAAGTCGGAAATGAAGAAGTTCTATGCCGAAGGAGGTATCAGAACGGCTCGACAGATCAAAGCAAGTCTGGGCTTCGAGGCAGCCAAGCATTTCGCCTCGGAAGCGGGCTATCCGCTTTTTTCGAAGCCTGACATCGGCGTAGGCGCTGTCGGGAGTCATAAGATTGAGGATGAGAGTCAGTTGTGGAACTTCTTCAAGAATACGCCTCATGTCGATTCTTATGTCATCGAAGAGTTCGTCACGGGCAACATTTGCACCTATGATGCGGTGATCAACAGCAAGGGGGATCCTATCGTCGAGTCCATGTGTGTCTGCCCTCCCAGCATCGCTGACATCGTCAACTACAACTTGGATTCTACCTTCTATGTCAATCGCGACATGAACGAGAACCTTCGCTTCTGGGGACGCCGAACGGTGAAGGCTTTCCACATCCAGAGCCGTTTCGTGCATCTCGAATTCTTCCAACTCGATCGAGCACACAAGGGACTGGGCAATGCGGGCGACTTTGTTGCGCTGGAGGTGAACATGCGTCCCGGTGGCGGCTATATCCCCGATATGATTAACTTTGCCCACAATGTCGATGTATACAAGATCTGGGCAGACATGGTGGCTTTCGACAAACGCACGTCAAGCGACCCCAACGATGACTACTTCTGTGTCTTTGCCGGACGACGTGACAACGTTGAGTACTGGATGAGCCACGATGAACTGATAGCTAAATACAAGGGGGCGCTTAATATGGCTCCGCGTATTGCTAAGGCTCTTTCGGCTGCTATGGGCGACCAGAGCTACATTGCCCGTTTCCGTACGGAGGATGAACGCGACGAGTTCCTCTATGATGTGTGCAACAGAAAGTAAGATGAGTCCATGCGGCTCATGGCAAATAGCTCGATGTGTCGTATGGTGAACCAGAGAGAATACAAATACTAAATAAGAACAATTATTCAATGAAGGAAACTTATTGCAAGAGATACAGTGAGTCGCTCGGTCGCGACATGGAGCATAAAATATATGGAGAGGCGGGCATGGCTGTGCTCGCCATCCCTTCGCAAGACGGACGATTCTTCGATTGGGAAAACTTTGGTATGGTGGAGGTGCTGCGCAAGGGCATCGAGGAGGGGAAGTTGCGGCTCATCACTTGTGACACCATAGATGCCGAGACCTGGAGTAATCGTGCTGGCGATTCCTATTGGCGCATTCGTAGGCACGAGGCATGGTTCAACTATGTGGTGAACGAACTCCTGCCTGCGGTTCGTCTGTATGAGGGTGAGACTTTCCTCATCACTGGGTGCAGCATGGGTGCGTATCATGCGGCTAACTTTTTCTTCCGCCGTCCTGATGTATTTCATGGACTGATTGCCATGAGCGGATTGTATAATTCTGATTATGGTTTCCCAGACTATAACGATGAGTTGACCTATGCTAATTCACCTGAATCGTTTATTGCTGGCATGCCGGCTGATCATCCTTGGATTCGCCTCTTTAACGAGCGCAAGGGCGTCATCTGTGTGGGGCAGGGCAGATGGGAGGAGGAACTGCTCGATAGCACACGCCGACTTGACACGGTATGTTGTCAGAAGGGCATCAAGGTGAAGTTTGATTACTGGGGCTATGATGTGGACCACGATTGGCCTTGGTGGCGTATTCAGTTGGGACACTTCATTCAAGAGTTTGTGTAGACCTAAGCATGGGGCTGCGGAAGGTGAGCACTCATGCTTCCACTTGGTGGCTTAGTTCCATTAGGTCAGCCTCTCTCTTTCTTCTCCTTTTTGGCTGGCAATATACCTTATATTATTTTTGTGCCAAGCGTTGCTCGCAAAATTTCTGCTGAATCAGATTCTTCCCACCGCAAATATTCTCTGACCCTACAATCAGATGAAAGCAAAAAAAACTTGCCAGGTTCTCTGGCAAGTTTTTACTCTCTATAGTGAGATGTGATTCTGTTTTTTATGTCCGTCTCATCCATGTATTCATTTTGCGCATGGAAGAGCGATGCGCAGCCCTCACTCACTTGAAAAAATAGTAGTTCCAATACGTATTTCCGTAGTAGCTCTGGCAATCAGCTTCTGTGTGTTGCGCATCTCCTGCATGATAGAGTTGAGAAAAGTTTAGATAGTTCTCTAAAATTTCATCGTTGAGAAGCACACAGACGGGCTGCTCGCGCAGACGAGAATAGAGCAGGAGCGCCTCTGCATAGTGGCGTGGCAATGAGGCGTATTGAGGAAGGTAGGTTGTTATGCGACCTTCTTTTTTTACGATAGAATCGGTGGGAGGATAGAATGAAAGAAGACTGTCGGCAAAGGCATCGAGGTTGCGGTCTAGCAAAAAGGCACAAAGAAGATAGTCATGGGCTGGCTCCTTTGCTAGGGTGTCTGAAGTGAGAAGTTGAAGATAACGGGTGGCTTTCATGTCGTGGGTGGGGAATCCACCTAAATACTCCTTCATAACGGCTGGTAGATTGGCAGGTCGGATGCTGTCGGATGCAATGGGGAGAAGGGCATCGCTGCTGAGGTTGTTTGGATAGGTAAAGAGCCGATCTCCTAAAGTGCCTTGACGGGAAAGCGCATAGGCACGAAGCACCATGATGCAACGTGACGTTTGCGGATTTTCAGCCCCAATCTGCAACACACGGTCATAATCTTCTTCCATGGCAAGGCGCTCCATCCTCAATTCATAGTGGATGTTTTGTTGCGTGTTGCCCATGAGACACGTAAAGTTGATGCCCAAAGCTATGATCATAAGATTGGGCCACAGGGCTTGAGAGAGCGGTGTGTTGTCGAACTTCGGTTGATGGATTTGTCGCAAAAGTATGGTTGTGCCTATCCAAAAGAGTAGAACGAACAAAAAAGGTAAAGCTCCTACATTGTGCGCTGATGGGGAGAGGCTACTTAAATTAACGTTTGAAAGCAGACCGAGTCCCCAAAAAGACGGAAAGAAGGCAAGCGCACGAGCGCGTAGGGGGAGCTTTACATAGTGATTGCAAGCATAGGCTACTACCGTAAGTGCAGCCGTGATGAGAAAGGAGAAGATGTGAACGTGATAGGTGGTGCGGCCTTGGGAGAGTTTGTGCTGCGCCATCGTCATCACGTCTGCCTGAAAAAGGATGAGGTAGGCGAGGGAGAAGGCAACGAAGATTACAGTGCAGACAATGGTGATTGTCCGCACTGTAAGTCTTGTTCGTTTGTGTAGTCCTCTCGTCATACTGCTATTTTTTCTCCTCATCAGCCATACGAAGCACGCAAGCTGAACGAGCAGGCAGATAGAGCTGCAACCATCCCTTATTGTCGCGGGCAAGCAGAGGATCGAAATTGGTGAAATGACGAACAGAATCGTCATTCAGACCATTGCCTCCGAATGTCGTTGAATCGGTGTTGAGCACATAGTCCCAAGCTCCCTGCTTGACCATCAAGCCATAGCCGTCATAGGACTGACTGGGCGAGAAGTTGAAAACGAAGAGGAGATTGCCGCGCATGTAAGCAAGCACCTGGTCGCCGTCGTTGTGCCATATCTCCTGCACGGGCGTCTTCTGCACACCCTTCACACTCTTTAGGGTAGCGAGCATTTTCTCATCGAAATCGCCAAGATAGTGGAAGCAGAGTTCTTTGTTGTCGACAAGGTTCCATTGGCGCCGCGCATATTTATGACTCCAGCCGTTACCTTCACGTGGGAAGTCTATCCATTCCGGATGTCCAAACTCGTTGCCCATAAAATTCAGATAGCCACCATTGATGGTGGATGCTGTGAGTAGACGAATCATCTTATGGAGAGCAATGCCGCGGTCGACCATGAAGTTCTCGTCGCCTTTCTTGAAGTGCCAGTACATGTCTGCATCAACAAGGCGGAAGATAATGGTCTTATCGCCCACTAATGCTTGGTCGTGACTCTCGCAGTAGGAGATGGTTTTTTCATCAGCGCGGCGGTTGGTTACTTCCCAGAACATAGAACTTGGTTTCCAATCTTCGTCCTTGCGCTCCTTGATGGTCTTTATCCAATAGTCGGGTATGTTCATTGCCATGCGGTAGTCAAAGCCATAACCTCCATCCTTAAAAGGAGCGGCTAAGCCGGGCATACCACTTACTTCTTCGGCGATTGTGATGGCATGTTTGTTGACCTCGTGGATGAGCAAGTTGGCTAACGTGAGGTAGCAAATGGCATTTCCGTCTTGGTGGCCATTGAAATAGTCTTCGTAGCCACAGAAGGCTTCACCTAATCCGTGGCTGTAATAGAGCATTGAAGTGACTCCATCAAAGCGGAATCCATCGAAATGGTATTCCTCCAACCAATATTTACAATTGGATAATAGGAAGTGAAGTACTTCATTCTTCCCATAGTCGAAGCAAAGGCTGTCCCATGCTGGATGTAAGCGTCTGTCGCCTTCGTTGAAATACTGATATGGGTCGCCTGCAAGGTTGCCAATACCCTCCAACTCATTCTTTACGGCGTGGCTGTGCACAATATCCATGATGCATGCGATGCCATTCTTGTGCGCCTCATCGATGAGGGCTTTGAGCTCTTCTGGCGTTCCGAAACGACTGCTGGCAGCAAAGAAGTTGGAGACGTGATAGCCAAAACTGCCATAGTAAGGATGCTCTTGGATGGCCATTATCTGAATGCAGTTGTAGCCGTCTTTGATGACGCGAGGCAGGACATTGAGCCGGAACTCTTCGTAGGTGCCCACCTTCTCTGCATCTTGTCCCATACCAATGTGGCACTCGTAGATGAGAAGTGGGTCGGTGTTGGGACGGAACTTCTTGGCTTGCCACTTGTATGGTTGTTCTGGCGCCCAGACTTGTGCGCTGAAGATCTTTGTTTCGGTATCTTGAACCACACGGCTCGACCACGCGGGTATGCGCTCGCCTTGTCCACCGTCCCAATGGACAGAAATCTTGTAAAGACTGCCATGCGAGAGCGCGTCTTTGGGGAGCTTCAGTTCCCAGTTTCCAGTTTTCTTGACTCTCTTGAAGGCATATTTCTCGCTCTCTTTCCAGTCATTGAACTCTCCTACGAGATATATCTCAGTGGCATTCGGTGCCCATTCGCGCACTACCCATCCCTTTTCTGTGCGGTGGAGTCCGAAATACAGGTAGCCGCTGGCAAATTCAGAAAGTGTGGTCTTCCCGTTCTGGGTGAGTTCGGCTATTTTTTGTTCCACATAGTTGTGCCTGCCTTCAATGGCATTGGCAAATGGCCGCAACCATTCGTCGTTCTTGAGAAGTTTGAGTTTGGGTGTTTTCTTCTCCGTCTTTTTAGTAGTTTTTGCCATGATATCGTTAGGTTGATTAGTTTGTGCTACTTAACACTCCACGCTTGTAGATGCCTTTGCGTGTTGTTTTTCCACTTTTGTCTTTTTCTATGAAGCTACCATCTTTGAGGTCATCCTTCCATTCACCTTCGTAGCGATTGCCTTGGGCGTCCTCCATGATGCCGTAGCCTTCTTTCTTTCCTTTCTTGAAACCTCCCTTAAACTTGGTTCCGTCTGCCATACGCATGATGCCTTCTCCGTCCATGAGTCCTTGTTTCCAGTTGCCATCGTAGACATCTCCGTTTGCCCATTGATACTTGCCTCGCCCATGGGGATGGTTTGATTTCCATTCACCTTCATAGGTGGCGCCGTTGGTCCAGGTGTACGTGCCGTGACCATTCTGTTCACCTTTGAGGAAGTTTCCCACATATTTGTTGCCATTGGCGAAGGTGAAGATTCCTTCGCCGGAGCGTTCTCCATTTTGATAGCCGCCTTCGTATCTGTCTCCATTGTGGAAATGATAGATGCCACGTCCGTGGGGCAGGCCATTAAGCCAGTCGCCGCTGTAAACATCTCCTGAGGAATAGTTATATGTTCCTTTGCCGTTCATCTGGTTGTCCTTCCAGAATCCGTCATATCTGTTGCCATCGTTCCAGTTAAAGATGCCCTTTCCGTTTTTCTTGTCGCCTTTCCATGCTCCGGTGTATGACTCTCCTGTAGCATAGTTGTAGGTTCCGTTTCCGTCGCGCATGTCTTGAGACCAGTTGCCTTTGTAGACATCGCCATTGAAATAGTACATCGTTCCCATTCCTTGTTGGTAATCCTTATACCAGAGTCCAACATACTTGTTGTTGTTGGCAAAATAGTAGGTGCCCAAACCATGCTGTTGGTCGGCAAACCACTCTCCTTCATACTTTTCCCCATCGGCAAATTGATAGGTGCCTTGTCCCTGACGTTTACCTTTTTCGTATTGTCCCTGGTGCACATCTCCATTTTTGAATGTGGTCGTTCCTTGTCCCCACGGTTTACCTTTGAACATGTCACCTTGGTACTCTGCTCCATCGGGAAAGATGTAGGTGCCTATCTTTATGTCCTGGGCAGATATAGAAGCACAGAACATGAAGGAGAGAGTTGTTGAGAAGAATATTTTTTTTACAGACATATTATATTTTATTTGTTATGGTTGTGTGTGTGTATTTTCTGTATTGTATGTCAAAATGGTCACTTCTGATTGAATGCTAATTGCAGCCTTGCACGTTCCAGGTCGTTGACAGTGTCAATGCTGATTGTGTTGTGGCTTGTTTCTGCCACTTTGATGGTAAAATCGTTTTCTATCCATCGTAGTTGCTCTAACCCTTCTGCTAACTCCAGTGGAGACTGGGGCAGTGATGCGATAGCAGAGAGAACATGCGTGCGGTAAGCATAGAGACCAATGTGTTTGTAGTAGGTATGCTCAGTGAGCCATTCGCTGCGCTTCGTATCCTTCAAATACGGAATAACACTGCGTGAGAAGTAATGAGCATACATCCGGCTATCAAAGACCACTTTTATCGTGTTGTGATTCTCAAGTGCTTCTATGCCATCCTGTGGTGTGAAGGCTTTCACTAATGTGGCTATATCTGCTCTCGGATCGTCGAGGCATTGAATTATCTGCTGAATCTGCTCGGGGCAGATAAATGGTTCGTCTCCTTGCACATTAACGATGACATCAAAGTCCTGACCGAAACTGTCGTAAGCTTCCTTGATGCGGTCTGTTCCGCTCCGATGTGAGGCGCTTGTCATGATGCACTCAGCCCCAAAAGCTTTCACAGCGCTTTCAATACGCTCATCGTCGGTAGCTATAATCAGTTTGTCAAACACTCCTTCAACTTGTCGATAGACGCGTTCTATGACAGTACGCCCCCCAAGGTCCATCAAGAGTTTTCCGGGTAAGCGTGAAGATGCGTATCTGGCAGGGATGATGCCGATGGTTTTCATTTCTTCCGTTTTTCGTCTTAGTATTCCATCAATTCATCAACGCCAGTGGGATCGTTGCTCCATCCCCAGTTTTCGGGACCAAGTCCGTTGTCGCAATCCGAATGATCAGCAGGGATGCTGAATTCTTCTGTTGCTGACACGCCCAGACTTCTGTCGGCATAGACTTTCTTTAGGAAGAGTGCGCAGATGGGGAGTGCGGCAGCAGCACCTTGTGCATAAGCCATGCTTGACATGTGGATGTCGCGCTCCTCTCCACCAACCCATGCTCCGAAGGTGTATCTTGGAGTGTATCCCACAAACCAACCGTCAGAGTTGTCGTTTGTAGTTCCGGTCTTACCACCCATCGGTGCGTTGATGCCATAGCGGCTGCGCATTCTGGCGCCCGTGCCACTGTTTACGACGCCCTTCATGAGCGTGAGCATGCGATAGCTTGATGGTGCACTGATTACTTCTTTGGATTGTGGTGGCAGTCCGTTTGCAAGGTTTGCAAGCACGTTGCCTTCGTTGTCTTCAATCCTTGTTACGTAGATAGGCACTTTGCGCACACCTTTGTTGGGGAATGCGGAGTAACCACCAATCATTTCAGCCAATGAAATCTCGACCGCGCCGAGACAGAGTGGATAGGTGGCATCGATATGGCGCTGTTTGATGCCAAATTGGCGCAGCATCTCAACAAACTGTGTGGGACGAAGTTGGTCAATGAGGTAGGCAGACACGGTGTTGTTGGACGAAGCCAGAGCCTGTCGGAGTGTCACCATGCCTCCACTGCCACCTCCACGGGGGGTCCATCCTCCATAATTTTTTTTCACATCAGGCACAACCGAACAAGGCGTGTAGTTATTCTCCATGGCAAGTGCGTAGAGGTAAGGCTTGATGGTAGAACCCACCTGGCGCTTTCCTTGTGTTGCCATGTCGTATTGGAAATGAGCATAGTCCAAACCTCCTACATACGCTTTTACTTCACCCGTGCGATTGTCCATACACATAAATGAGGCACGAAGGAAACGTTTGTAGTAGAGCAGCGAGTCGAGCGGTGTCATTGTTGTCTCAATCTCTCCCGTTGGTGCATAGAGTGTCATCTCGACAGGAGTGTTGAATGCTTTTTCGATTTCTGTTTCACCGCATCCAGCCTTCTTCATCGTCATCCAGCGCTCACTCTGGCGCATGGCTTTGTTGATGAGTCGTTGACGCTTGTCAGCAGGTGTTGATGGGTGGTAGGGTGATTTGCTGTTGCTCTTGTGTTCTTTGTCAAAAGCCGGTTGCAGATAGAGCGCAACATGTTCATTGACCGCCTCTTCTGCATACTGCTGCATACGTGAATCTATGGTTGTGTAGATGCGCAGTCCATCCGTATAAAGGTTGTAATAACTTCCATCGCGTTTGCGATGCTTGTTGCACCATCCATAGAGAGAATCGTTTTCCCATGACAAAGAGTCCTCGTAGAATTTCTGGTCTTGCCACGAAGCATAGTCTGCGCGGTTGGGCTTTTTCGCCATCAGAACTTGGCGAAGATATTCTCTTAGATAAGTGCCTTGACCATCCTTGTGGTCTTGGCGCTGGTAGTTCAATTTCAAGGGTTCTGCTTTGCAACTGTCATATTGCATCTCGCTGATGTAGCCGCTTCGCAACATTTGTCCCAGCACGATGTTTCTGCGAAGTTCGCAACGTTCAGGTTGGCGAACCGGGTTGTAGTAGGAAGGATTCTTACACATGCCAACGAGGAGCGCACATTCGTTGATGCTGAGGTCCTTGGGCTCTTTGTTGAAGTAGGTCTTTGCTGCTGTTTTTATGCCGACGGCATTGTGCAGAAAGTCGAAGTGGTTCAGATAAAGCGTGATGATTTCTTCCTTAGTATAGTAGCGCTCCAGTTTGAGTGCAATCACCCATTCAATAGGCTTCTGCAACAGACGAGTGCGTGTGTCTTCTGCCTTTTCGCTATAAAGTTGCTTTGCCAATTGCTGCGTGATCGTAGATCCACCACCCGCATTTTTGTTTCCCATCAATCCTCGTTTCACCACGGCTCGTCCCACCGATCTGAAGTCGATGCCACAGTGGTCATAGAATCTTTCGTCTTCCGTTGCCACAAGCGCCTTGACCAACATTGGAGGCAATTGGTCGTAACTTACGAAGATTCTGTTTGCGCTGGAATAGCTCCAAGTGCCCAACAGCTTTCCGTCAGCCGTGTAAACCTGCGATGCGAACTTGTTCACAGGGTTGCCCAGCTGGTCGATGTCGGGCATGTAGCCAATGGCACCATTGAAGATGAGCAGAAAGAAGACGACAATGATGGCAATTCCGCCAAGGAGGATTGACCAAAGTGTTATGAAAACTTTTTTTCGGATATTTTTCATTTTTTCCAAATTGTCCAATGTAGATATTTCGCTACAAAATTACAAATAATATTTCATAATCGCTTGTGTGTGCGAACTTTTTTATCATATACATATCATTTTTTCGAGAAAAATCGGCACACCCGTAGCATTGTTTCACAAATATATTGTAACTTTGAGCCGAAAAAGCAAACGCATAAACGCTTCATACTATGAATCGCAGTCTTGTCACAATTGCCGACCATACGAGGGAAAAAATTGAATACCTCATTCAAATGGCCACAGAGTTTGAACGACATCCGAATCGACGATTGCTCGAAGGAAAGGTTGTCGCAACCTTGTTTTTTGAACCTTCAACGCGCACGCGCCTTTCTTTCGAAACTGCCGCCAATCGCCTCGGGGCGCGCGTCATTGGATTTGCAGATCCCAAGGTGACGAGTGGCACAAAGGGCGAAACACTCAAAGACACCATCATGATGGTCAGCAACTACGCCGACATCATTGTCATGCGCCACTATCTTGAAGGTGCAGCGCGCTATGCCAGCGAGGTAGCTCCAGTTCCTATTGTCAACGCAGGTGACGGAGCGAACCAGCATCCTTCGCAAACGATGCTCGACCTGTATAGCATCTACAAGACCCAGGGCACGCTCGACAACCTCAATATCTTCCTTGTTGGCGATCTTAAGTATGGTCGCACCGTTCATTCGCTCATCATGGCCATGCGTCACTTCAATCCAACGTTCCACTTCATAGCGCCAGATGAGTTGCAAATGCCCCAACACTACAAGGACTACTGCCACGAGCACAGCATCAACTATGTTGAGCATAAAGAGTTTGATGCCGACATCATTTCGCAAGCCGACATTCTCTACATGACACGTGTGCAACGCGAGCGCTTCACCGACCTCATCGAGTATGAACGTGTCAAGGACAGCTATCTCCTCAAAATGCCTCTATTGGCAAAAGCGCGCAAAAACCTCAAGATTCTGCACCCGCTGCCGCGTGTCAATGAGATTGAATATGCCATCGACGAAACGCCCCATGCATACTACTTCCAGCAAGCAGGCAATGGACTTTTTGCACGCCAGGCGCTCATCTGTGACGCCTTAGACATAACGCTGGAAGACGTGCTCAAGGATACGACCATCATCGGGTAACCATTAAACTCACCGCTAAAGATTATGAAAGAAAAAGTGCTCCAGGTAGCCGCCATACAGAACGGCACCGTCATCGATCATATCCCCAGTTCGCGCATCTTCTCTGTTGTCAGTCTCCTCCACCTCGAAAAGTTGACGAGTGAGGTGACCGTTGGCTTCAACTTGCGCAGCAAAAGCATGGGCAGAAAGAGTATCATCAAGATTGCCAACAGATTCTTCACGGATGACGAGCTCAATCAGTTGGCAGTTGTCACACCCAATGTCACTCTTTGCATCATTCGCGACTACGAGATTGTTGAGAAGAAGACCGTCAAACTCCCAGAGGACTTGCTCGGCATTGTCAAGTGCGACAATCCGAAGTGCATCACCAACAACGAACCCATGCGCACGCGATTCCATCTCGTTTCGCCCCACGCCCTGTGTTGCCACTATTGCAACACGCAGCAAGCACTTGACGAAGTGAAACTCTGCGATTAGCATCTCTCCACGAGTATCCTCTTTGCTTGTGGCCACATATATATAAGCATCATCACTAAATACACCTCATAATCATGGAAAGAGACAATGAAATCTTTGCTCTCATCGAAGAAGAGCACCTACGTCAGGCTCGCGGCATCGAACTCATTGCAAGCGAGAATTCTGTAAGTCCACAGGTAATGGAAGCCATGGGCTCTTGCCTGACAAACAAATATGCCGAGGGCTATCCCGGCAAGCGTTACTATGGAGGTTGCGAGGTTGTTGACAAGGTAGAGCAACTTGCCATCGACCGCCTCTGCAAACTCTTTGATGCCGAATATGCCAACGTTCAGCCCCACTCTGGCGCGCAGGCCAATGCTGCCGTTTTCCTTGCCGTGCTGAATCCCGGCGACACCTTCATGGGCATGAACCTCGACCACGGAGGTCATCTCTCACATGGCAGTCTTGTCAACACAAGCGGTATTCTTTATCGCCCTGTCGGTTATAATCTCAACAAGGAAACGGGTCGTGTCGACTATGACGAAATGGAACGCCTTGCCTTGGAGTGTAAGCCCAAACTTATTGTCGGCGGAGGCTCTGCCTACAGTCGAGAATGGGACTACGCCCGCATGAGATCCATTGCAGACAAGGTGGGTGCACTCTTGATGATAGACATGGCACATCCTGCAGGACTCATAGCAGCAGGCTTGCTCGACAATCCCGTCAAGTATGCCCACATCGTCACCTCAACCACCCACAAGACATTGCGCGGCCCTCGCGGAGGCATCATCCTTATGGGCAAGGACTTCCCCAATCCATGGGGCAAGAAGACACAAAAGGGCGAAATAAAGATGATGTCTGCACTGCTCAACAGTGCTGTCTTCCCCGGTCAGCAAGGTGGTCCGCTCGAGCACGTCATTGCAGCCAAGGCTGTTGCGTTCGGCGAAGCGCTCACTCCCGCTTTCAAGGAATGGGCGACACAAGTCAAGAAGAATGCAGCAGTGCTTGCCGACGAACTCATCAAGCGTGGCTTCCACATTGTCAGCGGTGGCACAGACAACCACTCCATGCTCGTCGACCTGCGCAGCAAATATCCCGACCTCACGGGCAAGGTGGCAGAGCGTGCCCTCGTAGCAGCCGACATCACCGTCAACAAGAACATGGTGCCATTCGACTCACGCTCGGCATTCCAGACGAGTGGCATCCGTCTTGGCACACCCGCCATCACCTCTCGCGGAGCCAAAGAAGACATGATGGTCCAGATTGCTGCTTGGATCGAGCGCGTGCTCAACGATTCCGAAAACGAAGAAGTCATCGCCACCGTTCGTTCTGAGGTCAATCAACTCATGGCAAGTTATCCCATGTTTGCCTACTAAGCAAAAAACTATTTCGAACAGCACAAGGTTGCACGCACCAAGGGTCTGCGGCTTTGTGCTGTTCTTCATTTATTAGTATCACGTTATGAACTTTAATCTCACTGTCATTGGAGCCGGCAATATGGGTGGAGCCCTCATCCACGGTTGGGCAAAAAGTGGTAGGCTGACAAGTATCACCATTAGTGATAAGAATGAATCCCTTCTGGCAAGCTTCAAGGCTAAGTATCCAACCTTGCACACAACGACCGATAATGCGGAAGCGGTCAGAGGAGCAGACGTCATCGTGCTTGTGGTCAAGCCGTGGCTTATGCCCATAGTGCTTGACGAAATCAAGCCAGCCCTCGACTTAAGAAAACAAATCATCGTTTCGGATGCCGCAAATTTCACAACCGACAAGCTCACGGAAGCGTTGGGCGAGGAGGGTCCCTATTTCTATGCCATACCCAACATAGCAGCGGAGTTTTCTGCCTCCATGTCATTTCTTACCAAGGGCAAACACGCCGCTGACGAACAATTGTCTGTCGTGAAATCGCTCTACGAACTTGTTGGCGACACCCTCGTCGTTCCTGAGCAACAGGTGGCGGCAGGCATGATGATGGCTTCCTGTGGCATAGCCTATGTGATGCGTTACATCCGTGCACAGATGGAAGGCGGGTGCGAGATGGGCTTCTATCCTGCTCATGCCAAACAAATTGCCTTGCAGACCATGCAAGGCGCCGTTTCGCTCCTGAATGCCACAGGTTGGCATCCTGAAGAAGCCATTGACAGGGTCACCACACCAGGCGGCATTACCATCAAGGGACTCAACGAACTTGACCATGCAGGTTTTAACTCTGCAGTCATTCGTTCACTCAAGGCAGGGCTGAAGTAAAGCCTGTCCCATCTTGGCATTGAGCTGCAGCAAAGACACTGTCATGAACAAGACGAACCAGCAGATACTGCGCATAGCACTACCGAGCATTGTGTCGAACGTCACGGTCCCATTGCTCGGACTTGCCGATGTAGCCATCACCGGTCACATGGGTGGTGCCTCGTTTGTGGGGGCAATAGCCGTAGGTGGTATGCTGTTCAATGTCATCTATTGGCTCTTTGTCTTTTTGCGCATGGGCACAAGCGGCATGACAGCCCAGGCTTTCGGTGCGCGCGATTTGCCCGAAGCTGTAGGCGTGTTGCAGCGTTCAGCCGCTGTTGCGATAGCCATGTCCGTGGGCTTACTATGCCTGCAGGTGCCCATCCGCGAACTGTCGCTCTTGCTCATCCAACCCTCGGAGAGCGTTGCTGCCCTTGCCCGCGCCTATTTTAATATATGTGTTTGGGGCGCACCTGCTTCACTCCTCCTCTTTGCGCTGAGCGGTTGGTTTCTGGGCATGCAAAATTCGAAAGCACCCATGGCGATTGCTATCGTGCAAAACGTGACCAACATCGTATGCAGCTTGTTCTTCGTCTACGTCTTGGGATGGAAAATCGAAGGCGTGGCATTAGGCACTGTCGTAGCGCAATATCTGGGACTCTTCTTTGCTCTACTGCTCCTCAAGCGCTATCGCCGTTTGTTCCGCCACGCGCAATGGCAAATGGCAGGTATGCGACGTTTTTTTATGCTCAACAAGGACATCTTCTTGCGCACACTCTGTCTCATTTTCGTCCATTTCTTTTTCATCTCGGCTGGCGCACGCTACGGCAACGTCCCCTTGGCAGTAAACGCCCTGCTCATGCAGCTCTTCCTTCTCTATAGTTATATTATGGATGGATTCGCTTTTGCGGGCGAGGCACTTGTGGGTAAGTCCATCGGAGCGCAATCGCCCATTCTTCTGCGCAGGATAGTCAGACAACTCTTCGGGTGGGGACTCCAGGCTATGCTTCTTTTCACGTTGGTCTATTGGCTTCTCGATCAACCCATCTTGTCGCTCCTCACCGATGACCCATCTGTGCTGCATGCAGCGTGCGACTACCACGTTTGGGCACTTCTGCTCCCCGTGTGCGGCATGGCGGCATTCATCTGGGATGGTGTCTACATAGGAGCCACAGCTACCAAGGGAATGCTAATTTCTATGGCAGCCTCCATGTCGTTGTTTTTCGTCCTCTTTCATTTTCTCTCCCCCGCGATGGGCAATCACGCTTTGTGGCTTTCCTTCAATGCCTACACCCTAATGCGCGGTCTCGTGCAAACCTTGTTGTCAAGAAAATACATATTCCCAACTCCCCAACAGACACAACCAATCAACCATATCACTAACCCCTTAAAGCACTAATCAACCTATGATCAGATTAAACTGCTTTTTCCAAGCAAAAAAAGGAAAGTACAATGAGGCACTCGAAGCAGCCATGCTGCTCACTGCCAAGAGTATCTGCCATGAAGGATGCGTCGCCTACGATGTGTTTGAAAGTGCAACGCGCAAGGATATCTTCATGATTTGCGAAACATGGGCAGACCAAGCATCCTTGGACAAACACAGCGCAACGCCGGAGTTTGCTGATTGCGTAGGCATCATCCAATCGTGTGGCGAACTGAAGCTCGAAAAATTTGATATGTAAGAAGCTCATGATCCACTCTAAGAAAGCTGCCATGCTCCTCCTCTGGCTCTTCAGTGCTGTGGCAGGAGCTCAAAAGGTGAGCATTCTGGGCGATTCCTATTCCACCTTTGCAGGACACGTCGCTCCTGCTTGGAATGCCGTTTGGTACAAAGGTGTAGAGTCCGACCCTAACTATGCACGCAACGATGTGCATGAGGTAGGGCAGACTTGGTGGAGCCTGCTCATTGCCCAAAAAGGCTACACACTTGAGCGCAACAACTCATTTTCTGGCTCAACCGTTTCCTATTCGGGCTATCGCAAGGAGACCTATACCGACCGTTCGTTTGTGACCCGCATGTGCGATCTTGGCAATCCCGACATCATATTTGTCCTCTCGGGCACTAACGACTCATGGGCAAATGCACCTATCGGAAAGTATCAGTACAAGAAATGGAAGCGTGCCGACCTCTTCAATTTCCGTCCGGCATTCTGCTACATGATGGACTACCTCACCACCAACTATCCTCATGCGCGCATTGTGAACATCTGCAACAGTGAGCTCTCGCCTGAAGTGACGGAGTCTCAAGCTGTGATTTGCAAGCACTATAAAGTGACGCATGTGCTCCTGAAGGATATAGAGAAGCAAGCCGGACATCCCTCCCAAAAGGGAATGAAAGCTATTGCCGAACAGGTGGCTGCTGCGTTGTAGTAGGGGCAGAGCCGTTCTTGTTTCTCACGTTTTGAGCTGTGTTTTTTTTTTCGCAGCGAAACGACTCTATGCTCCACGTTCCACTACGGCATTTCGTAGGTGGTCGGGCGTTAATGAAAATTTTCTGCTGCAGAAACCAGAAGTTTCTGCTGCGGAAACTACAAACTTCTTTTTCGTCATAAAAAAAAAGCGGCTTCATGGTGTCAAGGAAAGACACGATGAAGCCGCTTTATTTTTCGCTTGTCTCTTTCGAGAGAGCAGGCATGTGCGTAGCTTTGATATGAGCAACACATGCGAGCTGAGGATAGGGAGTAAAACGTTCAGAGGTTAGATGGAGTTCAGATATTTCTCAGCCTCCATGGCAGCTTTGGCACCGCTTGCCGCTGCGATGACCGCCTGTCGGTAGTGTGGGTCTGCCACGTCGCCAGCTGCGTAGACACCCGGCAAGCCCGTGCGTGGTGAGTTGCCCTCAGTCTTGATGTAACCAAGTTCGTCTATCTGCACCCAAGGCAAGAAGCGCTCACTGTTGGGCTTGTGACCAATGGCAAGGAAGAACCCGTCGATGGCAAGGTCGTAGCGATGCTCGTCGGCTTCGCCCATACGGTGGACGAGATGAGCACCTTCCACACCCTGCTCACCAAACAAGCCAAGGGTATTGGTCTCGAAGAGCACCTCGATCTTAGGATTGTTGAGCACCCTGTCTTGCATGATTTGCGAGGCGCGCAGATGATTCTTGCGCACGATAAGATAGACCTTTGAGGCAAGCGTAGAAAGGTAGTTGGCTTCTTCGCAAGCTGTGTCTCCACCGCCCACAACGGCTACCGTCTTCTTTCGGTAGAAGAAGCCGTCGCAGGTGGCACATGCCGACACGCCTTGTCCTTGATACTTCTTTTCATCGTCCAGACCCAGATACTTGGCTGCTGCACCGGTAGCGATGACGAGCGCGTCGCAGGTCAGTTCGCTCTCGTCGTCGAGCCACAGGTGATAGGGGCGCTGGGAGAGGTCGCAGCGTACACACTCGTTGGGCAGAAAAGTGCAGCCAAAGTTCTCTGCTTGCTGGCGCATCTGGTCCATGAGCTCGTTTGCGTCGATGCCTTCGCTGAAGCCAGGATAGTTTTCAACCAATGTTGTTATGGTAAGCTGACCGCCGGGTTGCATACCTTCGAGTAGGGTAGGGGCGAGGTTTGCACGTCCGGCATAGATGGCTGCGGTGTAACCGGCAGGTCCCGAGCCGATGATGATGAGTTTGTGGTGCATAATTGGGTGTTATCTTAAATCTATTATTTCTGCATGAGGATATTGTTCTGCATGGAAGACGAAGTCAGAGTCTGAAGTCTTCTTCTGACGAAGCGAGGCGATGCGGATGCGGGTCCATTGGCTGCTGCCTTGTCGGATCCGTACGGAAACGGGTACGTGGTCAGGCGTGATGACGATGAGGGCTTCCTGAATGTCGCTGGAGGAAGACTCCGAGGTCAGGCGCACCTCCATGGCATTGTTCCCGTTGTAGGTGGTGGGGGTTGTGGTGTAGTTGAATCCTTTCTTGTAGAGTGTGATGAAGGCGTAGGGGTTCATGGCTGCCTGTTCTGCTTTGGTGGGGGTGGACAGGTTCACCTCTTCGTTGTCGGGGATGTAGCTCCATTGTGTCTTTCCGTCGAACCATGTGATGGCTTCTGGCGTTGTGATCTGGTAGCGTTTGCCACTCAGCAGGATGGTGCCCTGAGTGCTGCCCTGTTCAGTCGTCCCTTTGAAGGACGTCAGGGTGAAGCTTGCCTCAATGCTTTTCATCTTCTGCAGTTTCGATGCTGTTGCATCAAGCAGTTTCTTGGCTTCCGGTGCTTTCTGGGCATAGGAGCAAAGGGCAAAGAACGTTGCTGAAAGGATGGTGAGAATTTTCATGACCATATAATATTAAGGATAAATTGTTTAACCTCGCAGTTCCTGGAGTTTCATCTCCAAATCAATCTCTGACTGGCACAGCACTTCGCGTGGTTTGGAGCCGTGAGCGGGCCCCACAATACCTGCCACTTCAAGTTGGTCCATGAGGCGACCTGCACGGTTGTAGCCAATCGAGAATTTGCGCTGAATCATTGAGGTGGAGCCTTGCTGCGAGCTGACCACAAGTCGTGCTACTTCGTCGAACATGGCATCGAGATGCGTCAGGTCTACATCGGGCGCTTCATTGTCCGTGCCCTCCATCTCTACGAAAGGCAGCGGGAAGGGGCCATGGTAGCTCTGCTGGCAAGCAATGAAGCTGTTGATGGCTTTGACTTCGGGCGTGTCGACAAATGCACACTGCACACGCACGGGCTCCTGCCCCGTGAGGAAGAGCATGTCGCCCTTGCCCACTAACTGGTTGGCGCCTGGACGGTCGAGGATGGTTCGGGAGTCGATCATAGAACCTACTCGGAACGCCATGCGTGCGGGGAAGTTGGCTTTGATCGTGCCCGTGATGATGTTGGTCGTTGGGCGTTGTGTGGCAATGATCATGTGCATACCCACAGCTCGAGCTTTTTGGGCAATGCGCGCGATGGGCAGCTCAATCTCCTTGCCTGCCGTCATGATGAGGTCGCCATACTCGTCGATGATGACCACGATGTAGGGCATGAATTTATGTCCGTTGTTGGGATTGAGTTGGCGCGTCTTGAACATCTCGTTGTATTCCTTCACAGTGCGCGCTCCAGCTTTCTTGAGCAACTCGTAGCGGGTGTCCATCTCGATACAGAGACTCTTGAGCGTCTGGATGACCTTGGTCACGTCGGTGATGATGGGCTCTTCAGTGTCCTCGTTTCCTTCCACCTGTGCCAGGAAGTGGTTGACGATGGGTGAGTAGACACTGAACTCTACCATCTTGGGGTCTACCATCACAATCTTTAATTCTGCAGGATGTTTCTTGTAGAGCAACGATGTGATGATGGCATTCAGACCAACAGACTTTCCTTGTCCCGTGGCACCGGCAACAAGGAGGTGGGGCATCTTGGCGAGGTCTGCCATGAAGATTTCGTTGGTGATGGTGCGACCCAATGCCATTGGTAGCTCCATGTCTGATTCCTGGAACTTCTTGGAGTTGATTACGCTTTCCATCGACACGATTTGTGGTTTTGCATTGGGCACCTCGATGCCAATGGTTCCTTTGCCTGGGATGGGGGCAATGATTCGCGTTGAGAGGGCTGACAGCGAAAGGGCAATGTCGTCCTCAAGGTTACGAATCTTGCTGATGCGCACACCAGGGGCAGGCGTGATCTCGTAGAGGGTGATGGTGGGACCGACTGTCGCCTTGATGCTTGAGATTTCTACTCCGAAATTGCGAAGGGCATTGATGATCTGGTTCTTATTCTTCGTTTGCTCGTCCATGTCGACGGCGCGTGCATCAATGTCGTAGTGCTTGAGCAGATTGAGCTTGGGATAGCGATAGAACTCGAGGTCGAGCTTCGGGTCGTAGGGCTCAATGCTTCCGTTTTCGTCGGGTTGTGCCTCTTCGTTGACTTCTCCTATGGTGACGAGCATGTCGCCCGCGTCTGACTTAGTAGGGGCATACTTTAAGTTTTCCTCATCATCCATGGCAGGTTCCGGCTCTGACTGGTCTTCCTCGATGCCTGTGTCTACAACAAAGTTTTTGTTGTCTAAGAAATCAAGCTGCTGACTTTCTTGCGTTGGACTTGTTTCATCAATGGGCTTCCCATCAACGCTGAAGAGGATGGTTGTTGCTGTGTTTTTGTCGATGTTTTTGGCATTTTCTGCCGATTCTTCGCCACCGCGGAACTCCCATTCTGTTTCGTTTTCTGCCGTTTCATCGCCAGAGTCTTCATCGGCAAAGCTCGGCCTCGTGCCCAAGACTTCACCGGTGTCGGGATCGATAATGAGTCGCTCTTCGTTGTCCGTTTTGTTATCCTTGACCAACTTGTCCTGAATGATGACGACGGGTTTGCGCACCCATTTGCGGATGATGCGGATGGTTTCGCTCGACAGATAGCAGAGGTAGGCAATAGCCACAACAATAAGTACTACGTAGCGGAAGAATGCTCCAATGTACTCGTCAAGGCTCGTCACCATGTTGAATCCCGTCTTTCCACCGGGAAAAAGACTCCAAGAGGTGAAGATGTCGTTGGAGATACTTGCCAGGAAAAGTGACCACCAGATGGTGAGGATGCCGAAATTGATAAACCACTTCCAAAGACGTATGTGCTTGAGGGGGGTCTCTTGCCGCACGGCGTCCTTCTGCGTGGCTTTTTTTGCCATTTCAACGGAGTTTTCCTTGCTTGGCTTCTTCCTCTTATCTTCTGTCTTTTCGCCCATGAAGAATATGCGCAAGCCTGCCATAAACAAGAAGCAAGCGATGAAGATGCTCGCAAAGCCAAAGTTGTGGGTTACGAAGAAATAGGCTATGTAGGCACCTAACTTTCCCATAATGTTGGCGTGGGGAGAGCATTCTTCTGTCACGAAACGATAGTCTTCGCTGCCGGTGAAGATGTAACTGATGATGGCGAGTAATGTGAATATACTGAACAGGCAAAGCAGTGCACCGCAGGTGAAGCAGAGAATCTCACGACGCGAACTTTCCTCCTCAGGACTGCTTTCGAAGGTGGATTTCTTCGTGCCGCTCTGCTTCTTGTTGCTTGTCTTCTGATTTGATGATTTGCTGTATGTTTGTGGCTTATTTTTCTCTTTATTTGTTGCGGCCATGGGTCTTTTCGTTTTTTTGGTGCACAAAAGTAGAAAAAAAAGCAATTAGTTGGTGTGTTTTTTCAAAGTTTTTTGTAATTTTGCTACTCAATTTTACCTATAACCATACATTATTTATAATATGGAGAGTGTGTCAGACAAACCCATCTACCAACACAACACCATCGAATTTACTCAGGTGGCGGTGCAGTTTTGCGCGCTTCTGGAGCAGGGAAGGGAACAGGCAAAGAAAGAGATAGTCGAAACATTGCTAAAACTGTTGCCACTGCTCTATCTAAAGGCGCAAATGCTCCCTAAGGTGGAGAGCAATGGTGCTTTCATGCCTAAGGATGCAGTGACGGAGGCGGACTACGATTATGTGCGCTATGCATTGGCTGATATGTTGGGCGAGGATGACGAGTATCTCGATGTTTGCTACGAAAAACTCATGGCAACCGACGATACGGAGTGGAAACGCGTTTCCGAACAATTGGCAGATATCTATCAGCCGATTCGCAATTTCCTAGCTACTTATCAGGGAGGACTTGAGGACTGCATGACGGACGCACTGTGGTGTGTGCGTGACAGTTTCGAGCTCTATTGGGGTGAAGCCCTTGTGGATAGCCTACGCCGCTTGCATCGCATACACTATTCCATCGACGAAGACTATGCTGAAAATTCTTAAGAATCGCTTCGACAAGGAGGCAATCAACGCTTTGCCAGTTGTCTCATTCGAAGGACCTATCCACACGATAATCAGCGAGGAGGAGGCGGATAAGGCCGTTGACTTCTTGCTCTCTCATCCGATATTGGGTTTTGACACTGAGACGAAACCGAGTTTCACCAAAGGAAGGGGAATGAACAAAGTGGCATTGCTACAGGTGTCGACGGAAGAGCAGACCTTTCTCTTTCGCCTCAACCAGATTGGACTTCCCAAGAGTGTTGTCAGGCTGCTTTCTGACCGAGAGGTGCTCAAGGTGGCATTGTCATGGCAGGACGATATGAGGCAACTGCAAAGAAGGAAACGTTTCCGTCCTGGACGTTTCCTTGAACTACAACGCTATGTTAAGTATTTTGGCATTGAAGACCTGAGCTTGCAGAAGCTCTATGCAAATGTCTTTGGCAAGAAGATATCAAAGTCGCAACGACTCACCAACTGGGAGGCAGATTGCCTCACGGAAGCGCAGAAAAGGTACGCTGCAACTGATTCGTGGGCTTGTGTTCGCATTTTCAACGAACTACACGCTTTGAAGCATAACGGGAACTATGTTGTGGACCGTGTCGAGGCTGAGGAAGACTAATGAGCAATCACAGAAACAAAGTATGAAAACAGTATATTTGAAGAAAGGAAAGGAGGATAGTCTCCTGCGTTTCCACCCTTGGGTGTTCAGTGGTGCAGTGCATCATATCGACAACCAGCGACCTGCACAACCCGGTCAACAACTCGACTTCCGCCACTGTGGCATAGAAGAGGGAGAAATGGTGCGTGTGGCAGACGCGAACGGCAAATTTCTGGCGGTTGGCCATTGGCAGATTGGCAGTATTGTTGTGCGCGTATTGAGTTTCTGCGATGAACCTATCGTGGCTCAATTCTGGAAAAACCGCTTGCAGGTGGCGCTTGATGCGCGCATCGCTATTGGAGTGGCAGACAACCCAGCGAACGACACCTACAGACTGGTGCATGGCGAAGGTGACAACCTTCCAGGTTTAGTGATTGACGTTTACGGAAAGACTGCCGTGATGCAAGCTCATAGTGTGGGCATGCACACGGATAGGCTGACCATCGCTCAAGCGCTCATTGAGGTGATGGACGGACGATTGGAAAACGTCTATTATAAGAGCGAAACCACGCTGCCCTATAAGGCTGAACTCGGACAGGAGAATGGTTTTCTGATCGGACAGACCAACGAGAATATTGCGCTCGAGAATGGCTTGAAATTTCATATTGACTGGTTCCGCGGACAGAAGACTGGATTCTTTGTGGACCAAAGGGATAACCGTAGTCTACTCGAACACTATTCCAAGGGCAGACGCGTGCTGAATATGTTCTGCTACACTGGCGGATTCAGTGTTTACTCTATGCGCGGCGGTGCAGAATTGGTTCATTCTGTAGATAGCAGCGCCAAGGCAGTAGAACTGGTGAATCGCAACATAGAACTTAACTTCCCTGGCGATTCCCGCCACAAGGCGTTTGCTGAGGATGCTTTCAAGTTTCTCGATGAAATGGGTGATGGTTACGACCTCATCATTCTTGATCCACCTGCTTTTGCAAAACACAAGGACGCATTGCGGCATGCACTAAAAGGATACACAAAGATCAACCAGAAGGCACTGGAGAAGATTCGCCCTGGTGGCATTCTTTTCACTTTTAGCTGCTCGCAGGCTGTAAGCAAGGAGCAGTTCCGCACAGCAGTCTTTACAGCTTGCGCTTTGGCAGGGCGTCGCGCTCGTATCTTGCATCAACTCCACCAACCTGCCGATCACCCCATCAATATCTACCACCCCGAGGGAGAATATCTGAAGGGACTTGTGCTATACATTGAGTAAGAGTTGGATTTTGACTACACATCAAATAAGAGTTGGATTTGACTACTCGATGAGCAAGAGATGAATTTTGACTACTCGATGAGCAAGAGATGAATTTTGACTATGCGATGAGCAAGAGATGGATTTTGACTATGCGATGAGTAAGTGTTGAATTTAACTACACAATGAGTAAGTGTTGAATTTTGACTACTCGATGAGCAAGAGATGAATTTTGACTACTCGATTAATCATGATATTTTAGGGCGGCTCTATATTCGGCTTGATGCCCGTGCACGCAGGTTCATTTTCCGAGCCACGGAAGACGGAATCCGTGTGACTGCCCCAGCTTGCAGCACAGAGCGACATGTCTGCGAGGCTGTTGAACGCCTGCTCCCTGAACTTACTGCTCTCAAGAAGAAGGCGAACGAGAGATACAAAAAAAGGTGTATTGATGCGTCTTTTGTCATCAATACACCTGATTTCAAAATGAAGGTCGTAGAGGGAGATGTTGGATTGCCTCGTGCTGAAATGAAGGAGGGTGATATCTTGATTACTTGTCCTCCTAACACGAATTATGAGGATGAACATCTTCAATCTTGGATACTCAGCGTAGTAGAGAAATCTCTTAGCACTATAGCAAAATGGCTTTTCCCCTTGCGTATGTCTGAACTTTCAGCGCGAACAGGATTGCAATTCTCTACGTTGAAAATTAAAAAATCACATGGGCGATGGGGAAGTTGCAGCATAAACAAGGGCATCAATCTGTCGCTCTACCTGGTGTTGGTTCCACGTCACCTGCAGGAGTATGTGATGCTGCATGAATTGTGTCACACAATAGAACTGAACCATAGTGCACGTTTTTGGCAACTGCTCGATTCTTTTACAGAAGGCAAAGCACAGCTTCTGCGCAAGGAACTAAAAAACTACAATACGTGCATTCCTAACTTTTCTCAAACATCCTAATCCACTTACACTCCAAAAGCAAAACTCTAATAATTGCTAACGAAAGAGAAAGGGACGTGTTTGAAAGAACAAGAGACATCTAATTAGATATAACTCTTGCTGTCTGGCGATGGTATGAAAATTGTGTGAATGTACCTGCGGATAAATAATCTTAGGAGGTTTTTTTTGAGGCAAATTTTAGCTTGTTCTTTTTTGTCATCTTCAGAACAATCTTCTAATGTTTTATATATGCTTGTACCAGCATTATAAAATCCTATCTTGAAAGGCTTATGGCGGACAGTGGGAATACGGTATTCGAATGAGCTGCTGGTGCAACGAAAAGAGAGATTAATCCTTTGCGGAACGCACACGCGACAGTGTTTCGGGGGTCATTTGAAGAAATGAAGCTACATGAACCATGGGAGCACGCAGCACAATCTCTGGTTTTGTTTCGAGCAAGCGATGATAGCGCTCCGCTGCATTTTCGAAGCGCTGGCTGTCAGCGTGCTCCTGACTGCTGATTAAGGCGTGCTCAAGCACCTTTCTATAAAACTTCAGCAATTCTTGGTTGGTGTCCATCATGATAGAGAGCGATTCGTAGGGGATGGCATAAAGAATGCTCGGTTCGAGCGTTTCTACCATCAAACGTGACGGCTCTTGTTTCAAGAAACTCTCAATACAGAAGACGATTCGTCCTTCGTAGGAGAAATGCTCGGTAACATTTTTCCCATTCTTATAGTAGAACTGGCGTACTAAACCCTTATCTACAAAATACATGGCAGAACATACCTCACCCTCAGGGAATACAAGATCTCCCTTGGCTACTTTAAGCGGAATGAGAATGTTGGCCAATGCTTGAATGCCCATTGGGGACATAGGACAATAGATGCGCGCAATTTCTCTTGCAACTTCTCGTCGTCTATCCATGGTGTTTTCTGTTTTTTTGATTCTAAGGTGTTTTAGTTGTCAGTAAACAGTATGTTGAAACTGGATATCTGGGATCTTTCTTCTGAGAATACTCTTGCGAGTTTGCAGGTCCGATGTGACTTCGCGGCTTTTCTTTGTCAAACTAAGAAGGTAAGCTGCAACTTCTCAGTTTTTCTCTGTCAAGCTAAGAAGGTAAGCTGTAACTTCGCGGTTTTTCTTTGTCGAGTTTGAAGTTAGGCAGCGACTTCTTGCTGCTTCTCAGTCGAGTTTGAGAACAGCAAGAAAGGCTTTTTGCGGAACTTGAACATTACCGATTTGCTTCATACGTTTCTTTCCTTTCTTTTGCTTCTCAAGAAGTTTTCTCTTTCGGCTCACGTCACCTCCATAGCACTTGGCTAGTACGTCTTTGCGCACTTGCTTCACCGTTTCTCTTGCTATGATTTTCGCACCTATGGCAGCCTGGATGGCAATATCGAATTGCTGTCTGGGCAAAAGCTCCTTTAGTTTTTCGCACATACGGCGACCGAAGTCAACCGCATTGTCAACATGCGTCAGGGTGCTGAGAGCATCGACGGGCTCTCCGTTCAGCAAGATGTCCAACTTGATGAGTTTAGACGGACGGAAACCTGCTTGATGGTAATCAAAGGAAGCATAGCCTTTCGATATACTTTTAAGCTTGTCGTAGAAGTCGATAACGATTTCGCCTAAAGGCATCAAGTATTGCAACTCAACGCGATTACCGCTGATGTATTCCTGCTTTACGAGTTCTCCACGTTTGCCCAAGCAGAGCGTCATGATGGGACCAATGTAGTTTGCCGTCGTAATCACCGATGCATGTATGTATGGCTCTTCGATATGGTCGACGAGCGTTTGGTCTGGCATGCCTGCAGGATTGTGCACTTCTTTGACTTCTCCTTGCTTGTCATAAACCAAATAAGATACATTGGGAACCGTGGTGATCACATCCATGTCAAACTCGCGGTCGAGGCGTTCTTGAACGATTTCCATGTGAAGCAATCCAAGGAATCCGCAGCGGAAACCAAAGCCGAGAGCAACGCTGGACTCAGGCATGAAAGTGAGTGATGCGTCGTTGAGTTGCAGTTTTTCAAGCGACGCACGCAGGTTTTCAAAATCTTCAGTTTCGATGGGGTATACACCGGCAAACACCATTGGCTTCACTTCTTCAAATCCAGCAATAGCCACCTTGTTCGTGTTTGCCACTGTGGTGATTGTATCGCCCACCTTAACTTCTGTTGCAGTTTTAATTCCCGACACGATGTAACCCACATCACCGCAATGAAGATCCTGCCGAGGTGACAAGTCCATCTTGAGAACGCCTATTTCGTCGGCCTTATACTCCTTTCCCGTATTGATGAAAACAACCTCTTCTCCTTTGCGAATGCTTCCATTTACAATTTTGAAATAGGCAATGATGCCTCTGAACGAATTGAAAACACTGTCGAAGATGAGTGCTTGGAGGGGAGCGTCTTCGTCTCCGCCAGGGGCGGGAATGCGCTCTACAACGGATTTGAGTATCTCTTCCACTCCCATTCCCGTTTTGCCGCTTGCGCGTATGATTTCTTCGCGCCGACATCCGATGAGTTCAACGATTTCGTCCTCAACTTCCTCGGGCATGGCATTGGGCATGTCGCATTTATTGATTACGGGAATAATCTCCAAATCATGGTCGATGGCCATGTAGAGATTACTAATGGTCTGGGCTTGCACACCTTGCGTGGCATCCACAACAAGAAGGGCACCTTCGCATGCTGCGATGGAGCGGCTCACTTCGTAGCTGAAGTCGACGTGTCCCGGAGTGTCAATCAGGTTAAGGCGATAATTGCTCGCTGAAGGCAACTCTTTTGGCAAATAGGCAGCGGAGAGCATCTCTTCTTCATCGCGACCCTCATAGCGGTAGTCCATTTGGATGGCATGGCTCTTGATGGTGATTCCTCTTTCCTTTTCGAGGTCCATGTCATCAAGCATCTGTCCCTCTGTAATTTTAATGGTTTGAGTGCGTTCAAGAAGTCTGTCGGCAAGAGTAGACTTGCCATGATCGATATGTGCAATGATACAAAAGTTGCGAATGTGCTGCTGCATGTTTGGCATAATTTTCTGCAAAGATAAACAATTTTCTTTGATTTATGCCCATGAAATCGAGTTTTTTTTAAGAAATTAACAAAAAAGCAATAAAGCGAAAACATTTTACGCTATTTTAGATGAAGTTAGCCTCAGGATGAATGTCAATGTCAAAGCGCTCTTGCACGCTCGCTCTGATGCTGTCTGAAAGAGCAGCCAGTTCTTTTCCGGTTGCACCGCCATGATTGACAAGCACGAGTGCCTGATGCTCATAGACACCGCAATTACCAATGCGTTTCCCCTTCCATCCACATTGTTGAATGAGCCATGCAGCCGGAACCTTCACCATGCCATCGGTGGCTGCAAAGGCAGGTATGTCAGGATATTCAGCTTGTAAAGATTCGAATTTGTGCTTCGTGATGATGGGATTCATAAAAAAGCTGCCACAATTGCCTAAGATGTGCGGATCTGGTAGCTTCTCATTTCGCATGGATATGACGATGGAGCGAATGGCACTTGCCTTACTCTTCGCTTCGGATGGTAGGCATTCCCAAGCTTTGTTCAGTGCGGCGTAGGATAACTGCGGAGAGAACGTCTTGTTCAGACGGTAGTGAACATACGTCACCGCGTATCTGCCGAACAACTCAGGCTGTTTGAAGATGCTGTGGCGATACGCATAATGGCACTCCTGAGCATGAAATATTCTTGTTTCACCCGTATTTAAATCAATGGTTTCAACTCGAACGATAAAATCCTTAGCCTCAGTTCCGTATGCACCTACATTCTGCACCGCTGAAGCACCTACTTCGCCAGGAATGCCCGAAAGATTTTCCAATCCATAGTAGCCCTTCTGGAGGCACTCATCCACAAACGTATCCCAAACAATGCCTGCACCAACACGCAGTGTAACACTGCCTTCATCTTCTTCCATGATGCTCGTGTTCTTAATGCCGGAGTGAAGAACACATCCATCATAATCTTGGAGGAAAAGCAAATTGCTTCCTCCGCCAATGTGCAAGATAGGACGACTGGGCTCAGGCTCTCCCTCAGGTGCTGCTCCCTGCCCAAACAATTTGAGGGCGTAGCGCAACTCTTCTATGCTGTCATACTCCACAAACCATCGCGCTTTTGCCGAAATGCCCATTGTGGTTAACTCTTTCAGTTCTTTATTTTTCTCTATTTTCATTCGAGTAATTCTATATCCATTATTTTTATGGGCGGTTACTGACAACGAAACCTTATCGTTCCAGTTTAACAAGTCTCCATTCTTGGTTGTGCCGCTCAAAAGTCAGCAAGTCAGAGATGCCGCTTGCCAGATTGCAAACCACCATCACCACACGATTGTTTGTGGGTAAGAGCGAAGTGTGCTCGATGATGGTAAACTGGTGCGTGGGCAGTTCTGGAGCAAAAGCGGGAAACTGATCAGCATCTATGGTTCCGGTAATGGATCGCCTGTCTGAGGAGCGAGAGGCGAGGTCAGAACTGCGTTCATCGGGGGCAGTTTCCTCATCGCTGAGGTCCTCATCATGTGCTGCATCTTCATTCGTTCTGGGGACAGGCAGTCCAGCCGTGTGTGCGGCGTATCCATCCTCTTGTGTCGGGTCCTCTTCGTCAAGATCTTCATCCATCTCCTCGTCGGGAAGCGTAATCATTAGCGGCTGTGCAATGTGCGCCAATCGGAACACCTCGTCAGTTGCAAATTGCTGATAGAAGCGAAGGAAATCCCCTTGCGGATGCTCTTCGAAGGAGAGTTGCTGCAAGGATTCGAGCAACCAAGAACCATTTCTGTTGGTAAACCCAAACAGTTTGGAGGAGTCTTCTTGCAAGTTGATGCGATGAACATAGGCAACGTCGAGTAGGTGAGCGTCCAAATCATCGAGATCCGACTCGTCACCCAGAAGAATCATATAGTCGTTGCCTTCCCACGCTATCTCATGGGCAATATCCCCTTCATTATTCAGCCACTTCAGGGTGTTTCCTGAGTAATCCACGAGCGCCATAGGGAACCGGCAGCGCTCTTCCCTCAGCGATGGGTGTCGCAGAAAGTTGAAAAGGAAATCTTCAAAATTAGCGTCCAGTGCATCGATGCGTATGTCTTCTTCTTGCATCATCACGAGCGTTGTGTCGTCGGGTATCGCATCAAGCGTTGCCAGCACCGAATCCACCCACTCTTGGTCGCTCTGTTGTCTGCCATTGCACGAAGCCATCATGAAAACTACAGCCGTTTTTGCCATCCACTTTGCAGGTTGTGCAAAACGATTATTTCTGTGTTGAGTTGTCTTCATCAGGACCTTTGTGCTACTATTTTCTTGCAAAATTACAACATTATTTTTATATAAGGCGTACATTTTGCGAAATTTTGCTTATCTTTGCACGCAAAATCGTTAAATCACTCATACACCACAATGTTAGAAAAGATAAAACAACTCATGAGCGAGGCCCAGAGCCTCAAGGCCGCGACAGCAGAAGAGGCAGAGCAACTCCGCATCAAATACCTTTCAAAAAAAGGAATACTCAACGACTTGATGAGTGAGTTCCGCAATGTGCCCGGAGAGATGAAGAAGGAGGTAGGCATGCGCATCAACGAGCTCAAGACAATGCTCAACGACCGCATCAACGAGCTCAAGGACAGTGTTCAGAGCCAGCAGCAAGCCGGCGACGACCTTGACCTCACCCGCACGCCCTATCCCGTACGTCTGGGCACGCGCCATCCCCTCACGATCGTCCGCAACGAGATTGTCGACATATTCTCTCGTCTCGGTTTCGTTCTTGCAGAGGGCCCAGAGGTAGAAGACGATTGGCACGTCTATTCCTCTATGAATTTCGCCGACGACCATCCCGCCCGCGACATGCAAGACACATTCTTCGTCGAAGCACATCCCGACATTATATTGCGTTCGCACACCTCAAGCGTTCAGGCTCGCGTCATGGAGACACAGAAGCCCCCCATACGCGTCATCTGTCCGGGACGTGTCTATCGCAATGAAGCCATCTCGGCACGCGCCCACTGTTTCTTCCATCAGGTGGAAGGACTTTATATCGACAAGAACGTCTCTTTTACCGACCTCAAGCAGGTGTTGCTGCTCTTTGCTCAGGAGATGTTCGGTCCCGACACAAAGATTCGTCTTCGTCCCTCATACTTCCCCTTCACCGAGCCCAGTGCCGAGATGGACATCTCATGCCACCTCTGCGGCGGGACGGGCTGTTCCTTCTGCAAGCACACCGGTTGGGTGGAAATACTCGGTTGCGGCATGGTAGACCCTGCCGTGCTGGAGGCAAACGGCATAGACGCGCAGGAATATACGGGCTATGCTTTCGGTATGGGCATCGAGCGCATCACAAACCTCAAATATCAAGTCAAGGACCTCCGAATGTTCTCAGAGAACGACACCCGCTTCCTTGATGAGTTCACGGCAGCCAACTGATGTCGAGTGCGCCCATTCGTAGCATACAGACACCGCATAACAGTCCAAACATGCTTTGCAGATGACGATCTTTATCTCTAAAATATGAAAAAATATAGAATAAATTTTGTCCACTGAAAAAAAAGCTGTAAATTTGCACCCGCTTTTGAGCACATCTACCTCGTGTGATGGCAAATTAAGCATAACTTAATTAGAGTAACACAAAAAAACAAAAAACAATGAAGAGCATTGACATCAAAGGTACCGCTCGTGTAGCAGGCGGTAAGAAGGCAGCTAAGGAGCTGCGCAAGCAAGACCTCGTTCCTTGCAACATCTACGGCGAAAAGCGTGACGCAAACAACAAGCCCGTTGCCGAAAGCATTGCCATCAGCAACGATGAGCTTCGTCACCTCATCTATACGCCCCACATCTATAGCGTTAATTTGGACATCGACGGCACTGTTCGCAAGGCCGTTATGCGCGAGATTCAGTTCCATCCCGTTAAGGACAATGTGCTGCATGTTGACTTCTACGAAATCAACGAGACAAAGCCCATCGTCATGGAAGTACCCATCAAGCTCAATGGTCTGGCAGAAGGTGTGAAGGCCGGTGGTAAGCTCGCTGCAAGCGTTCGCAAGCTGAAGGTTCGCGCTCCCTACACTCAGATTCCCGAGCAGCTCGACATTGATGTCACCAACCTCGGTTTGGGTAAGGTCATCAAGGTTGCAGAGCTCAGCTATGAAGGTCTCGAAATCGTTACCAGCCCCAGCGTTGTTGTATGCCAGGTCAAGATGACCCGTGCTGCTGCAAGTGCCGCTGCCGCTGCAAAGAAATAATTTGGACGTTAATCGAACAAAATATGGGCGACGGGCAACCGTTGCCCATTTTTTGTAGGAAGAGGATGACGTTATAAGCCCATCCCTATCTCAAAAGACAAGGAAAAAGAATGAAATACTTAATCGTTGGCCTTGGCAACATCGGTGCAGAATACGACAACACACGCCACAACATCGGTTTCCGAGTTGTCGATGCACTTGCTGACGCACAGGGAGCCAAGTGGGAAGACAAGCGATATGGCTTCGTCGCCAAGACCCGCGTCAAGAATGCCGAGCTTGTCTTGCTCAAGCCCAGCACCTACATGAACCTCTCCGGCAACGCCGTCAGATATTGGATGCAGCAAGAAAAGGTGGAGTTGCAGAACATACTCGTCGTCGTGGACGACCTTTCTTTGCCAGTGGGTGCCATACGCATGAAGCAGAACGGCAGTGATGCCGGCCACAATGGTCTGAAACACATTGCTCAGATGCTCTCCACACAGAACTACAGTCGCCTGAAGTTTGGCATTGGCAACGACTTCCCACGCGGTATGCAAGTAGACTTCGTGCTGGGCCGCTTTTCGGCAGAAGACGAGAAGGTCATCGAGGAGAAAAAACTTGTGGCTGCAGAGGCCATCAAGGCTTTCTGCCTGAGTGGTATTCAGTTTGCCATGTGTCACTACAACAACAAGTAATGCCCATGGAAGCAAGAGTAGACAAATGGTTATGGGCAGCCCGTATCTTTAAGACACGCAGTTTGGCAGCTCAAGCTTGCAAGAAAGGACAAGTCACCATGGGGGGGGCTCAGCTTAAACCCAGCCGCACGCTCAAGGTGGGCGACGTGGTGAGCGTGCGCAAGGCACCCATCACCTATTCGTTCAAGGTTCTCCAGACATTGGAGCATCGTGTCGGTGCAAAACTCATCCCAGAGGTGTTGGAGAATGTGACGCCCCCCGAACAATACGAATTGCTGGAGATGTCGAAGATGAGCGGATTCATCAATCGTGCACGCGGTACAGGTAGACCCACCAAAAAGGATCGCCGTTCGCTTGATGCCTTCAACGAAGAGATGCCCGACGTTCCGCAGTTCATCTCAGGTGACCTCCCGATTTTTGATTTCGATGATGAGGACGATGATGGCATTTGAGACATTGCTACTCGCGCATCGTCGCAGGTGCATGAGACACCCTACTTCTACACACTACAAATACTATGGAATATCTCTCAAAAGAATGCTATGATGAACTCGTTGCAGAACTCAACGATCTGATCAACGTGCAGTTGCCCAAGGTGAAAAACGAGATAGCCGAGGCGCGCGACAAGGGCGATTTGAGCGAAAACTTTGAGTATCACGCTGCCAAGCGCGCTCAAGGCAAGTTGCTGGGGCGCATTCGTTTCAAGCAGCGCGTGCTCCAATATGCCCGCGTCATGGACATGAGTCATCTGGATTGCGACACAGTAGGTCTGTTTCGTAAAGTAGAGATGACCAACCTCAACAACAACACAAAAATGACCTACACCATTGTCAATCCCCACGAAGCCAATTTGCACGAAGGGAAACTCTCCATCAAGTCACCCATAGCACAAGGAATTGTCGGAAAGCGAGTGGGCGAGATTGTCGAGATTGAAGTGCCGTCAGGACTCATCAGCTTGCGGGTGGATGGCATCAGCATACCGTGATCCCTGCTTGAAAAAAAGAGCGCGACAGGAGGATTGTCTCTCCCGTCGCGCTCTTTTTTTTATGCAGGATTCTCATTCGTTTCGGTGTCCAGCTTCACAGGATATACGTCCAGGATAGGCGTTTCTGCCAACGACACTACCACATAATCGGAGAGCGACCCTTGCATGCCCGCGTGCAGGTTGTGCAAAGCATCGGTGATGTTGGCAGCTTGCACATACATAGGACAGTTCGTTCGCTTCTCCTTGCCCGACTTTTCGTCCAACGTGATAAGTGCCACAACAGCCTTATACCACTTGTCGGCAAGCGAGTCTACGCTTGTGAAGAGTTCGCTTACGCGCGTCTTCTTGATATCCGTTATTTCAAACTCGTCATTCATGAAGGGAGCCATTTCCTCAAGAAAACGGGCTTCGGCTTCGGTGAAACTGAGCGCATCGAGCAGATAAGTCTCTTGCACCTTTGTCATGAGACCTTCTTCGCTTACCTTGTTAAATTTAATTTTGCAGGTGAACCACATGTTGTTTTTCTATTTGTCCTTATATCATGACAAAAGTAGTGCATTTATCCGACATGTGCAAACAAATTCAAAACAATTTGCTTTATTTCCCTTTCGACTCAAATTACACTCCTTTGTTCTTGTTCGGGAGCTTCGCTTGCTGGCTGTTTTGTCCTCCTTTCAGACGGATATTACAGGTTGCTGCTAGAGCACTTTTTAGTTTCTGCAGCAGAAACAGAAAGTTTCTCACGCAGAAACCAAAAGTTTCTGCAGCAGAAACTAAGTTTTTCTTTAGCAGAGAAAAAACGGACGTCGTAGACCTACATTATGAATGACCATTTCTGCTGTTACGTTTTAGGCGAAGATGCCCGGTGATTTCGCGGTTATTCGTGCCATTCGTAGTTCACAGATCTACGCTTTGCGACACTTTTCCGTAACTTTCTCCCCATCCAATAGCGCACATCTCGCAGAAAAAATATGAGGGAGTAACTACGAATAACGCAAATAACCTACGAATATAAAATAAAGGGAGAAGAAATTTCCTATTCGTAGGTTATTCGTGCCATTCGTAGTTCACAAATCTATGCTTTGCGACACCTATCCGTAACTTTCTCCCCATCCAATAGCGCACATCTCGCAGAAAAAATATGTGGGAGGAACTACGAATATCGCTAATAACCTACGAATAAAAATAAAGGGAGAAAAGAAATCCTATTCGTTGAAAATTCAAAGCAGACATTCCTTT
>JAGHUD010000041.1 GCA_018065005.1 Candidatus Physcousia equi
GCTTAAGACTAAGGGTGAGACCATCGAAGGCAAGAAGGTACTGATTTCTGGTGCCGGCAATGTGGCTCAGTATGCAGCAGAGAAGGTTCTGCAGTTGGGCGGCACCCCCATGACTATGTCAGACTCTGATGGCTATATCTACGACCCCGAAGGTATCGACCGCGCGAAGCTTGACTACATTATGGAGCTCAAGAATGTATATCGTGGACGTATCCGTGAATATGTGGAGCAGTATCCCAATGCTAAATATGTTGAGGGCGCAAAGCCTTGGTTTGAGAAGGCAGACATTGCACTTCCCTGTGCAACACAGAACGAGCTCAACGAGGAGGCAGCAAAAGCGCTTGTAGCAAATGGTGTTATAGCCGTAGCAGAAGGTGCCAACATGCCCACCACCCCCGAAGCTATCAAGGTCTTCCAGGACGCGAAGCTTCTCTACTGCCCCGGCAAAGCATCAAATGCAGGTGGTGTGTCTGTTTCAGGTCTTGAAATGGCACAGAACAGCCAACGTCTCTCTTGGACTTCAGAGGAAGTTGATGCCAAGTTGCTTTGGATTATGGAGAATATCCATGAGAACTGCGTGAAGTATGGCACAGAGCCCGATGGTTATGTAAACTACGTCAAAGGTGCAAACGTTGCCGGATTCATGAAGGTTGCTAAGGCAATGATGGCTCAGGGCGTATTCTAAGCAACGTGAAGATGCAAGGGCAATAGCTCCTTGATATAAATATAAAAAAGGCATGAGACGATTCATGCCTTTTTTTTGTTGCCCCACCATGGGCTTACCCTCACAAAATTTCTACTGAGCCAGATTTATACTTATCCCCACAAATTTCCACTGAGCCTAAATTTCCATCGAGCCTAAATTTCCACTGAGCCTAAATTTCCACTGAGCCCCCCTAAGGCATATTATAATGGGTAAAAAAAGAGGAAACTGCGTTATAATACTGTTTCCTCTTCTTGATTCGTTCTTAAGTGGAGAATATCGGAATCGAACCGATGACCTCTTGCATGCCATGCAAGCGCTCTAGCCAGCTGAGCTAATCCCCCATTGTTTTTTTTTCTTGATGCAAAGTTATGGGATTTTTCTTTCATATCAAAATATTTCACCGCTTTTTTTCATTTCTTCACCTTTTTTTTGTACTTTTGCCGCATAATTGCGAAAAATCATACAATGACATTACGATTAATCACACTTTTTGCTTTTGTTGCGACCTCAGGCATAGCCACAGCGCAAACAGACATAGAAGAATGGATGCAGAACCAGCGTCCCGAACACATTGAATCCTTCATCACAGATGATCATGGCACACGCCGTGCGAAACTTTTAGTTGGAAGCCAGAAAACAGCTCCCATGAAGGCTTACGGAGAGCAGAATATTCCCATCGTGCTGGTGCAATTCCCCGACCGTCCCTTTGCAGCTTCTGGCTCCACCGTTGAGGAGGTGCGCGCAAGTTTTGAACTTTTCTTCAATGGTACGAACACAGAAGAGATACGCCAAAAGATTGGCAGCTATGGAAGTGTGCGGCAGTATTTCGAGACGATGAGTCGAGGTCAGTTCACCCCACATTTCACCCTCATCGGTCCTATCACCACCAAAGAAGGTTATGCTTTCTACGGCAAGAATAGCGGTACATCTAAGGATGTCAGCATCGGTTCGATGTATAAAGAAGCTGTGTTGTCGGCGGTGAATAATTTTGAAGTCGACTGGTCCACCTTTGACAACGACAAGAATGGTAAGGTGGATATTGTCTACTTTATCCATGCCGGTTGGGGCGAAAACTCCGTTTCCAAGTATGATGCCAATGCCATTTGGGCAAAAGAGGGTGTCAGCGAACTCTCCGTGACGCCAGAAGAGGGTGATAAGGTAGTCTTTTCAAGTTATGGCGTTTCTTCCGAAGCTCGCTATGTGGACAAGAGCAAACTGGACAAAGATGCCAGCAGCGAAGCTTTCGGTCCCACCGGCTATAACCCAAATAACCTCCGCATGGACGGCATCGGTGTGTGTGTCCACGAGGTGAGTCATGCGCTGGGATTACCTGACTTCTACGACATCTACTACGAGGCTTTCGGTATGGATGTCTGGAGCATAATGGACTATGGCGAGTATGCCAACAATAGCTACACGCCAGCAGCCTATAATGCCTACGAGCGCAGCTTTATGGGTTGGGAGGAACTTGTCGATCTGACCGAACCGCAAAAGGTGACATTGCAGCCCTTTGCTCGTGGAGGTGTGGGATGTCGCGTGACCAATCCTGAGAACACGAATGAATACTATGTGCTTGAAAACAGACAGCCCGAAGGATGGGACGTATCTGTTTGCGGAGTGGGTCGGCATGGCATGATGGTGACGCATGTCGACTACGATGCTACTCAATGGAGCAAAAACATGGTGAACACCGACGTGAAGCACCAGCGCATGACGCTCATTCCAGCCAACAACAAGTTGATAGGAACGAACAACGCTTTGACTGCCGACGAATGGACAGAAAGTCTTGCCGGAAACCTTTATCCAGGCAATACGTTCAACTACGATCTTACCGACGAGACCACGCCTGCCGCAGTTGTCTACCATGGCGAGTCGAAACTCATGGGGCAGCCCATCCGCAATATTGAAGAGCACGAAGACGGAAGCATCACATTTTTCTTCCGCACGAACGGTCAACTTGCCACGCCAGAGCCTATGGATGTGGCAAAGGAGGAGCGCGACGAAACAAGTTTCATGGCAAGATGGGAGCAAGTGGAGGATGCCACGCGTTACGTGGTTGAAATCACGAAGGAAGGAGAGATGCCTGTAACAAAAACGGTGACAGAAAATAATTGTCTCTTTGACGCGTTGGAACCGGGTTGCTCCTATAAATTTCGAGTACAAGCCATTCATGGCAATGCCGAAGAAATGCTTGACAGCGAATGGAGCGAGTTCAAGTATGTAGACACACATACCTATATCTCACGCTTGCCCGAGGACGACCAGTTGGTGACCATCTATTCGATGGATGCTACGCCCATCTCACGCTGTCGTGCCAGTCAGTTGAACAGAATCGACATCCATCCCGGCATCTATGTTTTGAAGTATCAAGACGGGCAGATTAAAAAGGTAGTGCTCAGATGAAGCCGGACAAGATGAGGAGGGGCTCTCTTGCTGCCCTGATGTTGCTGGTGGTGGTTTCTGCAGTGGCAGTGCCCGCACGCCGTGTTAGGAAGACAATAACGCTACGAGACGGGACCACTGAGGAGGTTGTGCTGAGAGGTGACGAACGTGTCCATTTCTATGAAAGCGCCGATGGTGCCACCTTTCAGGGGAACGAAGAAATCGGTTTTGCACCCATAGAGCGACAAGATCTCGTCGATGCCTGGCAGGTGAGGATGGAGAGCAGCCGAACAAAGATGACCCAACGCAGGGCACTGAGAAAAGCCAGATGGGGTGCCGAAGCGAATCCCATAGAGGGCAAACGAAGAGGCATTGTCTTGCTGGTCAACTTTAGCGACCAGAAGATGAATAATGCCCACAATCAAGCGTTCTATGATCGTTATTTCAATGAAGTGGGATTCGACGATGATGGCATGTCTGGCTCCGTTCACGACTACTTCTACTCGTGCAGCTATGGAAAGCTCGATCTCGAGTTTGACGTTGTCGGACCGCTTACCGTGAGTAAAACGATGAGCTATTATGGCAGTAATGATGCCAACGGAAATGACAAGTATGCCGCAACGATGGTTGCGGAGGCTGTGCACCAGGCCATAGAGCAAGGAGTGGACTTCTCCTTATATGATTGGGACAAGGATGGCGAGGTGGAACAAGTCTTTGTCATCTATGCAGGAAGGAGTGAGGCGCAAGGTGCACCTCACTATTGCATTTGGCCACACGAATACTCCCTTTCAGAGGCACAAGAAACTGGCGATGGTAATGGGGTCATACGCACGAATCAAGTAGTCATCGACACGTATGCCTGCAGCTCAGAGTTGAGAGGAGTGTCCGGAACGAAAGTCGATGGCATCGGAACGGCCTGTCATGAGTTCAGTCATTGCATGTGCATTCCTGATATGTACGACATCAACTACGAAAACTACGGCATGGACATCTGGGATGTGATGGATGGCGGTTCCTATATGGACAAAGACGGCTATGGTTACGGCACCTGTCCCATGGGCTACACGAGCTACGAGCGAATGTATTGTGGCTGGCTCACGCCTCAGGAGATTACCGACTACAAGGAGGTGGGAGCCCTGCGGAGCTTGGCAAAATGGCCCGACGCATACATCATTCGCAACAAAGCGAACAGAAATGAATACTATATGCTCGAAAATCGTCAGCGCGAGGATTTCTTCCAGTCCTGCTACGGGCACGGCATGATGGTTTTGCACGTCTTCTACAGCGAGCAAGTGTGGGGCGTCAATGAGGTGAACACCACCTCAGGCACAAACTCGGGTAACAGATACGAGCGCATGACCATCGTTCCTGCCAATGGCAAGAAAGTGGCTTACGACACGTCCAGCAGCTCGGATTTCGCAGGTATCTTCTTTCCTGGCACGACAGGCACGACTGCACTCTCCAACACCACCACACCCAAAGCAGCGCTCTACACGAACAACTCCGATGGTCGGAAACTGCTCAATGTCCCCATCAGCAACATAGCAGAGGACAACGCCGCAGGCTCCATCTCTTTTGTGGCAGGTGTAAAGCCAACGGGCATCTCCTCGACATGCAGCACCGCCCAGATGGATGAAAGAACCGATTTGCTGGGTCGTCGATGGAGCACACCACCGCCCCATGGCATCTATGTCAAGAATGCAAAAAAATACAGAGTTAAGCATTGATGTGCAAACATAAATTTTAATCCGGAACACAGCGATGAACATCAGGAAAATCATGGGTCGTTGGGCTCCGCACGGCATGATGGTGGAACGGGCGAGAAGCCGCTTCTATGATGACTACCGGGCGTGGGTGCGCAGTGGACAGCAGGTGAGTTGGGATACCGAATCTCGATTTGACAACATTGTCTCTGTTGACGGCTTTGGCTACACGGGCTCGGGAGCAGTGGTCGACCTGCTGCGCGAGTATGCGTGCAATTCTGTGCTCGGATATGTGAGCCCCATTGGGAGTCGGACGCGCGCTGATGAGAGTGTGGGTGAGGTGAACTTCCTCCGTCACACGGGTGGCTTGTTGCACCTTGAACAGGCTTTCGATCCTCACAATATCTCCAGCATCTACTGGAATGATGCGCTCCTGAAACACACCATGCGTCTTTTTTCAGACAGCGCACTCTATAGTCGTTTCGCTTCTCTTCGACCGTTTTTCTATCAGTTTCTTTACGATGTCCTGGACCTCTCCATAGACGATATGCGCGAGAATGTCTTCACACCCATTCTCTCTCTGTTCGACAAGCGCCACCATCTGTTCATGCTTCGCGACCTTGGTCTGGACGAGTATCGTGCGCTTTGTCGCCAACTACTCCAGACACTCTTCAACCATTTCCACAACAAAGCCCAAACGCACCTCATCCTCGACCAAGTTGTCTCTGATTGTCGCTTTCGTGAGGAAATGTTTGCTGCCTATCTTCCTGGTTTTCGGCACATCGTTGTTTATCGTGACCCACGTGATGTCTTTGCTATTGCACATCGTCTCAACGTTTCGTGGATTCCACACGATGTCGATGAGTTCATTCGCTGGACCAAACAGTGCTATCGTGGCTTCGATTCTGAGTCGAAGACCTATCTCCCCATCTGCTTTGAAGACCTTGTGCAGGACTATGATGCAACGGTGTCTCGCATTGAATCGTTTTTAGGTTTGCGTGCAGAACAGCATATCTTCAAGCACCAGAACTTCGACCCATCAATCTCAGTTCGAGGCATTGGTCAGTGGACTCAAATGCCACAACTGCGTTCAGAATGCGACAAAATCAAGCATGCAGGGTTGGGTGGCTGGCAAGGCAGGTATGAGTGAGGCTTCGGTGAAGTCTATATGTGTGCACCGCAAGCTTTCTGTCCATATATTTCGATGGTGCCTAAAGTGTCAATCTCCGTTGGAATGGCAACTATTGCTTTTAGTACAGCCCCCCCGAGCGAAAAGCAGGATGGGCTTTCAGCCCCTTTTACTAGACAAGAACAGATGGCAAACGCTCAACTTGCCATGCTCCTATGCAGTGCTTTTCAGTTTCTG
>JAGHUD010000059.1 GCA_018065005.1 Candidatus Physcousia equi
AACAATGTTGTACACTACAATTGTAATTCTTATCGTGCTCGCCGCTATACTTTTGTGCGGCATCGTATTTGTTCAGGAATCTAAGGGTGGCGGTCTCGCAAGTGGGTTTGCAGAAAGCAACTCACTCCTCGGTGTCCGAAAGACCACTGACTTCGTAGAGAAGGCTACATGGACGCTTGCTGGTGTAATGGTTGTGCTCAGCGTCATTACGGTGTTTGCACTCCCCTCAAATCAGGCTGTTGCCGGTTCTGTTCTCGAGCAGCCCGCAGCTACTGAGACACCTGCTGCTATGCCTGGCGTTCCTCAGACTTCTGCCACACAGCAGCCCAGCGCAGAGCAAACAGCTCCCCAAGCAGAGCAGACTCAGGCTCCTGCTGCTGAATAATGCCTAAGCGGAGACTTTTTACAAACCACAAATTATATTGGCGCATCAAGCAAAATGTCTTGATGCGCCAATCTTTTGCAAGGCCAAGCGATGCGAGCGAGTCTTACGGGTCGGTGGAAAAACACTGGGGGGGAACAGTTACAACAGACCGTCTTCGTCTTGACACAAATCTGGTCTGGATTACTCGTGATGGTAGGGTTCGCCATGCAGGATAGTCATGGCACGATAGATTTGCTCAACAAAAAGGAGGCGAATCATTTGGTGGGAAAAAGTCATCTGAGAAATCGAGATCTTCTCATTGGCTAAAGAATGTATCTGAGGAGAGAAGCCATAGGGGCCACCCACCAGAAAGACAAGACGACGAGGTGCTGACAGGGTCTTCTTTTGTATCCATTTGGCAAAATCCACCGAACGACGCTCTGTGCCATGCTCGTCGAGCATCACGACATAGTCAGCAGGCTGAAGTTGTTTGCGAATGTATTCAGCTTCGCGCTCTTTTTGTTGATCGAAGGTTAGTGATTTGGCATTTCGCAATTCCGGAATCACCTCTATGGAAAAGGGCATATAGTGCCCTATTCGCGACACGTAGTCCTTCGTGAGAGCTTCAATATGTGAGTCGGTAGTTTTTCCGACGACGAGGAGTATGGTCTTCAAGATATTTTATTCTTATGTAATCGATAGCGTTTATTACTTCAAACTGTAGGAAAGCAACATGACCTTCTGCGCTCATACCTCTAAGGCACAAACGCACCTGCCCGAGGGGGGGGGGAGAGGAATTTGGAGATATATTGCAGTTGAACGATGAGATGAGAGACTACGACAGGAGTTGCTATGGAAGCATTGTGTGCGGGAAACGGTAGTTTGTATAATCTGTAAGAATCCACACAAAGGCTTTATCTGCACCATTCATACAAACGGAATGCCTAATTCTCGTAGTACGCCTCGCTGCCCAGATCTGAAGTTCCATCATCGTGTATGCGCTTACGGCCACGCCGATCATTGGGACTTATCATCTGCGTTACGCTTGGGTCTGCTTTGCCCCTCACAATACTTTCTGGCTTTGGAGTAAAGTCGTAAAGGAAATTCTCTGTGTCGAAAAGACTAAAGTGATCCTTGCCGTTGGGCGAGAGGTCTTCTTCGTCAAAAATAACTTCTACGAGACGATCATCAGAAGTATGGGGTGTGCGAAGCAAACAATGAGAAATAAGCCAAGGCGAGCGTGCGTCCTGCGTGTCTGTCAGTGAAAACTCAACCACATCGTCTGCATAACCGGTGACTATACAATTGACGAACGATGCAGAAAGCAATGGGTGATCAACACGGTGAGGACCATCACCTACATGATCGGCAAGGCATAAAGCTGCGCCCCGTTCTGCCAACCAAGGATAGAACTGAGCCATTGTGCAGTGTGTAAAGCTTGTGTGTCCTCCTAACAGGTCCACAACATTGCCTAACGCGTTGCTGAATTGTGTTCCCTCCACTATGGCACTATTATCCCTTACCGAAAGTGCTGCACCTGCAACATTATGGATAATACTGTTTGAAAGGTGCAGAGATGGGACATCAGAGTCGATTTTTTCACTCTCATCTAACTGTATCCCGTAGTCTCCGCTATGAATGTCGCAGTGTGCCAATCTGCTTGGCTTGCAATTGGGCATGAAGTGAATACCGCCCCAACGGTTTGTTGTGTTGTCGTAGGGAAGATAATCAAGAAGATTGTCCATACGGTCTCCTCGGAAAATGATAGGTTTCTCAACCTCGCCTACCGCTTGCAACGATCCTCTCACGACAAGAGAAACTCCGTCATGAAACAGCAAAATAGCACCTGGCTCAATGGACAATGTAGCATCGGAAAGCACCACCAACGAATCATAAACAAGATAAGGGCGACCTGCCTTGAGTGTTGCATCTCGGTCAAACTGTTGCGCCTTCAGAATGCGGACATCTTGCCCTTCCGCTTCAAGCACGAGTTCTTGCTGTCTCCCGCTCTCAAGCGTAAAGAGTAGCTTGTCGGAATGTTTGTGCGGCTCATCACTGTCTATGTCCGGAGCCTTGACTTCAAGACGCACACACAGACTATCTGCTCCGCGAACTTCAAAGTCTGCACCTTGACCATTAGAAAGGTAACGCCCATCTACATTGACACGGAATAGACTGGAACTTCCTTCCGCCAAGCGTATGTCGGAGATACGAATGCCTTCTTTGTGATCGTTCCACAGCCACATGGTTTGCGTGGGCGAACTTTGTTCGGTGATTACCGTACCAAAGTTCACCGTATCACACGACAAACGTAATGTAGCAAGCGGAGACGTTGTCCATTTGTCATAATCATCGCATGACATAGCGACGAAGATGAGCATCGAGAACAAGATGTAGAACAGTTTCTGTTTCAAGTTCGTGCGGCTGTTATTTGTGCTTGATTTAGATATTCTTTAGTATGGCGAGCAAATGATCCCAAACCATTTGTACCGTGGGAATATGCAGTTTTTCGTCGGGACTATGCACTCCACGAAGCGTTGGTCCGAAACTTACCATGTCGAGGTGCGGATACTTCTCACTAAAAAGCCCGCACTCGAGACCTGCATGAATGCCGCGAACGATTGGTTCTTTGCCAAAGAGGTTGCAGTATTGCTCTGTTGCCACAGAGAGAAGACGGCTATTTGGATTCATCGCCCAGCCCGGATATCCTTCACCAACGTTTACTTCTGCTCCGGCTAATTGGAAGCAAGCTTCGATGGTGTCGCTCATATTGCGACGTGCACTCAGCAAACTGGAGCGCTGACTGCTATTGATGTTGATGGTATGAGTATCTGAATCTACACGTATGCTTGCCAGATTGCTGCTGGTCTCTACCAGTTTAATGCTCTGGCACATTGCGTAGACTCCATTATCAACGGCTTGACAAGCCATAATGAGGCGATGGGCTGTTGCGTCGTCAATCATCGTTGATGGCGCATCGCATGACTCCAGGTCAAGAACAACCTTTGGTTCTGTTACTTCGTATTCCTGTTCTACTTCACTACGATAAATATTCCAGTTGATCGCCAATTGTTCCTTCCATGCCCGTGGGACTGCGATGACAGCATAACCTTCTCGAGGAATGGCGTTGTGGAGACCGCCTGACTGCAAATCGACGAGATGCAGTTCGGTCTGCTTCATGGTCTGATAGAGGAAACGAATGAGTAACTTGTTAGCATTGGCACGCTTCTTGTTTATGTCGTCGCCACTATGTCCACCAGTAAGCCCCGCAATAGAGAGACGAGCAAAAAACATACCTTCAGGCACGGCTTGCGGTTCGTAGTGGAAGGTTGCTGTGGTGCGGCATCCTCCCGCACAGCTAACAAAGATTTGGCCTTCGTCCTCACTGTCCAAATTGATGAGGTATTGACCAGACATGAATCCAGGCTTCATCGCTTCAGCACCAGTCAAACCCGTCTCCTCGTCGCGTGTGAACACACATTCTATGGGACCGTGCTCAATGTCTGTTGACTTCAGAAGTGCCATCTCCATAGCAATACCAATACCATCGTCTGCCCCAAGAGTTGTGCCCTTTGCTCGCATCCATTCGCCGTCTACGTATGTTTCAATGGGAAGGTTCTCAAAGTCGAATGACCCGTCACTTGGCTCACACACCATATCCATGTGGCTTTGCAGTATGACCGTAGGTTTGCCTTCCATGCCTGCTGTGGCGGGTTTACGAATAATAACATTGCCACATTCGTCTCTTTGGGTGTCAAGCCCGAGTGTCTTGCCAAACTGCAAGAGAAATTCAATCATTTTTTCCTCACGTTTAGATGGGCGAGGCACTTTATTCACTTCGGCGAAGCATTCAAAGATGGTTGTTGGTTTGAGTTCTACCTTATTCATTATTGTATTGAGATATTAAATTTACAGTGATTATGTTCAAAATTGATGATATGTTTTGTCTGCTGTTAAGGTGAGATGTGGATGAGAATAAGTTAAAAACTTACTACGTCTATGCTCTTTAACAACAAATATGACAAAAAGGTCTTAAAAATGGTTAAATGTTGAGCTAATATGGCTTACTATAAAACATTATTACTTACCTTTGTGGTGCAAATATACAAAGAAATGTTGAAAGTTTTGCTTCTTTGTCTCGGAATAATTGCTCTTGCAATGATATTTTTGTCGATAGCTGTCATTTTTGGCCATCGGCACACCTTTAGAAGCCTACACATTGGACAAAGCAAAGCGATGCGAGATAGAGGTATTCATTGTGTGCAGAGCATGGACAAGATGGAGCGCAGAGAAGCAAATAATCGACATCGTGTCAAAGAAAGAATTTAATTATACATTTTATTATATATGAAGAAACTATTTTTCTTGGCATCTGCCATGCTCATGATTATGAGCTGCGGCGGAAAAACAGAGGATGAGGTGGAAGAAACGAAAAACGAGCCCATTGCTCCCAACTCTGGATTACGGATTGCTTTTGTCGAAGTGGACAGCCTGATGACCCAGTATCAATTCTGCAAAGATTACACAGAAGTTATGGCTGTTGAATATGCCAACATTCAGAAAGAACTGGCTGCTAAGCAGCACACACTTCAACAGCATGCCGCTTCGATGCAGAAGAAATATGAAAGTAACGGTTTTACGACCCGAGATGAGTTGGAACGCGCTCAAGCAGGAATCCAAAGAGAAGAACAAGAGCTTGCAGCATTATCCGATCGCCTCTCTGCTGAATTTGCAAATACACAGGCGGCCTACAATGATGAGATGCGCGACAGCATTCAAGCCTTCCTCAAGGTATACAACAAGAAAAAGAAGTATGATTATATCCTCTCCAAGGGCGGTGACAATATGCTCTATGCTAATCCTGCCTACGACATCACCAACGATGTTATCAAAGGGTTGAACAAGCGCTACAAGGTGAAGCCGGAAGTTGCAGCTAAGCTAAAGAAGGCAAACGAAGATAACAAGTAAAATCCTCCCCATTTAGACACATAGAAAAGCACCTTCAAAGAAGAAGCTGTTTTAGAGTTGAACATGACGAGAATGCACGTTCAAAAACTCTAAAACAGTTTCTTTTTGTTTATTCTCGTTGAATTAATACCAATTTATATTGCCCGAATAGCTACTCTGCTTGCGCCATTTGAGTGCATCTGCCAAGGTACTTGCATTACAAGAGAACGTAAAATTATAAGACCGATAAGGCGCGATAACCATAGAGCATGACATCGAGAAGCAATGGAGGTCTCGTGAGAGTGACGCCGTTGTCATAGATAGGCGCTTAAAGTTGAAGTCGTAACCAGAAGAAAAGTTGATGTTCCAACCTTCTGCAATACGAAGGTTGCCCGAGAAGTTGAGCGTATGGGTCAACTTATAGGGATAGCGCATCGTTTGCTTATTGATTGGAGCACTCGTGTTTTCACGCAGCGAGACTCCATAGGAAACAGAGAAACTCCATGGGAGAGAGAACTTCACATATCCGTCTTCATCTAGTCCAGACTCACTACTCTTTTTTGCTGCATTCTTGGCTTTGGCTCGCTCTGGGTCAAGATTCGTGTTTGTGGGGTCATTTTCTGTTTCGTCACTATCCTCATCTTCACTCTTCGTCTTTTCTTTTTTTCCGCCGAAGAGTTTTGAGAAGGTCTGGTTGTTGAAGGTGTACGAAAGATTCTGCGACATACCTTGAAAGCGACCGAACCTTCCTCTCGACCACTCCGTCTGGTCGGACACATACACATTTCCATACTGATTGAATGCATAAGCGTAAGTAGCAAATACAGCATTCATAGAGAACGTATATGATTTTGTCAGTTTCAGGCGGATTCGCATGGCAAGGTCACTCCATGGACGGCTTTTTGCTGCCATATTATAGGAAAGAGAAGCGCCCAATTCGTCGATGAGGCTTATCTTCTTATAGCCTGTGGAATCCTTGTCTGTTCTCACTTTCATTTCTACATTGTTGGATATATCAAGAGAGACGCTTCCCGTCTTGCCTTGCGAAACGGTGCCATAGAGTTGCCCCTGAAAAGGTGAATATGTCACTGTAGAGACATTTCCGTTAGCGTCTGTTCGCACATAACTGTCATAGAAACCATATCGATGGCTACTGAAATCTGGCGCATAGCCAAAAGAAATGCTCGGTGTGAACACGTGACGAATGGCAGCAATCTTCTTTCCGCCAAACCACGGCAGTGGGGTGTACCTACCATAGAGTTTGGTATTTGCCTGAATGCGGAAGTCGTAGTTGTAGACATTATAGAAACCGTAGACAGTATCATGCTTTACGGTCTGTAGCTCTCGATCCCATGATTGCATCACCTTGTTGGAATACATTCGATCTGTGAAGTTGAATGAAGGCGTAACATTAATGTATTTTGCTACTGTAAAAGAAGCATTGATGGGAATTTGGTGACGCATACCGTTACGCCAATCCTTGATGAGGCTTTTCTTCATGATTTCATTTTCTTTTGCCGTAATACTGTTTGAGATTGTTCCCGTATAAGACAAAGAAATCTTTTCATACCACTTCTCTTCTCCCACCCTTTTCTTTCGCTTGAACGGATAGAAACGGTTGAGTGAAATATTGAGTGACGGCAAGGTGACAGAGAGTGTGCTATCACGCATATTCTGCGCGAGATTGAAGGTTCCACTCAAGGTTAAGCCTATGCTATTGAAGGTTTTGGAGTAACTAATAGATGAGGTACGTGTGCTTTGCGTATAGCTCTCTGGGTTATACATCGAGATCAGATTGTTTCGTTCATAACTCGATGTAGCAAAGTTAACACTTGCAGAAAAACTTTGAGACGGATTGGCTTTTGCATCCTGACGATGGGACCATGTAATCTTGAAACTGGTAGATTCTGCATAGTCTGGCATATTACGCTCACCCTCCTTTGTGTTTTGATAAGAGAAGAAGAAATTGCCGCCAAAACGGTATCTCTTTTTGTAATTGACCATGGAAGAAACGCCCCAGGAGCCTTTCGTGTAGATTTCGCCCAACAGTTTGACATCGATCTTGTCGTTAATGGCAAAATAGTAGCCACCATCACGAAGATAAAATCCACGCGACGTTTCGTCGCCATAGGTAGGCATAATAAAACCACTACTATAGCTCCTTGAGAAAGGGAAAAAGCCATAGGGGATAGCAATGGGAAGAGGCACATCTTCCACCACAAGATAGGCAGGTCCGAACACAACATCTTCGCCAGGTCTTACCTTGGCACGAGTGAGTGAGAGGTAGAAGTGTGGATGTTCGGCATCGCAGGTGGTGTACTTAGCGTGCTGAACATACATCACACCCATGCTATCACGTTTGCTTTCTTGACTAATCATGATGCCTTCACCCTGATCTGTATACACATTGGAGATGAAGGCCTTTTGTGTCTTAAAGTTATAGCTGATACTGTCTGGCTCATATTCGTCGCCACCCTGACGAAATATGGGCTTACCGACTATCTCGTTTTTTGCGTTTGTGGTGTCAGTTCTTCCGTTCGCATGAACAATGCTGCTGTCTAATGACATGGTTATGACATCGGCTTCGAGCTGTAGGTTTTGATAAGCAACCTTACCTTGTCCGAAAAGATCGGCTCGCGAAATCGCGTAGTTGAAGACGATAGAGTCTTCTGCCGAAAACTGTACAGGAGCGTCAAGAGCGGATTTACTCTTGCTCACGGTATCAGATTTCAGGGTGTCCTTTTGGGTTGTGTTTGGCAACACTTCTATCACTTTGTTGGAGGCAATGAGCGAGAGAATGCTATCCTGACTCACTGAAAGCAGTACGCTATCCACAGTAAGTTGCTTTCTGGGAACAAATACTGCAGAATCGAAGTCTAAAGAGTCTGTAGTTAAAGAATCTGACTGCTCAACTACATGATGCGCAGATTCCATTATTTCAATGTTTTTATTCAAGCGACTGCTGTCTACCCTACTTATGGGAGTTGTGGTATCGTCTAGTAATGTATCGGCACAGAGCACCCTGTTCCATCTCATCGGAGCGGGAACAATAGCGTAGGCTATGGCACAAAGCACGAAGACAACGAAGAATAGATTATGACGAATATTTATCAAAACGTTTATATGTTCAAGTTTCTTTATTGGATTATCTTACAATATGGCGGTATCCTGTAGGGGCAGCTCAGCAAACAGTAAGCCGTTAGAAACATACCGTTGAGAACACGCTTTTGGAAATATGCTGTTGTAGTCTTTGTGTAAAGTTCTATTAGGAATATGTGATTTGGAATAAGAGGTTTGGAATGTGCTGTTAGAAAAATGCAGTTAGGAATGTGCAGTTAGGAATATGCAGTTTGAGATAGTTATGTATTGGAGCATCTGTTGGCGCATGCGTTTGAGGCATCAGTTAAAGAAATTCCAACTAACGCCCCAATGAATGGAAAGAGGGTTGATGGGATAATGAGGAGCAAGAAACATATTGCCTGTACCTGCATTCACATGGTTTACCGCTGCATATATGCGACAATGTTTCAAATGGAGGTTTGCGTAGACATTCACGATGGGATAATTACCTATCTTCACCATCGGCAAGGCAGGATCCTGTAAAGCAAACTGTCCGATGCTGGGAGCATAATCGGGTGCATCATAACTGGTGAAGTAGCGTATGTCGCCACCTACTTCTACACGCAGCACCTTCTTTATACCCATGCGGAAGAGCAGAAAGAGGTTGCTGTAGACATTCAGTTTTGGCAAAGGAAGCAAGTTGCTAGAGGAGGTCTGAAAGGTAATCTCATTCTCCCAGTTTAAGGGTCCCAATCTGAAGTCTTGTTTTAAAGCAGCACTGAACACCTGAATATTATGCGATACCTGCCCTACTCGCACGTTGTGACTGTATGCAGTAGACTGGTTGGATGCAGGGTCTGCACCTTCCAACAGTTTGTTCTGCATGGAGAGGTAGGTGTATCTTGCTAAATTTTCAAAACCTACCGTCAGACTCGTCTTAGTGCGACGATTGCTGAGTGTTCCTTCTATGCGCAAACGCTTCTCCATGTCCAAGTCATTGTCCCACCATGTGGTTTGACTGTGAAAATGACGCAGATAGAAGTCAGGTTTCTGATTCTTAATGAACGCATGGACAGCCAATTGTGCAGTATCTCGTTTACCTATTGCCACATTAAGGTCGCCCCATCCTTCCACATTGAAAGCTCCTACCTTGCCAATGAGCGTAACCTCACCGTTCACTTTGTAGTGGAGCAACGAACCATTTCTTTTGCTCATTTCTCCCCCTACACTGATGTCATTCTCTGCATATCGTTTGAAGGCAGAAGGGTTCGTGTTGTCGGCAATGGGGAGATCGTAGTTCTCGTGTTGATGGGTGGCAAAAAAGGTAAGACCGAACTTAACCCATCGTTTAAATCCCTCATTGAGGGTGAGTCCGATTGTGTTGCGCAATTTGACGCCTCGCGTCTCATTGGAGAGATCTGCCGGAGTGCCATAGAAGAGATTGGTGTAATAATGCTCCGGTGTATTCTGGCTGTAATGATGATGAATAATATGATCCACCTGAAAAGTATGGATGAGGCTCGAAACGGAAACAAATTCGCGTGGATTGACCAAAGAATTTTCCCATTTCATTTGGAGCGAATCAACCATATTTCTACGAAAAGCAGAGTCGGCAAGTGCTATCTGGCGCAGACTGTCATTGAGCTGCATCAACAGTTCGTCATCGCTTGGCATCTTAGGCTTGATCGAATCAGGCACAACAAGTTCTCTATAGTAGCCCAAGTTGTAGCGATGCGTGAGATAGTAGGTCTGCACATCATTTCGGTTGAAAGCCTCTGCAAGCATAGAGGGTATGTCTTTTGAAGCATAGCTCTGCGGAAAGCTCTGCGGATTGCGAATATATCTGTCATCTTCAACACCTCCACTTTCTGCATTTTTCTGATGCGCGAAGTCGGTCCATAGATGCATTTGATAGCGTTCACCTTGATAATAGCCGAACAAATTGGTGTTGAACACGGAGTTCTGAGAACTATTATAATATCCTCTTCCATAAAGATAATCTATCTTGAAACCTACCCCCGCACGTTTATTGATATTTGTAGCAAAATAGGCACGCACGCGATCCTCTCCTGTTTGGTTGTTGCCGCAACTGTGATAGGAAAGGTTGGTTATGGGAGAGAGCGTATTAGAGAAGAGCGACTTTTCAAGAGGTTGAATGCCATAGTCGAGAGGTTGAAGGATAAGAAAAGGCATGAGCTCCGTTCTATTCAGGTAAACACGTGAAAGACGAGGAGATGCTATGTTGCCCAAGTAATTGTATTCACCATTATACCCATCCGTATTGTTGAAATGACTGTAATGGTGTACCATAGTGTCGTTGTTTTCGGTGGGTATGATGGTGCCCAAACGACGATCGAGTGTCCATTGAAAAACACCTATTGGCATGTGTTTATCATGTTTCGTCGTATCGCGTCCCCACGTAACCCGATTGGAGCCATTTTTCTCATCACCATTAGAAGGAGACCACATAGTTGAGGCACCACCGAGCGCATTATCCGAGACCCGCTCATTGCCTTCAGCAGAGCGAATCTGAGCGTTCGATGCCACCTGGAAAAGGAAAAGCAATAATAGCGACAACGACCGCCTACACCATGTGCGGGCGGTCTGAATGGTCGTATTTTGTGCGACTATGAACATTTCAAATACTCGTTAAGCCGTAAAACGCAAGACAAATTCTATGATTTTTAGAAGCATCCCTGCCCCTACTACATACAACGCCGGGAGTTTTTCTCCATCCTTGAAAACGAAGAAATAGAGTACCAGCCCCACTACTGCCAGCAGGAGGTAGACTACGTTAAGAACGGCACGCAGTTTCTCACGTCCAATTCCTCGGTTACGCTTTGCACGCAGTTTGGCTACTTGCGCTTCGAGTTCTTCAAGTTGATTCATCTAACCAAGTTGAAAGGTAAATAAGTGTTCAATCGTTTTATGTCAGAGTAAAGCAGATGAGGTTTTCATCAAATGGCACTTCTTGATGACCACCTCTTCTTGGTTCTAGTCACCTGCTTCATCTCCACTAATTTTCACCGTGGTCCCATGCACTTAATCAACAGAAACCGCCTTGCGTACCTTCTTTTGTTCGGTAGGCACCATCTTGGGCGTTTCTTCAAACATATCCATTGCACTTTCCATGAGTTCATTGAAGCGATCTATCGTCTTGCGACGGAACTTACCACTTCTGGGCAGCAACTTATCGCGCGTTTTATTCAGCGCATTCGCATCGTTGATCCACTCTTCAGCACGATAGGTATCGCCACGATTGCCCTCCATGTCCTCACCATAGTACCAGGCTAAGCCCGTCTGTGTGATAAGCACGCGGTCTCCATCGATGGATACTGCCAAGGTGTAGCGAAAACGGGCACGGTCAAGGTTGAGGAACCTTTTTGTGAAAACCTGCCATTCACACACTTTTGCCACAATCGTGTCAGGTTCATCCATGACAACTCGGGCATAGTTGGTGGGAGCAGGAATAGAGTTTTCCACGAGATTTTCTATCCATGACTTCATCACGTCATGAATCTGGATGGAAGATTTTCCAGGCACTCGAAACGATTCCTGAAACGTCACGACACCATTCACTTCTGGCACTGCGCCAGCCAAGTATGGTGCATCGTCTTTCTTTGCTTTAGCATTTGCCAGAATAGGGAGGCAAAAGAGAATTGCGAAAAGAATCTTTTTCATATTAGACTTAAGAATATTTATTCGTATCTTATTGCTTCAATCGGGTCCATACGAGCGGCTTTGCGTGCCGGGATGAAACCAAAAATGAGACCAATGAGCGCACAGACAGTGAAACTAAGCACCACACTCCAGAGCGGAACGCTACAAGGCAAACCCATACTGCTTGCAGCAGTGGCACCTCCGATGCCGACGATCACGCCCAACAAGCCTCCGGTGAGTGAGATCATAATCGCTTCCACCAAAAATTGCCGAGAGATGTCTCTGCCTCTTGCGCCTACACTCATGCGCAAACCAATTTCCTTTGTTCGTTCTGTCACGCTCACGAGCATAATGTTCATGATGCCGATGCCTGCCACGAGCAGGGAGAATGCTGCGGCAACGACCAGTATGATGGTGATGGTGTCCATGGTGGTCGACATGGTCTCCATCATCTCTTGCTGCGACCGAATGGTGAAGTCCTCTGGCATCCCCTCCTTAATCTTATGGTTGCGCGAGAGGATCGTCTTCAATTCGTCAATACAAGCGTCACTCTGTTCTTCCGACAAAGCACTCACGTTGATGGTAGAGAGATAGTTCTGTGCAGCAATTCGCTTCATCACCGTGGTATAGGGTGCAATGATCACATTGTCCTGGTCCATGCCCCAATTATTAAAACCTTTCGACTTGAGCACACCGATGATGCGCAACGGAATGCTCTTGAAGCGTATCGTCTTGCCGATGCAATCTGCATTTTTGTCGCCGAAGAGTTCCTCGACAATGGTTCGCCCGACGAGACAAACCTTGGCACTCTTCTTGATGTCTTCGGGCGTAAAACAGTCGCCGTCCTCAAGCGTCCACAGCTTGACATCGAGATACTCTGGTGTCTCGCCATAAACGGTGGTCGTCGTGTTGTTCGCACCATAAATGACCTGTCCAGACGACGTCACCTCCGGACTCACATTCCTGATTAGCTTTGCTTCATTCTTGATGCTTTCATAGTCTGCCACCTTAAGCGTCTGCATGGCTGACGGATCCTGGCGCACCCCTCCATGCATGTCCGCCCCAGGTCGTATGATGATGAGATTGGTTCCCATCTTCGACAGTTCCTGTCGGATGCTCATCTTAGAACCTTGTCCGATGCTCATCATGATGATGACAGCAGCCACGCCAATGATGATACCCAACATGGATAGCAAGGTGCGTATCTTATTATTCAATATGGCCATAATGGCCACTCTTATCAAGTTAGCAAAACTCACAATTTCTATTTTCTTAATGATTGAACGTCTATAACAAAGGACTTGCGGGTTCGCTGCCGTCTGCAGCCGCCACTCACAGCATGCGCGGTTCGTTAATCGTCCTGCGGTGCAGGGAGCGCAGCAAGTGCTTCTGCAGCACTTTGGATGTTTTCGTTTATCTGGTCCTCGCGTATTTTACCATCTCGAAGCATGATGTTCCTGCTGGAGTATTGGGCTATCTCAGGGTTGTGGGTGACAAAAATAATGGTTCTTCCCTCCTTATGCAGTCGTTGGAACAGAACGAGCATCTCAAAAGAAGTTCTTGTATCGAGGTTACCTGTTGCCTCGTCTGCCAGGATGACTGCAGGGTCATTGACGAGCGCTCTTGCAATAGCCACACGTTGCATCTGACCACCTGACATTTGGTTGGACTTATGTTCAAGCCGTTCGCCAAGTCCAACTGCCTGAAGAGCCTTGACAGCAGCTTCTCGTCGCTGTTTTGCATTGTACTTGGTGTTGTACATCAGGGGCAACTCCACGTTTTCTACTGCCGTTGTCTTTGGCAGCAGATTATAATTCTGGAAGACGAAACCAATTTTACGGTTGCGAAGCACGGCTCTTTCCGACCGTTTCATCTTGCGCACCGGCGTTCCGTCAAGATAATACTCCCCACTTGTTGGAGTATCGAGACATCCCAGTTGGTTGAGCAGAGTTGATTTTCCGCTTCCCGACGTACCCATGATCGTCACGAACTCACCTTCATAAATCTTGAAGCTGATGCCACGCAGAGCATGGACCACCTCGCTTCCGACCTTGAAGTTTCGTCTGACATCTTGCAGTTCGATGACAACCCTCTTGTTATCTTTCATAACTTCCACTTACGTTTAGTTGCCCGGCTTTTTCTTTTGGTCCCTTCCTTTTGGCTGAGGCATAAAGGGATTCTTTCCACCTATGCCTTCTTGATCGGGCATAGCCACCACGATATCAGTAATCAGTTCCGTACCAGGCTTGAGCCCCTTCACGGCAGTCACTGTTCCATTGGTAATTCCGGTTTCTACAGGTAGGGCTTTTATCGTCATTCCATCCTTCACCCACACCTTATGTTCGCTCTGGCAGTCAACAATGCTTTCTCCTTCGTCAAGCATGTCAGGAGTGGGTGTGAAGCGGAGCGCCTTGTTGGCAACATACACAACATTGTTCACCTCCATCGTAAAGATGGTGATGGATGCTGTAAGTCCGGGCTTAAGTTTAAGGTCTGCATTAGGAGCGCTCACCACTACTTCGTAGGTCACAACGTTACTTTCAGTGGTGGCTTGCTGACGCACTTGTGTCACCTCCCCCTCAAAGACATCGTTGGGGAACGCATCCACCGTGAAGCTAACACGTTGCCCCTCGCGCACCTCGCCTATGTCAGCCTCGTCCACGTCGGCAATGACGCGCATCTGAGTCAGGTCTTGTGCTATTTTGAAGAGCGTGGGTGTGTTGAAACTTGAAGCAACAGTCTGTCCCTCTTCCACCTCCTTCGACAGCACGATGCCGTCTATGGGACTTGTAATGGTGGCATAGCCCAGATTCGTCTGTGCCTTCTTTACACTTTCTCGCGTCTGCGCCACTTGCTGTTCAGCCTGCTGATAAGAGAGACGGGCTTGCTCGAAGTCGTTGGCGCTCACAAGTCCCTTGTTGAAGAGGTTCTTAAATCTTTCGTAATTCGTCTTCTGGTAGCTTAGGTTGTTGAGTTGGTTGGTCAACTGTGCCTTGGCTGAGTTCAGTTCACTCGTCAAGTTCGTCTTGTCGAGCTCAGCAATAACCTGTCCAGCCTTCACCACACTGTTATAGTCAACGTATAGTTTGTTGACAATGCCACTGACCTGCGTGCCGACGTCCACGCTCGTCACCGGTTCGATGGTGCCTGTGGCAGTCACCGTCGTATTGATGTCACCTTGCTCCACTTCTATGGTAGCAACGGTCTTCTCTGTCTTCTTTCCACAACCACTCATCATCAGAAGAAGGGCAGCAAGTGGCAAGATCATGGTCTTCATTATTTTCATAGTGATGTGTTATCGTTTTTTAGTATGGTATGGGGTCACATGTCGATTTCTGCTCCTGCATAAAACTTCAGCAATTGAGCATAGAGCAATGCGTTGTATTTGCTTTCAAGAAGTTTCTGCTCGGCATTCAGGAGGTTGTCTCGTCCTTGCAAGAGTTCTACAACGTTCTTGAGACCCTCCTTGAATTGTTCGTTGAGCTGGTTGTAACTCTCTCGCTGACTCTGTGCAGCACTACGGGCTGCAAGGTATCGTTGTTGGTTTGTGGTGGCATTGAGCCAATAGTCCTCGATGACGGACGACAGTTTGTTGCGTTGGTCCATCAGGTCAAGTTGGCTGTCCGTCTTGCTCAGTCGAGCCTTTTCGACGGCACTTCTTACTCTTTGCTGATCGAAGATGGGCACGCTTATGGTTACGCCTAAACTACCATTCAGATTGCGCTTCATTTGTTGACCGTATGCAACGCTGCTACCCGTCGAATGACTGTCGCCGATGCCTCCGTTGAGCGTCACGGTGGGTTGGTAGCCTGCTTTCTCTATCTTCTCTTTCAATGTGGCAGCATCGATGCTCAACAGCGCGCTGCGTATCTCGGGGCGAGTGCTCATTGCCTGCTCGAAGACCGACTGAGCCGATGGCAGAGGCTGCATCACTTGATCGTCGGTGGGCTCCTGACCAGTTATGTCAAAGGCTGTGTTCAGGTCGAGTTCAAGCAAGGCCTTGAGTTGTCTTTTATAGTTGGCAATCTGCGTCCGGCTGTTCACCACGTCGTATCTTGCATTGCTGTATTGCGCTTCGAGCGTTGTCACTTCAGCTTTAGCCATTTGTCCGTTCTCATAAAGCGCCTGACCTCTTTCCCACTGCTTTTTGGCTGTTTCTGCCAACTGCTCTGCCACTTTTTCTGCTTCTGAGGTATAGAGAATGGCAACGTAGAGCTTAGCGATCTCTTCCTGTATGCTGAGTCCGGTTATCTCGGTAGAGAGTGAAGAAATCTGATTCTCAATCTCCTGATTTTTCACATTCATGCGATTTGCCCCTCCGTTCCAGACGGTCCAGGAGGCATTCAGACCATAGGTGCCCTGCCCCGTCACTTTCTTGGTGATGGCAGTCACTTGGCCGTCCTGAACAATGGCAGAGGATTCCTGAAAGGGACGATAGCCCAAGCTCTGCGTTGTAGCGAAACTCAGGGTGGGCAGCAACTGCGCCTTGTATTGGTTGAGGCTCACTTCGCCTTTCTGCTCGCTCACGATGGATTTTTGTATCTGAATATTGTTTTGCAAGGCATATTCAAGACACTCATGCAAGGTCCATCCTTCCTGAGCTTGAGCAAGAAGAGGAAGGTGAAGCAGCGTCAGGAGTATTTGCAGTGATTTCATCTCGTTTGGTTAGTTGTTAAATGGCTAAATCGCTACAAAATTACGGATTCTTCTGCTTTTTTCCAAACAATTCAACTTTTTTTTTCCGAGTTTAACTTTTAAACCATTTTTTTTTATTATTTTTGCATTATCTAACGTAAACCACAACAACAAGCACTATGTTTTCAGGTATTGTAGAAGAGACGGCAAGGGTCGTCAAAATCGAGCACGAACAGGACAACGTACACATCACCATGCGTTGCTCCTTCACCAATGAACTTTCTATCGACCAGAGTGTTGCTCACAACGGAGTCTGCCTTACCGTCGTGAGCATTGAAGGCGAGACATACACGGTAACTGCTATGCGCGAAACGCTTCTGCGCTCCAATCTCGGAGAGCTCAAAGAGGGCGATGAGGTCAACGTGGAGCGGTCGATGATGATGAACGGCAGGCTCGATGGGCACATCGTACAGGGCCACGTCGACCAAACTGCGTTATGTACCCGCATTGAAGACCAAGAAGGCAGCCATCAATACACCTTCGAATATGACTTCCATCCGGATATGGCACGCCGTGGATACTTTTGCGTCGACAAGGGAAGCATCACCGTCAATGGCGTCAGTCTGACTGTCTGCAACCCCACCGAGTGCTCTTTCCAGGTCTGCATTATCCCCTACACATTCGACCACACAAACTTTCACAACATCAGTGTGGGCTCGCGCGTCAACCTCGAGTTCGACATCATCGGCAAGTACATTGCGCGCATGAACGCACTCGTCTGACGCTTCGGACCAGGTCACCCTCTGAATGTGAGCTCTCCCTGAGTATGGAAGGTGGTTAGTAAAGATTTTTTACCATACCTGAAAAGAGAAGGTCTTGATGTCATGACACCTCATCCTGCATGTGGCGGTGGTGGCAGCAACGACAATTCCCATTGGGATGGAAAGACAAAGGATGACTTGGATGAAGCAATGCGAAAGCGGCTCAGAAAAAGTCTCGTTGGCTTCGGATTCGAGCTCGCTGGTGCCGCTGTAGATTGCATCAAGGCAGACTCCTGCAGCATGCGCCACAAGGGATGCACCATAACTCCCCAATACATGCACTTTGCTTGTCAGGAACTGGGTGTCTTTAGTGTTCGTTGCAGCTTATCATACCTTGTCTCTTCATATTGCCAATCACTCTGTCTGTTGGATTTTTCGTAGCTGACATAAGCTGCTGCTAAAGAGTTATAAAGTTACGATTTTTTCTTCAGATTTCAAGATTCATTCAGTTAAATATATGTAAGTTAAGCACTCAATTGTACGCTATAAACGAACAAGAACAGAACAACGAATTGCGCGAAGTGAACAAGAGAATCACCACCTCTCATAGTCATATTCCCGAGGTATAAACATTATGATTTTTTTTTAAACATTGACTAATATACGAAGAGAATAATAATGAATGGTAACGTACAACAGAGGGTAGTATTAAAAGACTCTCAACTACGGTCAATCATTCATGAAGGACTAAGAAGAGTCTGCTTACAACATAGAGCGATCCCCATACTCCAATGTAAGGAATATGGGGATTTTTTTGTGTGTATCTATGACCTATTCGGCGTCAATGTGTATGTCATTGCTTTTTTCTGCTCGAGAAACAAAAAGTTTCTGTAGCAGAAACTGACAGTTTCTGCTCGAGAAATTTTTAGTTTCTGCTCGAGAATTTTTTCAGGCACCTTGCAACACAACCTCTCATGAGCAGAGAGAGCTTCGTTGACCACAATGAACTTGTCAAAATCTTTTACTGTAAAGTGGCGTTGGCTTTTCCTTTGCACCTTTACTATATACATCTTGAACCCCTACTATATATATAAGGTATAAAGGGCTGACGCCTGAACATAACCCACAAACACCAACGCGCAAGCCTTTTTGCTCATACCAGAGAGTTTTTGTGCCGTTCTGCACACTTTTTATCAATTTTGTGCATTTTTTCATTATTCTTTTTGGTTCTTTCGTTAAAAGACGTTAACTTTGCCACCGAAAAGAGAAAATAGTGTTTACTCAGGACGCCTAAATTATTATAACATTATGAAAAAGATTACTCTTATCACAGCGGCAGCCATTATGTGCTCTGGAAGCGCCATGGCAGGAGGTTTGCTCACCAATACGAACCAAAATGCGGCATTCCTTCGCAACTTTGCTCAGGAAGGACAAATCACCCTCACGAGCCTTTATGCCAACCCCGCAGGTAATGCATTCCTCTCCCCCGGATGGCATTTGAGTCTCAACAGCCAGACGGCTTTCCAAAACCGCGACATCGCAACCACATTCCCCCTCTTCAGCTTCAATGCTGAGAACAGAAACACGACTCATAACTTCAAGGGTGAAGCAACCGCACCCGTAGTTCCCTCTATCTCACTTTCACACAACTGGGACCGTTGGAGCCTTTCCGCTCACTTTGCGCTCACCGGTGGTGGCGGAAAGTGTGAGTTCGACAAGGGTCTTGGCACCTTCGAGTCGCTCTATGCCGGCAAGATCTATACTGGTGTGGTCTCGAGCATCGCAGATCAATTTGGCCAGCAATATGGCGCCAGCTACCTGCCTTTTGCCATCGCCAACTACATGGGCCAAGGCATGTCATTAGCAGAGGCGCAAGCGAAAGCCATGAACGAAGTGAAGCAGACAGCAATTGCTTACGGACGTGAGAATGCGCCCAAGCTGTTGCAGGGCTACAACCTCGGTGCATTCATGCGTGGCCGCAGTTATTACTTCGGATTGCAGATTGGTGGTGCCTACAAAATCAAGGAGAACGTCAGCGCATACCTTGGTGTGCGTGGTCTCTATGCCAACTGCAACTATTTTGGATACGTCCAGGACGTGCAGTACACAGTAATGGGCCACACAGCCAATGCCACACAAACAATCACGACCGCCCAAGGCGAAAAAGAGGTGAATGCCGACCTCTCGCTCAATTGCGACCAGACTGGTTTCGGCATCACGCCCATCATCGGTCTCGATTGGGAAATCAACAAGCATTGGAACGTGGCAGCAAAATATGAGGCTCCCACACGCATGTCGCTCAAGAACAAGACGGAGATGAACGAATACACCAACCACCTGGCAACACCCGTGTTGGCAGACGGAACAGTCAACGAGGATTACCAACCCACATTGGGTCAATTTGCCGATGGAGGCAAGGTGCGCGAAGACGTTCCTGCCATTCTGGCGCTCGGCGCAGAATATCGTCTGAACGAGAAGGTTCGTTTCGATGGTGCCTTCAAGACCTACTTTGACAAGTCAGCGCGCAAATACGGCAACAAAGAGGACCTTATCGACCACAACACCTGGGAGGTGGCTCTCGGAGCTGAATACGACTGCCACAAACTCATCACGGTCAGTGCTTCGTGGATGCGTACCTGCTATGGTCTGAACGATGCCTACATGAACGACCTTTCGTTTAATCTCTCAAGCCACTCACTCGGTCTGGGCGTGCGCATTCATCCGTCGAAGTACTTCAATATCGACCTTGGCTACATGCAGACCTTTTATCAAGACCGCACGGTGACACAAGCCACCTTAGCTGGCGACAAGGTTGACACCTACAGCCGCAAGAACAAGGTTTTCGGTATTGGTTTCAACGTAGCACTCTAAAAAACTGACACGGCAATGATTTTCCGTCAATGTGGACAAAGCAGCCTGCGTTTACCCGCTCTGTCGCTCGGCTTCTGGCACAATTTTGGCAGTGTGGATGATTTCCAGACAAGCCGAGACATGATGCTCGGAGCGTTCGAAGCAGGCATCTGCCACTTCGACCTTGCCAACAACTACGGACCGGTGCCAGGATCGGCAGAAGAGACTTTCGGTCGCATCCTGCACACCGACCTCTCTACCCACCGCGACGAAATGCTTATCTCCACAAAAGCGGGCCATGACATGTGGCAAGGAGTATACGGCACGGGGAGCAGTAGGAAGAACCTGATTGCATCATGCGACCAAAGTCTTAAACGCATGGGGCTTGACTATGTGGACATCTTCTACAGTCATCGCTACGATGGCGTTACTCCTATTGAGGAGACCATGCAAGCTCTCGTCGACATCGTGAGATCTGGCAAGGCGCTTTATGTCGGCATCTCGAAATATCCCGCCCCCTTGCAGCAGCAATGCTACGACTATCTCAAGGCGCACGACGTGCCATGCCTCGTCAGCCAATACCGGGCATCTATGTTTGTACAGTCGGCGCAGGAGAACTTCGATGTAGCAAAACGTAATGGGAGTGGCATCGTGTGCTTTTCTCCACTTGCACAGGGTTTGCTCACCAACAAATACCTCAACGGCATCCCGGCAGACAGCAGAGCGGCAAAGCCATCTGGCTTTCTGAAGACAGAACAGGTGACGGCGGAACGCATAGAGGCTGCACGCCAACTCAACAAGATTGCCAAAGAGCGAGGGCAGTCGTTGGCACAAATGGCTCTTGCCTGGCTTCTCCACGACGAGCGCGTGACGAGCGTCATCATAGGGACCTCATCGGTTGCCCAGTTGAACGACAACTTGATGACGCTTGACAAACTGACTTTTTCGGACGAAGAACTGGCTGCCATCAATCTTATTCTTCAAAAGAAGGATTTGACGATGTAAGAACAACAGAAGAAAAAGAGGCGACGAACAAAGGAATCACATCCTTTTTCCGTCGCCTCTTTTTTGTCTTTTTAGGCGTCTTCTGCGTACGCACCGCATCGGGTCGTGCGCTATGGGGCAAGAAACTACTGGTGGCAAACTAAGCGTCAGTTGCCCCACTCAATGAGTGATATTGATGAGATGAAGGAGATGTCTTATTCTTCGCAAAGCTCGGTGAGGATGCCCACTGTGCTCTTGGGGTGAAGGAAGGCAATGTTCAGACCGTCGGCACCACCGCGAGGTGCTTTGTCGATGAGGCGGATGCCCTTCTCATCACAAGTTGCGAGGGCTTCAGTCAAACCATCTTCCACCTTGAAGGCTACATGATGGATGCCACGACCACCGTTGTCAAGGAACTTCTGCACGGTACTATCAGGGCTCGTAGGCTCAAGAAGTTCTATCTTCACTTCGCCCACCTTGAGGAAGGCTGTCTTCACCTTTTGGTCTTCCACCACTTCTGTCTTGTAGAACTCCAGACCCAATACGTCCTGGAAATAGGGCAGCACAGCATCGATGCTCTGAACGGCAATGCCTAAGTGCTCAATTTTTGAGATTTTCATAATACTTTAGATTTTTTATGTTGTAACGATACGTTTTGTTTCACCTTCCATTCCGATCGTCTTTTGCGCTACTTGTCACCCACGAGACAGGAACGGTCCTTGACAATTTGCTTCACACGGTTGCCTTCAGGCATGACAACGATGGGCTGATAGTCGCGTGCTTCTTCGGGGGTCATCGTTGCATAGGCGATGATGATGACGGTGTCACCCACTTGCACCTTGCGCGCTGCGGCTCCGTTGAGGCATATGACGCCCGAGCCTCGCTCTCCTTTGATGACGTAAGTTTCAAAGCGCTCGCCGTTGTTGTTGTCCACCACTTGAACTTTTTGTCCGGCAATCAGTTCTGCTGCATCCATCAAGTCCTCATCTATGGTGATGCTTCCTCTGTAGTTTAGGTTTGCGTCGGTTACCTGCACACAGTGCAGTTTCGACTTTAGCGTTTCTATCCACATAACAAACTTTACTTATATTTTATATGGTCTATGAGTCGCACGCCAGAATCTGTGCAGAAGACCGTGATACATCCTACAATGCTTTCTGCATCATCCCATGTCGCGATGTCGGCAAGGGTGCGACCGTCAACAATGCTGTAATACTGCACCTGCAAGCCTTCGACTGCATTCACACGCTCCACAACATAGTTGAGTGTATCCTTGAGACTACGCTCATTCATCATGCTGCGGCTGTCCTTCATAGCTTGATAGATGTGCGGCGCAATGTCCAACTCATGGCTTGTGAGCAGTTTGTTGCGACTGCTCAGCGCCAGTCCACGCTCGTCGCGAATGACAGGACAAGACACGATTTCGAGTTTCAACTGGAGGTCGTCGACCATGCGGCGGATGACGGCAATCTGCTGGTAGTCTTTTTCGCCAAAGTAGGCGCGGTCTGGCTCCACGTAGCCGAACAATTTGCTCACAACCTGGCACACGCCATTGAAGTGACCAGGTCTGAAGGCTCCTTCCATAACCGCATCTGTGGGTGGATAGGAAAACTGACGTGTGTCGGGCTCGGGATATACCTCTTCTACACTGGGGGCAAAGACGATGCTTGCCCCATGCTCGCTGAGCAACTGACAGTCGGCTTCAAGCGTGCGAGGATATTTCTCGAGGTCGGTGGGGTCATTAAACTGTGTGGGATTGAGAAACACACTCACGACGGTGACGTCGTTCTCCTGTGCCGAACGGTCGACGAGCGAAGCATGCCCGGCGTGAAGAGCGCCCATGGTGGGCACGAGTCCTACGGATTTACCCTCATTGCGCAACTCACCAAGAAGCGACTTGAGGTCTTTGATTGTTGTTACGATTTCCATTTCTTGCTAATTTGTTGTTTCAAAAAGGGCATAGAAATCCCTCACTGAAACACAATGCAAAATAACAAAAAATCTGGCACACCATGAAGAAAAATGAGCAGTAAATCTCTTTTATTATGTAAAAAATGCAAAAAAACAGCCGAACAACACACAAACTGCGCAAAAAATTCGTAACTTTGCACTGCGTAAATTAGCGTCAAGAAAAAACAAATACAAAATGAAAGCTCAAAAGATACTTTTCGTAAGTCAGGAAATCGAACCTTATGTGCCCAATTCCGAACATACCGTTTTGGGGCGACAGATTCCCCAATACATGATCGAGAAGGGACGCGAAGTGCGTTCGTTCATGCCTAAGTTTGGCAACATCAACGAACGACGCAACCAACTGCACGAGGTCATCCGACTCTCGGGGATGAACCTCATCATCAAGGAAACAGACCACCCACTCATTATCAAGGTAGCAAGCATCTCAGCTGCCCGCATGCAGGTCTACTTCATCGATGGAGAGGACTACTTCCTCAAGCGACTCGCAGTGTGCGATGAAGACGGAAAAGAATATGAGGACAATGCCGACCGCGCTATCTTCTATGCAAGAGGTGTGCTCGAAACGGTAAAGAAACTGCGTTGGGTGCCCGACGTGATTCACTGCCAGGGCTGGATGGCGTCGGTTCTGCCAGCCTTGATGAAGACTGCCTACTCAGAGGAGCCTTCCTTCCGCGATTGTAAGGTGGTGTTCTCGCTTGTCGACCAACCTCTCACCCTACCCCTCCCCGAAGACTTCAAGGAGTGCATCAACTATCGCACGTGCACAGACAAAGTGCTCGAGGGTATCGATACGCCTTGGGATGGAACTTCACTGCAGCAATTGGCAATCAAATACTCTGATGCCGTTGTCGTGTCGTCGCCCAATGCGCCTCAGAACCTCATTGACTACGCAAAACAGAATGCGCCCAAATGCCTCGACTACCCAGGAGAAGACTGGGAGGCTTATATGCAGTTCTTCGACAATCTCTAAACCACTTTTTGGATAAAGATGAACAGATTGAGAGCAGCATTCGCTGCCATTGCCGGAATCTTCCTGACCAGTGCGTGCACAGACGACACAGGAACCATGGGTCTCTACGAGGCCAATGACGGTGTGTCTACCTTCGAGACGACCTACGACGCACACTCACGCTCCGTGACGATGGGGTCTATCATAGCAGACAACACAAACGCTTATTTAGGTAATGTGGTTGACCCGGAAACCGGCACAAACATCAAGGCTGAGTGTGCGGTGCAATTCCATTGTTTCGAAAACTATACCATGCCGAAAAAAGAGTTGATGGTCGGCAAGTATGATATGAAGGATGGAAAGTATGCCAACATCGAGTACGGTGTCCCCACATGCGACTCCATAGAAGTACGCATCTATCTCAACAGCTATTACGGAATGGGAAACACACCCATGAAGCTTGAGGTTTATGAGCTCGACCCCGACAACATCATGAAGGAGAACACAGTCTACCGCACCGACGTTGATCTCACGCAATACTTGAAGCAACCTGCCGTGCCCATCGCTACCAAAGTGTTCACGCCCATCGACTACTCCATTTCCGACGCAGAACGGGAGAACGAGTCTTATACAGACAACATACGCATCATCTTGCCAAAGGAGATCGGACAGCGAATCATAAACAAATACTATGCTTCCCCATCGAGTTTCTCAGACTCTTTCAACTTCATCCACGAAGTCTTCCCGGGACTCTTTTTCCGCATCAAAGGAGGTGAAGGCACTATGTTGAAGACGTTTGTCAGTGCCCTCAACATCTACTACAATTACTGCGACGCCTACTATCGCGACGTTGTTTACCAGGGTGTCTCACGCTTCTCGGCAACGCCCGAAGTCATCCAAAGCACGAACTTTGTGAATACGGGCGTCAATGACCTTGCCAATGACTATTTTGAGGATGGCACCATGCGCGACTTCACCTACCTGAAGTCACCCGCTGGCATCTGCACAGAGCTGACTCTGCCCGTCGACGAGATCTTTGCTTCGCATCCGGATGACAGCATCTCATTGGCACAAATCACGCTCACACGCCTCAACAAGGAGGGGCATGACGCATACCAGCTCCCTGCCACACAAGAGATCCTGATGGTGAGAAAATCCGAGATGGAGTCTTTCTTCAACAAGCACGCTGTCTCGAATGGGCGCACCAGCTTTACAGCAAGCCTCAACACAGGCTATAATGCTTTCATCTTTAACAACATCTCACGCCTCATCTCATACTGTAAAAATGAAAAGGCGAATGGCGCTCGCAAGAGGGGCATCACAGAGGAGGTGTGGGCAAAGGAGAACCCGGATTGGAATAAGGTATTGCTCATTCCGGTTGTCACGAGCAGCAACAGTTCTGGCGTGCAAACCAGCGTAAGCCATAACATGCAACTCACCAGTACTCGACTTGTCGGTGCTCGCTTACCCATAAAGATAAATGTCATCTACACGCACTATTCTGAATAGCTACGCGCCTTTGGGCTGAGCCAAGACCAGGAGTTGGCAGCAAGACTATGAGTAATGATAAGAAAGACGGAAGACGTGGGTGTCCACGTTTTCCGTCTTTCTTGTTATTTCGATGTGTTTTTCCTGTAGCAACGGCACAGGGAAGTCAAACCGCACGCTGCGCATTTCGGATGGCGTGCGGTGCAAACATAACGTCCGTGGAGGATGAGCCAGTGGTGCGCCTTGGGAATAATGTCAGAAGGAAAGTATTTCACCAAGATGCGTTCAACAGCCAGCGGTGTGGTTGCAGAGTCGGGAACAAGTCCAATGCGGTGGCTCACTCGGAACACGTGGGTATCGACTGCCATACTTGCCTTTCCCCACACAACAGCCTGCATCACATTAGCCGTCTTTCGTCCGACGCCAGGCAAACGGAGCAATTCGTCCATGTCCTGCGGCACCTCTCCGGCAAATTCCTTGCAGAGCATCTGCGCCATGCCAACAAGGTTCTTTGCCTTATTATTGGGGTAGCTGATGCTCTTTATGTAATCGAAAATAACTTCTGGTGTAGCGAGTGCCATAGCCTCGGCTGTTGGGTAATCATCGAAGAGGCGGGGGGTGACGATATTGACACGTTTGTCTGTGCATTGCGCACTAAGAATGACAGCAACAAGAAGTTCAAAGGGGGTGGAATAGTTCAATTCCGTTTCGGCTACGGGCATTGCCGCTTCAAAGTATTCGATGACGTTTCTGTATAGTTCCTTTTTTGTCATGTTAGTTCTGGTGATTCAAAAGTGAAAAATAAAGGTGACGTTGGCAGCGGCAAAGCTCAAGCACGATTGTGGGGGTGACTGACCATGAGCGAGTGATATTTATTCCTTGGGAAGCGTAAAGAACAACTTGCAAAATTCATCCTGAAAAAGGCGTCCCTCGGCAACAGGACAATTGTTGTTGATGATAGCAAAGGCAAACCACAAGTCATTATTGGCATGGATGTAGCCGGCAAGCGAACTCACACCATGTGTTGTCAAGGTTCCTGTTTTCACAAAAATCCGTTCTCGATATTTCTCCTCGCTAAGACGCCCTTTGAGCGAACCACGCCGAGTTTCACTACAAGGCGATGCTAAACCCTCCTCCACCAGGTAGTCACGAATGAGGGGAGCGTGCCATGCATACTGAAGCATCTCAACGAGCGAATGGGCTGAGAGACGATTGAGCGGAGACAAACCGCTTCCATCAACCATCTTCAGTGTGCTCTGCTTTCTTTCGCTCATTGTGCGAAAATAATCAAGGACGTTGTCATGGCAAGCAAATGCTTTCTCCCAAAACATGATGGACGCATGCGGCGCATCCCAATGCATACGCTTATCATGGGTCAGTCCTTGATATGCATCGAGCAGATAGAACACCGCTTCTGCCTTCACATTGCTGCTATGGATGAGCATGGGGGTGAGCACATCTTTCAGTGGTGTCTCGTGGGAAGCTACTGTGCGCGTAGAGTCCCTTTCTGTAGTTTCGTCGCTCTTCTGCACCATGATGTTCTGTTGGGCAAGTTCATAAAGGAACTCGCGCTCAACATGTGCGCGCCCCCGGAGCAAGAGTGGAATCATGGAATAGGGAATATCCCAAGACTCGGTAGAAGGGTGTGAAGTTAGGGTGTCTTCTCGCTCCAGATTTACCACGACATCGCCCTTTACCACATGAATGCCCGCCTCCCTCACTTGACCCACCAGGGTAGAGAAAGAGGTGAGCAGTGGGTCACAGCCTGCCTGCAAGTGCAATGTTCCCACGAGCGTATCCTCTTGCATATACCCTGTGGCGTCTATCTTTGTCCTGTATCGGTAGTCCAATCCTAAGATATGAAGGGCTGCAAGCGCAGTGGGAATCTTCATGCAAGAGGCTGGAATGAGCGCCTCATCAGCATGGTGAGCAAAGACAGATCTCTGCCCGCTCAGGTCGAAAACAGAAATGGCAAGAACAGTGCTGTCGAGCCTTGTGGAACTGCCTATCAGCCTATTTATCTTTTCTGCCAAGATAGAGTCTGAGCGCAAAACCATGGGGTCAACGGGGTGCTCCACTTCTTGCTTGTCTCCCTGAAGATTCGTGGGGATGGCGTGCGAACAGCCGCCAACCAAACGAACAATGCCAAAGACAAGAAAATAAAGACCCGTAAGAACTACTGCCACATAAGCTGCAAGCAGTGCCACGCCCTTCCATTTTATCCTTCTTTTCCTCTTTCTTGCCATGTTGAAACCTGTTCTTTACATTACTTTCTTACGGGAACGACAAGGAAGGTGAAATCGTAGTCCTTCCAAGGCATCTGATATTCTGCTCGAGGCCAAGCCCCCCAACTGTTCACACAGCCTACGCCCATCTGTCTCTGTTGCACCTGAACAACGGTGAATTGGCGTGGAATGAGGTCGCCGGAGTGGCTCTGACGCTTGCTCTTATCAGCACCATCGTCGAGGTCTTCGGGCAAGAAATTCAGCGCAGAGCACTCCATTGCATCCGTTGCGCGGAACTCAAGTCCAGCTCCAGCCGCATTGAGCATCCGCCAATACCTCACGTCAGTCTTATTGCCACTCTCTTGGGGGCGCACATAGTTTCCGTATTGGTCTGACACCTTTTGCGCATAGAGATCAATGCGTGCCGAACTGTTACGGTCGATATAATTCTCATGAGGACCACGACCATAGAAAACCACGTTGTCATATTCATGAGGCAAAACCCACTGCATACCAAAGCGAAACATTTGTGGTTTATTCGTTGCCTCCTTGGCTACGTTCAGTTTTTCATTGACGAGGAGCTCACCGTTGCCACTGAGCGCATAAGTCATCGAGAGCGTAGCCTCAATGCCCCCTAATACATAGTCGACGCGGATAGCCTTGGCACCCTCCCATGTTGTTTGTTCCATGCGTGTCAACTTGAGTTCGGGATTTTTCCATACGCGGAGCTTATTCTGGAGTTGTGCGCCATAGTCGTTGTCTGTCGGTGCTCGCCAGAAATTAGGCAGCACGCAGAAGTCGCGTTGCAGCATCATCTTCCCGTCCACACAGTAGGCGTCCAACAATCCCGTCTCTTTGTTGATGCTGACAGACACACCGGCAGCCTGAAGCGTGCAGGTGCCGTGCTGCTCCTCCAGTCTTGCAGACCCATAGAGGTCTGTAAGCTCAGCTATCTTCGGATAGGAATATGGCTGAATAACAAACTGCTCCTGCCCTACGGCATAGTTTTTTTCGAGCAGGCCTTCCTCCTGTCGCAAAACGACATCGGCATTTACCACTACTTCCTCACCCGGATGCTCCTTGCAGAACTGCTTTACCTGCTGGATGAACTTTCGCTCGATGGCTACCGTCTGCGTTTGCTGGGGCTCTATGTTGAGGAAGAACTCTGTGCAAGAAGCAATCTGGGTGCCTTCACACTTGGCTGTGAGCACGAGTGAGGTATTGTAAGCCGAAACGAAGAAATTCTCGTTGAAGATGTCTACCTTGCCCGCCTCAAGATTGAAGTTGCGCACCCAATAGTTCTGATAGCAGTAGCGCACCTCATGGGCATGAGGGTTCGGGCGACGATCTGGCGCAACCACGCCATTGCAATTAAAGTTATGGTCGCTGGGCGGATTCACACCGTCATCACCACCGTAGAGCCAGATGGGCTTTCCTGTCACCTTGCTTACTCCTCGCAAGCCTTGGTCAACAAAATCCCAGATGAAACCTCCTTGATATTTGGAATACTTGCGTGTGAGATCCCAATAGGCCTTGAGTCCGCCCATGGAATTGCCCATAGCATGCGCGTATTCACATTGGATGAGCGGTTTTGACATATCCGGGTTTTGGCAATAGTGCTCACAGTGGTTATAGTCTGCATACATGGGACAGTAGATGTCGGATTTCTTCTTCATGTCGTTGTATGCCTGTTCGTATTGTATCGGTCGCTGCGACCCAAACTCAGTTTCGAGTTGTTTCACTCGGTCGTATGCCGCCTCAAAATTGTCGCCATAGCCGCTCTCATTACCAAGACTCCAGAAGATGACAGATGGATGGTTGCGCTGCACCAACCAGTTGCGTTCATTGCGTTCCACAATGGTTTGTTTGTAGTCCGGATTCTGAGCCAGCCTCTTCTCTTTGTAGCCCATACCGTGACTCTCAAAGTTCGCTTCGGCACAGACATAGATGCCATACTCGTCGCATAGGTCATACCACCGAGGATCGTCGGAATAGTGACACGTACGCACGGCATTGATATTGAGCTGCTTCATCATCTTGATGTCCTCCACCATGCGCTCCACACTGACGACATAACCTCCATCCGGATCGAGTTCGTGTCGGTTTGCCCCTTTGAAGAGCACAGGCTGCCCGTTGAGAAGCACCTGACCATTCTTTATCTCCACCTTGCGGAAACCAACGGGGCAGGAGATGCTTTCGATGACCGTTCCGTTTGGTTGCTTCAGTGTTATGTTCAAGTCGTAGAGGTTAGGTTCTTCTGCCGACCATTTACTGCAATTCTTGACAGGAATCTTGAGCAGATACGGACCACCGCCCATACGCTCATCTTTGGTGTGGTAGGGAGAATAGTTTGTTGTGCGATCAACCAGGCTCACGTTGATGAGTTTATTCACATTGTTGAGGATGTTGATGTTGAGTTGAAGTTCGCCATCTCTGTAGTCATTGACCAGATTGGGCACGATGTCAAGATCAACGATGCGTGTTTGCGGACGACAGTAGAGATACACCTCTCGAGCTATGCCCGTAAAGCGCCAAAAGTCTTGGTCCTCACCATAACTGCCGTCGCACCAACGCATCACCTGCATGGCAATGAGATTCTTCTGTCCAGGCTTAAGATACTTGGTGAGATCAAATTCGGCAGCTACCTTCGAGTCCTCACTATAACCAACAAACTGCCCATTCACCCATAACTTGAGGTTGCTCGTGGCAGAACCGACATGTATGAAGATCTGCTGCCCTTTCCAGGTGGAAGGCACTTCGATGCTGTGTCGATACGACCCCGTATAGTTGTTCTTCTCTTCCACATAAGGCGGTTTGCTCTCGAATTGGTTGCGCCATGCGTATCTCGTATTCACATAGATTTTTTCGCCGTAGCCATTCAGTTCAAAAAGTCCGGGGACGGGAAAGTCTACCCACTGGGCATCGCTAAACTCGGGCAGATAGAAATTTCGCGGTGCCTTGTCGTGGTCTTTTGCCCAATGGAAGCGCCACTTGCCTTCGAGCGACAGGTAGCGCGCAGACTTGGATTTGTCGCCGTGTTTGGCAAGCTCAGTCGATTCGAATGCGAAAAATGAGGAGCGAGACTTTTCGGTGTTCACACGATTCACATGGGGGTCAAGCCAGTACTCTTTGCGGCTGGCATTGGTCTGCGCAACTACACTTGCAACAGAAGAGGCAAGCAAGATGAGGCAGAGTGGAAGGATGGAGCGTTTCATTGATGTGAGTGCTATGAGTGCTAAATGATGTGGCAAAACTATGACTGAAGGAGGATTCTTTCAGTGCATACAATGCGTTGCAAAGTTACGAATTTGTTTTGAATCATTTGACTTTTATCATAAAAAATTAGGCAATGATATACGATTTGACCCCGAATAGAACTAAAAAATCCCATACTCCGTAATATGGAATATGGGATTTCGTTTATTGTGTGCTTAAAGTCCTTCTTATTATATGACGTATAATCTGTCGCAATCGTGGTTCTGTGACTTTTAATCGTTTATTCTCGTTTACAGTTATGCGTCCGTGTAATGTGCTTTCCTCATCCGCTCTGTTCTGTAGCTTGTCTCGGGATTAAAAAGAGATGCTTACTTCTTGAAATAGTAGATAAACGTAGCCAGACCCTCGAGCGTCTTTTTGCCGGTCTCCTTCACCTCAATGGCGAAATGTATGGTAGTTCTGATGGCACCACGCAGGTTGGCAATGTCCTGAAGCTTAGTGGTCATGCGCACGCTCTGTCCAGAGAGTACAGGCTGTGCGAACTTCATCTTGTCCATGCCGTAGTTCATCATGCGCTCCAAGTTGCGCACATCGATAATCTGATCCCACAGAACGGGAAGCAGAGACAAGGTCAAATAGCCATGAGCGATGGTCTGACCAAAGGGACTTTCTACCTTTGCGCGCTCCGTGTCGACATGAATCCACTGATGGTCGAGTGTGGCGTCAGCAAAAAGGTTGATGCGGTCCTGATCGATTTGTACATAATCGCTTGTTCCAATCTCTTTTCCTACGAAGGGCAGGAAGTCCTCGTAGGACTCAATGATAACTTTTTCCATATATTTTAGGGTTTAAATATAAGACGTACTGTTGTCAGGATGATGAAATCCGATGCAAAATTAACACATTTTTGGGAGAAATGAGCAAAATTCGCACTTGTTTTCTCACAAATTAGCCAAAAAATCGTAAAAGAGTGCCATTTTGCAGAAGATTTTTGTAACTTTGCAGCGATAAAAGAACAACCAACCACGATGCATGACAATACAAAAAAACCTATATTCATTGCCGGACCTTGTGTGATTGAGAGCGAGGACGTGATGCAGTGCGTGGCAGAAGAGCTCGTCAGATTGCGCCGAGCGTATGGCTTGGACATCTATTTCAAGGCCTCTTTTGACAAGGCAAATCGCACCAGCATCTCCTCCTATCGCGGCCCCGGACTCGAAAGGGGGTTGCAAATGCTTGCCGACATCAAGGACAAGTATGGATTGCCACTTCTGACCGACATCCACGAGAGTTTTCAAGCTGCTCCGTGCGGAGAGGTGGTGGATGTGCTGCAAATCCCTGCCTTTCTCTGCCGACAGACAGACTTGCTCGTAGCTGCCTCTAAGACGGGACTGCCTGTGAACATCAAAAAGGCACAGTTCCTTTCAGGTCTGGACATGCAGTATCCAGTAGAGAAATGCCGGGAAAGCGGTGCCAAGGACATCTGGCTCACGGAACGCGGCAACATGTACGGATATAATAATTTGGCGGTTGACTTCCGCAACATTTCCGACATGAAACAATTCACGCCCACTGTCATCATGGACTGCACACACTCCGTGCAGCGACCTAGTGCAGCAGGTGGAAAGACGGGAGGCAACCGAGAGTTTGTACCCTCAATGGCACTCGCTGCAAAAGCCTTCGGCGCCACAGGTTACTTCTTCGAGATTCATCCCGACCCCGATCATGCGCTCTCTGATGGTCCGAACATGTTACACCTCTCCGACTTTGAGTCGGTCGTTAAATCGCTCATCTAAATGCAATCGATAAGAAAAATAGCCGAACAATGCCTTCGTGATGAGGCGCAAGCCATTCTCGACATCATATCGCAGCTCGACGAGGAGTTTGAGCGCGCCGTTGAACTTCTCTTCAAATGCAGTGGAAAGGTTGTCGTGACTGGTGTCGGAAAAAGTGGCCACATAGCAGCAAAAATTGCAGCTACACTCTCCAGTACCGGAACACCTGCCTTCTACGTCAATCCGCTCGACGTGTTCCATGGTTCATTGGGCGTGATTACGTCCGATGATGTGGCTGTGCTCATCTCCTACTCGGGACAGACGGACGAGTTGCTGCGTTTCGTCCCCTACCTTCACGAACGACACATCCCCATTGTTGGCATCAGCGGCAACGCGGAATCGCTGCTTGCAAGAAACAGCACTTGCCACTTGCTGGTCCACGTTGACCACGAAGCCTACCCACTCAACCTCGCACCTACATGCAGCACCACGGCAACGCTTGCCATCGGTGACGCCATCGCATCTGCCCTCGTGGGCATACGCAACTTCAGCGAGAGCGACTTTGCCAACTTTCACCCCGGTGGCTCGTTGGGCAAACGCCTTCTTTGCCGTGCACGCGATGTGATGCGCAGCAACGACCTTCCTGTCATCTCCCCCAACATGCCCTTGGGCGAAGCCATCATCCACATCTCAAAAGGTAAATTGGGGCTGGCAGTGATCACAGACACCGAACAAACCGTACAAGGCATCGTTACGGATGGCGACATCCGACGTGCCACAGAGCGGCTGGGCGAGCAATTCTTCCACGTGCCTGTGGCAGACATGATGACCATGCACCCCGTTTGTATCAACCCCGACATGCCCATTGAAGACATTTTGCGCATATTGGGTGAGCGTAAGATTCATGCTGTCATAGTGGAAGACGAAAGCCATCACTTGCTCGGCATCGTCGACAATTTCAGCTGCTATGTCTAACTGTATGAAATACCTTCTTCTCTTTTTCCTGATGATCCTCAACACAACTAACACCTATTCACAAAACAACAGTTCGGGTGCTACAGCCGAAACAATGGCTTCGCTTCGTTCTCTCAATGTCCCATTCTCTGAAGAAAACAGCGTGGTGCTTCTTCCCTCCGGAACTAAGAAATTCCATGACATGTTTGAGGCTATTCGTCAGGCAAAGAGGTTTGTTCACCTCGAATACTTTAACTACCGCAATGACAGCATAGGATGGGCGCTTTTTGGACTGCTCGGACAAAAGGCAGCCGAAGGAGTGGAAATCAAGGTCATGTGCGATGATTTTGGAAATCGATCTAACGACCACCCGCTCAAACGCCACCACCTCGACTCGATCCGTTCGATGGGCATAGACATCGTCATCTTCGACCCAATGAACTTCCCATGGATCAACCATTTCTATCATCGCGACCACATGAAGATTGTGGTCATCGATGGCAACATTGCCTACTCGGGCGGCATGAATGTGGCAGACTACTACATACACGGAAAACCGGAAATCGGTTCGTGGCACGACATGCACATGCGCCTGCAAGGACCGGTGGTACAGCACTATGAAGATATCTTCACGCGGATGTGGCAACAAGAAGCAAAACAAACACTGCAACCTGAACACCACCTGCCTGACACCACTGTCTATCAGAACCTTCCACCTGACACTACACCCGATGCAGGCAAAAAACATATTGCCGTGGTGCACCGCCGACCAGGAAAAGACTCCAAACTGATGCGACAAGCCTATGTGGCTGCCATCGACGCTGCCAAGCACCACATACAACTCGTCAACCCCTACCCTACAGGGGTCTATTCGGTGCGTAGCGCACTCTATCGCGCACTTAAGCGAGGCGTGCGCATTGAGTTTATGGTGTCGGCAAAAAGCGATGTCCCCATCACGCCCGACGTTGTGGGCATACAGATGCTCCGTCTCATGAAGCGTGGCTGCGAGGTTTACTACTACGAGGAGGGATTCCACCATTCCAAATATATGATTGTGGATGATGAATTCTGCACGATTGGTTCTGCCAACCTTGATGCACGCAGCATGCTCTTCGACTATGAGGTCAACTCATTCATCTTCTCTCCTTCGACAACGCGCCAGTTGCAGAAACTTTTCGAGCACGACAAGAAGAAATGCACACTGCTGACAAAGGAGGGATGGAAGAAGCGTTTCAACATCTGGCATCGCATGCTTGGTCGCATCTTCGGCGCTTTTAGAGGTTTCTTCTGATGGTATTCACTGTCATATAAGGAACAAGAGAAAAAGCATCAGAGCAGGTATTGGCAACAAGTGCAGCAGTTGGGCTCTCGATTCGGCTTTCACCATGTGCAATAGTGAAAGCAAGATGAGATAGACAACCAAGAGGTGGAGTGGACTGATGTTGCGCACTGCTACCTGCGACATGGGCAACTGGGATGAGACTCGCAAAAGAGTATCGGAAAGGCTCCACGAGACATCGGTACATGATGCCAAAACGTCAGACATCCACCACTGTCCGAACAAGGCACAGAAAAGAAGAAGAACAGAAAGATAGACGGAGAGTGAGATGACGGGGACGAGCACGATGCCTACCAGAGGTTGCCACAATTGAAGGGAACCGAAATGGAAGGCAACCAAAGGCATCGTGAAAAACCAGGCAGAGAAAGAAAAGATTGCATACTGAATTGCTCGGTTGTGACTTTTCGTTTTTTTTCGCAACACACCATAAAAGAGAACTATGCCCAGCATGGCTGCAACACTCATTTGTGTCCCTATGTCATAGAGCGAAAGGGGATCAAAAAGGAACATCAAGAAGACGGATGAGGACAAGACATCTACAGCATCCGATTCTCTGAACAAATTTCGGTTGAGAGCAAAGAAGCTGCTCATGAGCGCAGCCCGGACGAGTGAGTTTGGACTGCCTGTGAGGTAGACATAAAACCAAATGGCAGCCATTAACAACCCGAACTGCAACCATCGACGCCATCGAACAATGGTGTTGCGAAAGAAAAGGAAATAAAGCAGAACGAGCAAAATGGAAAGGTGCATGCCGGAGAGAGCCAGCATGTGCTGTGCACCCGAACGTCGAAACAGTTGCTTCTGCTCTGCTGTGAGTTGGCTCCTGTCACCAAGCAGCACCGCTTTTATCTCTGCACTATGCTCACGACTGACAGGAGTGCTGTCAATTGCCGCCTCGGCGTCCAGGACGTATGGTGTGGGCTTATAAATGCGATGCTTCACATCTGTTTGGTGGAGTTGCTGACGAAGATTGGCATAGGAGGCACCCCCTAAAAGGGATGACGCGACAAGGGCGAAAACAAAAAAGCGGCTCTTTTGGACAATCAGAACAAGACAGAGTGAGACGATGAACATCGTCACGAGAAGAAGGGTGGCTGATGGAAATTCGAGACCCAACAAGGCACCGGCAAGCAATGAAAGCAGAAGATAGCGACTCATTTCTTCATTACCTTGACAACTTGAAGCATTCCGGCTGTAGGCACTACAAAACTTACTTCATGATGCGCAAAAGAAAAGGTGTAGACACGTTCTGAATCGGTATGGTAGTGAGGACGGGGATCCTGAGAAAGAACCTGTCGCAGCGTTGCTACCTGTTCGGGGGTGAAGTCGGATGTAGTACCGGGCAGAAAGTCAACATCGAGTGCGGCTTGACTGGATGTAGCCTCTGTGTAGCCAGAGGTGGCTTCTGGATGACAATCAGCAATGGGGATGTAGGGCTTGATATCATAGATGGGGGTGCCGTCCATCATGTCTGCTCCGGCAACATGCAGTATGGGGCCATCGGACGCCGAGAGCTCAACATCAAGAAGGCGCACACAGGTTAATCCTATTGGATTGGGGCGAAATGGGCTTCGGCTGGCAAACACACCGACGCGACGGTTGCCTCCTAAACGCGGCGGTCGCACCGTAGGCTGAAAATCACTGTCATGCGGCACCTCACTAAAATCCCACAACAACCAGAGGTGGCTGAATTGTTCAATACCACGCAGCGCAGACGAGTCGCGATAGGGAGGTTCAAAAACTATCGTGCTGAGAAGCTCTGGAGCGAGTAGACTCTGTCTGGGCAACCCAAACTTGCTGTGAAAATCATTTCTTAGCGTTGCTATACATTTCATGAAAACACCAAAATCAAAGAAAAGAAGAAAAAAACGAAGAAAAAGTTTGGTGGGGCCTGTAAATTATATTATCTTTGCATCCGCAAACAAAAAACTGTTGCTGCTTTAGCTCAGTGGTAGAGCGCATCCTTGGTAAGGATGAGGTCCCGAGTTCAACTCTCGGAAGCAGCTCAAGAAGACACTCGAGGGTGTCTTCTTTTGTTTTATGACCGATAGGAATGTAAAACGTGCGGCATCGCATGGCGGGCAAAATTCGGCGATCAAAATATCTTCAGTTCGTCGCCGACTTGTGGTGTATAGTCGAAGTTGAGCTGATTGATTTTATAGAGCTGTTTGAGACGCATGCCATACATCTGGGCAATGTCATACATGGACTGCCCACACTGAACGCTATGGGTGTGACCTTTGAAAGCGGGGTCTGCCTTCTTACGTTTCATCTTGAGGTAGACGATACTGCCTGGCTCTGGCTCGTAGTTTTTGGGCAATTCGTTGTACTTGCGCAGTTTGCTTTCCTTTACTCCTGACTCACGAGCTATGAGGCTAAGATTGTCGCCTGGGAGTACACGGATGTAGTAATTACGGTTGTTCTCAGCAACAGGATGTGCATCGAAGAATCCGGGTTCGCCACGCGACACCACCTTTTCCATGTCTTTGTCGTGGAATGGTGATTGGCTTGCTATATGCTTTCCATTGTCATAGCTATAGAGTTCGTACAGCTCAATGATGTTGATAAGTTTGCTGGCATAGGTGGGTGAGGTGGCGTAGCCACATGCCTTGAGTCCCTTTGCCCATGATTTATAGTCGTAGGGGGAATTACGGAACAGGGATGCGTAGCGCGGCTTCAGAAGAAAAAGAGAATGATCTTCATAGCTATCATCTACCGTACGATATTTGCGAAAGTGCTCGTTTGGTTTATCATCGTCGCGCAATACGTATGGTCCATCCCACTGTCCGCCCGTCTTGATACCAAAATGGTTGTTTGCCTCAGTCGCCAGTTTACTTCTACCTGCTGCACTCTCAAGCAGCGCTTGGGCAAGCGTTATGGAAGCGGGTATGCCATAGCGTCTCATCTGTTCGACTGCCATACTGGCATACTTGGCGATATATGTGTCGTACACAGAATTTCTCCTTTGTGCAAAGAGTTCTGTTTGCGCAAAATGTGCAATGAAAAGGGCAAAAAGAATCTTACGAAACATAAAAATGGGTCGTTTATCGGTACAAAAATAGAAAAAAATTAGTAAAACTGCAAAAAATAGAGTAATTTTGCACACTTTTATATATAAATAAGGTATAAAGCAGCATATAATTACCACTCGAGCAAGGGAACGCAGCAAGGAAGAATAGCTCCTTTGTTATTCTGACACAAAAGGTGTAGCTACCGCTTGAGAGTGATATGTTAACGCTACCGAATAATCGACAGACATAAAAATGATAACAGTTTCGAATCTCGCCATTCAGTTTGGCAAACAAGTTCTTTACAAGGATGTGAACCTAAAGTTCACAAATGGTAACATCTATGGTGTCATCGGTGCCAATGGTGCCGGAAAGTCAACACTACTCCGCGCCATCAGTGGCGAATTGGAGCCCACAAAGGGAATAGTGGAACTTGGACCTGGAGAGCGCCTCAGCGTGCTGGAACAGGACCACTTCAAGTACGATCAGGAAACAGTGCTCAACACCGTGCTGCAGGGACACACCACTATGTGGGAGGTGATGAAAGAACGAGAAACACTCTACTCAAAGGCTGACTTTAGCGACGAGGATGGCATTCGTGTGGCTGAACTGGAGGACAAATTTGCAGAGATGGGTGGATACACCGCTGAGAGTGACGCGGCTGCACTGCTGAGTGGTCTGGGCATCAAAGAAAACTTGCACTATCAACTTATGGGCGAACTGTCTGGTAAGGAGAAAGTGCGCGTGATGCTCGCTAAGGCACTGTTTGGAGAACCAGACAACCTCTTGCTCGACGAGCCTACCAATGATCTCGACCTTGAGACTGTGGAATGGTTAGAAGATTACCTCGCCAACTTTGAACATACCGTGCTTGTAGTGAGCCACGACCGTCACTTCCTCGATGCTGTTTCTACTCACACAGTCGACATCGACTACGGAAAGGTGACACTATTTGCGGGAAACTACTCTTTTTGGTATCAATCTTCACAACTCGCTCTGCGACAGGCACAGAACCAAAAAGCTAAGGCAGAAGAGAAGCGTAAGGAATTGGAAGAGTTCATTCGCCGTTTTTCTGCCAATGTGGCAAAGTCAAAGCAGACAACAAGCCGCAAAAAGATGCTCGAAAAGCTTAATGTGGAACAAATCCAACCCTCTACGCGCAAATATCCAGGAATCATCTTCCAAATGGAACGCGAACCTGGCAATCAGATACTCGAGGTGCACGACCTCAAAGCTACGATGGAAGATGGCACTGTACTCTTCGATAATGTAGAGTTCAACATAGAAAAGGGACAAAAGGTAGTATTCCTCAGTCACGACCCAAGAGCCATGACCGCTCTCTTTGAAATCATCAATGGAAACAGAGAGGCAGACAAGGGTACATTCCAGTGGGGCGTGACCATCACGTCTGCTTATCTACCGGTTGACAATACAGCCTTCTTCCAAAGCCAAATGAACCTCGTTGATTGGCTATCGCAGTATGGAGAAGGCAACGAAGTGTATTTCAAGAGCTTCCTAGGTCGAATGCTATTTTCTGGTGAGGACGTTCAGAAAAAGGTGAACGTACTCTCAGGAGGAGAAAAGATGCGTTGTATGATTGCACGTATGCAACTTAACAATGCCAATTGCCTCATTCTCGACACGCCCACCAATCACCTCGATCTCGAGAGCATTCAAGCATTCAACAACAACCTGAAGTTGTATAAGGGAAACGTACTTTTTGCAAGCCATGACCACGAGTTCATACAGACCATTGCAGACCGCATTATCGAGCTAACGCCAAATGGATGTATCGACAAGTTGATGGATTATGATGAATACATCCATGATGAAAAAATCAAGGAGCTTCGCATGAAGATGTATGGCGAATAAGCCACAACGAATAAATATAAATGGGTGAGTGCTCTGAATTATTCTATTTCTAAGCACTCACTTATTATTAAAAACACTCTTTTTGGCACACTTTTTGTATCAGTAAAAGTGTAACTAATTTTTTAATGTAATGAGCAACAAAGAACAAGAAAAAACGACAGAGCAGGACGGAATCCGCGAGGAGACCGTTTCAAACGATAACACTCCAGAAACTGGAGAACACAAAGAGCTGACTATTGAAGAGCAACTTGAAGAGGCTAAGAACGAGATCGAACGACTCAAGACACAGCAGCTTTATAAGCAAGCAGAGTTTGACAACTACCGCAAAAGAGTCATCGGCGAAAAGGCAGATCTCATCCTCAACGGTGGCCAAAAGGTGCTTGAAGCCATGTTGCCCGTTGTGGACGATCTCGAACGCGCTCTTGCAAACATGGACAGTGCAGAAGACGTAGCAGCTGTCAGAGAAGGGGTTGACCTCATCAACAAAAAATTCCTTAATGTTTTGAAATCTCAAGGTGTGACCCCTATTGACACAACGAATGCAGACTTCAACACTGATTTGCATGAAGCTATCGCACAACTGCCTGCGCCTAACGAAGAAATGAAAGGTAAGATAATGGACTGCACAGAAAAAGGTTATATGATTAACGACAAGGTGCTGCGATATGCCAAAGTTGTTGTGTGCATCTAACGTTGAAACAGGATTACTGAATTTTCCTCTAACCGCAATCTTCTCACCCACTTCTCATTAAGTGTCCCCCTGGGAAAACAACTGGAAAATTGGAGACAACTGCGGCAACTGAGAGGAATCTATTTTAATAGCATTATGGCAAAGAGGGATTATTATGAAGTACTTGGCGTTGAAAAAAACGCTACAGCTCAGGAAATAAAGAAAGCTTATCGTTCCTTGGCTTTGAAATATCATCCAGACCGCAACCCTGACAACAAGGAAGCAGAGGAGAAATTCAAGGAGGCAGCTGAAGCTTATAGCGTGTTGAGCGACGACCAAAAGAGGCAACAATATGACCAATTCGGACATGCCGGAATGGGCGGACAAGGATTCGGTGGACAAGGATTCGGTGGACAAGGATTCGGTGGCTTCGACATCAACGATATCCTGAACAGCGTTTTTGGACAGGGGTTTGATTTCGGAGGCGGTTTCGGTGGTTTCAGCGGCGGCGGAAGACCCGCACGCGAGCGAGGCCGTGACCTTAGATTAAAGGTACGCCTAACACTTGAAGAAGCTGCTAAAGGTGTTACGAAAAAGTTTAGCATCAAAAAGAACGTAACCTGTAACCATTGTCATGGAAGCGGAAGTGAAGACAGCCAAACAGAGAAGTGCCCGCAGTGTGGAGGCAGCGGCATGGTTATAAAAACGGTCAACTCGCTTTTCGGGCGTATGCAGACGCAATCACCTTGCCCGCACTGTCAAGGTCAAGGCTCTATCATCAAGAACAAGTGTAAGCATTGTCAGGGCGAGGGCGTTGTGGCTGGTCAGGAAACCATTGAGGTGAACATTCCTGCAGGAGTAGACAACGGCATGGTGGTGAATGTGAGCGGAAAAGGCAATGCAGGTCGACGAAACGGACAACCTGGCGACATACAGGTCTACATTGAAGTAGAAGACCATAAAGAGTTCATACGTGAGGACAACAACCTTATCTACAACTTACTGCTCGATTTTCCTACAGCTGCACTCGGAGGCATGGTTGAAGTTCCTACACTTGACGGAAAAGTCAAGGTAAAGATCGAACCTGGGACCCAACCCGGAAAAGTGCTGCGCCTTCGAGGAAAAGGCATGCCTGCCGTTCAGGGATACGGGTATGGTTATGGCGACATCATTGTGCAAGTGAGTGTCTATGTTCCCGAAAAGCTGTCGAGCGAACAGAAAGAGCTGATTGAAAAGATGCAAAAAAGCGAAGAATTTAATCCTTCTACGAGCATAAAAGAGCGCATCTTCAACCATTTCAAGCGCATTTTCTCTTAAAGATGAACTATCAAGAAACTATAGATTACCTCTTCAACGCAGCGCCATTGTTCCAAAACATTGGCGCTGGCGCATATAAAGAAGGTTTGGCAAACACACATGCTTTGGATAACCACTTTGGCCATCCCCATACCTCCTACCGCACCATTCATGTAGCAGGAACAAATGGTAAAGGCTCAACGTGTCATACCCTGGCTGCTATCCTACAAAGCGCCGGATATAAGGTAGGACTATACACTTCTCCGCACCTCATCGATTTCCGCGAAAGAATACGTGTGAATGGCGAAATGATAAGCAAGGAACGTGTTATTGAATTTGTAGAAAAGGAAAGAACGTTTTTTGAACCGCTCCACCCCTCTTTCTTTGAATTGGCAACAGCTTTGGCTTTTTTGTATTTCCGTGAGCAAAAAGTAGATGTCGCTATCATAGAAGTTGGGCTCGGTGGAAGACTCGATTGTACGAATATCATACACCCCGATCTTTCCGTCATTACTAATATCAGTTTCGACCATACCCAGTTTTTGGGTAACACCCTACCCCTCATTGCAACTGAAAAAGCAGGCATCATAAAGAAAGGGGTACCTGTCGTGATTGGAGAGACAAACGAACATGCTGATGTAAAACAGGTTTTCATTGATAACGCGCTAAATGCCAGTGCACCTGTATTTTTTGCTGAAGAATTAGGTGAAGATCTAAAAGACTATCCCAGAGAGTTACAAGGCGACTGCCAAGAAGCCAATCAACGCACCATCCTCTGCGCAATTAGGCAACTACAAAAACGCGGTTATAAAATAGAGGAGATGGACATCAAAAGAGGTTTCATGAATGTCACACTACTGACAGGATTGATGGGACGCTGGCAAGTTATGCAACAAGAGCCATTGGTTATCTGTGATGCTGGGCACAACACTGGAGGTCTTTGCTACACAAAAGAACAATTGGCACGCATCATGCATCTCCGCCCTCACGCAATGCTTAGAATGGTAATAGGCATGGTGGGAGACAAGGACGTTGAGGGAAGTCTCGCACTACTCCCAACAAAGGCGCTATACTACTTCACACAGGCTTCTGTCAGTCGGGCGATGGGGGCTGATCACATCAGAGAACTGGGCAGACGTCAAGGACTTGATGGAACAGCCTATGCCACCGTTAAAGAAGCATATTGTGCAGCATTGAGAGAGGCTGCTCCCGAAGATGTTATTTTCGTAGGCGGAAGTTGTTTCGTAGTGGCAGACTTTTTAGCAGGATTAACGAAAGTATAAGACATAAGAGAACTATTTTCACAAGCACGTCATCAGCGTCATTCCTACCATTTCAAACTGCGGCATTGGCACGAATTTAATCTATCGATAAAAGAGCGGTGGACGTATATCGTGCCCGGCGAATCAGTCTAAGAATGCGCAAAGCGTGCCTGAATACAAAGACATTCCCACTTTCTAGACATTTACAAAATAATTTTGAGCACCTACTTATTACCGTCGTCACAAAATTGGGAAATAGTTTTTTTATCGCCCTTTTTGATATTTTTTCATCGAAATCTTTGCGGGAATAAAAGTTTTTTGCTAAGTTTGCATCACAAAACGAATCTTTAATTTCTAACATCGATGGAAAAGACAAATCTTTCAGGTCTGAAGAGAGAAAATTTTCAGGCAACGGTACAAGGAAAGCAAACTGATCTATACACGCTAACCAATGCTTCTGGAGCACAAGTACAGATTACAAACTATGGTGGTGCTATTGTTGCCATTATGGTGCCCGACAGAAATGGCAATTACGCCAACGTTATCCAGGGCTATAATGACATCCAAGCTTATCTCAATGCGCCCGAACCATTCCTTTCCACACTGATTGGTCGATTTGGCAACCGCATCTGTAAAGGAAAGTTCATACTTGAAGAGCAAGAATTCCAACTTGCCATCAACAATGGTCCCAACTCCCTTCATGGCGGACCCACTGGTGTTCATGCTCGTGTTTGGGATGCAGAACAAATTGACGAACAAACACTACAACTTGAATACACATGCAAGGATATGGAAGAAGGTTTTCCCGGTGACCTTGCCATTACTGTTATATATCAGTGGACAGACGACAACGAGCTTATCATTGAATATGAAGCACACACAAACAAAACAACCGTTGTCAACCTCACAAGCCATGGCTTTTTCTCGCTCGCAGGCATTGCAAGCCCAACTCCCACAATCGAAGACTTGGAGTGCGAAATAAACGCAGACTTCTACCTTCCTATCGACGAGACAAGCATACCATATGGTTGTATTCATGCAGTAGAAGGCACTCCTTTTGATTTCCGCATGCCAAAACCCATCGGACGTGATATCGATGCAGACGACCAACAGATTAAGCATGGTGCTGGCTACGACCATTGCTTCGTACTCAACAAAAGTGAAGTAGGAGAATTGTCATTTGCAGCCCGCATTTATGAGCCAAATAGCGGTCGCTCCATGGAATGCTACACAACAGAGCCAGGAGTACAGGTTTACACCGACAATTGGGCAACCGGTTTTGAAGGACAATGTGGAGCCACATTCCCTCGTCGTTCAGCTATCTGCTTTGAAGCGCAGCATTTCCCCGACAGTCCAAATCGCAGCCACTTCCCCAGTGTGGTTCTTCATCCTGGTGAAACTTACAGCCAAACTACAGTTTACGCATTTGGCGTTGAATAGCATAAATAAAGACTAAATACAGAAACTACAAGGAACCAAGGTTCATCATGCGCTTTTAATCGCACTACAAATAGAGCCCTAACGCTACACATTTTTCATATAAGGTTAATCATACACTTGCTGACTGCACAATTTAATCTGAATAAATGACTGAATCAAAGTGTAGACTCAATAAGAGGAGCAAAGTGTCTTAGATAGCATATGATTATGCAAAAGTTAGCACTCCGAATTTGTAGATACGTAAAACAGAACTTTTGAAAACAGGAAAGAAGCAAGTTGTAATCTGAATCGATGGATTAACTGAATCAACAGATTAACCGAATCAATAAATTAGCTAATCAACAGATTAACCGCAACAATAAATTAACTAATCAACAGATTAACCGAATCGACAAATTAGCTAATCTACAAATTGCCTAAGGCGCTTGATAATCCAAACAACTGAGAAAAATCTAAAACTAATTAAATAATTACTATTATGAGTGCAAAACAAAAACAGTGGGGCGCTATTATCGTTATGATTGCCCTGTTTGCCATGATTGCCTTCGTGACGAACCTCTGCTCACCTATGGCAACCATCATCAAAAATCAGGGAGAAATCTCAAACGTGCTGGCACAGATCGGCAACTATGGAAACTTCATTGCTTACTTAGTTATGGGTATACCCGCGGGTATGCTTATCTCTAAGTTTGGCTACAAAAAGACGGCTCTGATCGGTCTATGCGTTGGCGTATTAGGTATCGGTATTCAGTGGCTTAGCGGACAGTTGGGCGAAAATGCTAGTGTAGGTTCCATCTTCGCTGTATATCTGGCTGGTGCTTTCCTCGCAGGTCTCTGTATGTGTATTTTGAACTGCGTAGTCAATCCCATGCTCAACCTCCTTGGTGGTGGCGGTAACGGCGGCAATCAGTTGATTCAGATTGGTGGTGTATTCAATAGTGCAGCTGCCGTAGGTTGCTACATTCTTATGGGTGCGCTTATTGCCGATGCCACCAAAGCAAAGATGGCCGATGCCACTCCAGCCTTGATGATTGCCTTGACTATTTTTGTTGTTGCATTCATAGTTATCTGCTTCACAAAGATTGAAGAACCAGAACAAGCTCCAGTTCAACTCAAGATGATTCCCAAGGCCTTGAGTCACCGTCATTTTGCCTTGGGTGCTCTCGCAATCTTCCTCTATATGGGCATCGAGGTCGGTGTGCCTAACTATGTAAACCTCTACCTCATCGACTCAGGTGTACCCGCTGCTACTGCAGGTTTGCTCGTTGCCGTATATTGGGCAAGCATGATGATTGGTCGTTTTGTTGGAGCCAGCATTGGCAGCAAGGTAAGCGCTCGTGCAATGATTACAGTAGTAAGCATTGCCACTTTGATTCTCGTCGGCTTTGGCATGTTTGCTCCAGAGAACACAATGGTAAATTTCCCTGGCGTCGACTGGGGTAAGCTCGAGCTCATTTGGCAGCCCGTACCTGTTGGAATCTTTGCTATGTTGCTCGTTGGTCTCTGCACTTCTGTTATGTGGGGTGCTATCTTCAACATGGCAGTAGAAGGTCTTGGAGAGTACACAGCAATTGCTTCAGGTATCTTTATGACAATGGTGTTCGGTTGCGCTGTAATGATGGGTATTCAGGGCTTCGTTGCCGATATGACAAACTACCTCACCAGTTTCTGGGTTGTAATGTTCTGCGCTGCCTACCTGCTCTTCTATGCTCAGATTGGAAGCCGCATCTCCAAGAAATAGTTTATACTCGTTACCTCTCATCGCCACTGGCATGAGAGGTAACGTCATAAATACGCAAAACAAAACATTTACAATAACCTCACCTCATATTCCATCTCCCTGATATTAAAAACAGAAGGGGCAAAATAAGGGGTCATTAAATCTAAAAATATTATGAGACTAACAATTGACGACGTAAGAAGCCGCTTCATCAAGCACTTTGATGGTACAACTGGCAGTGTTTATGCCTCTCCTGGCCGCATTAACCTCATCGGTGAGCATACTGACTATAATAATGGTTTCGTATTCCCCGGAGCAGTTCAGCAAGGAATGATTGCCGAGATTAAGCCCAACGGCACTCGCAATGTAAACGCATACTCTATCGACTTGAAGGATAAAGTAACCTTCTCTCTTGACGATCCCAAGGGTCCCAGTGCAAGTTGGGCTCGCTACATTTTCGGTGTTTGCCGTGAGATGATGGAACTGGGCATCCCCGTAGAAGGTTTCAACACCGCATTTGCCGGCGATGTACCTCTCGGTGCTGGTATGTCTTCAAGTGCCGCTCTTGAAAGTTGCTTCGCTTTTGCTATTAATGATTTGTGGGGCGACAACAAGATTGAGAAGATGGAGTTGGCACGTGTAGGTCAGCGCACAGAGCACAAGTATATCGGTTGCAACTGTGGTATTATGGACCAGTTCGCATCTGTTCATGGCAAGGCTGGAAGCCTCATGCGTCTTGACTGCCGCAGCGGTGAATTTGCTTATTTCCCTTGGGAGCCTAAAGGCTACAAGCTTGTCCTCGTTAACAGCCAGGTAAAGCACACCTTAGCAGGCTCGCCCTACAACGATCGCCGTCTCTCTTGCGAGCGTGTAGCAGCCGTTATCGGAAAGCACCATGCAGAAGTTGAAACGCTTCGCGATGCCAACTACGATATGCTTGAGGAGGTAAAGGCAGAAGTGAGCGATGAAGACTACAAGCGTGCTAAGTATGTCATCGGTGAAGTTGACCGTGTGCTTAAAGTGTGTGATGCACTTGAGGCTGGGGATTACGAGACTGTTGGTCAGATGATGTATGCCACCCACTATGGTCTGAGCAAGGAATATGAAGTTTCTTGTGAAGAACTCGACTTCCTCAACGATGTAGCCAAGGAAGAAGGCGTTACAGGTAGCCGCATTATGGGCGGTGGATTCGGTGGTTGCACCATCAACCTTGTTGCAGACGAACTCTATGACAACTTCGTAAAAGTTGTAAAGGAGAAATTTGCTGCAAAATATGGCAAGGATCCCATCATCATTGACGTAGTAATAGGTGACGGCAGTCGCAAACTTTGCTAATACTTTGTGCTACCATCACTTCTTTTAATACTCACACGTTATTTATATAATTCATACATTATTTATAAGCCCCACACATCATTATAAATAAAGACTTGAATTTATAACATAATGCTCCAACGATTCAAACAACACTAGCTGTGGTCATCATGGCCACGCTAGTTGTTGCTTGTTTTAAACCAGAGCGCCTTATAAGCTCAAAAGAGTCATAGTAAAGAGCAAGTCGTCCCCATTGGCTACATGAACACAGTAGTTACAAAGAAGAGCGACACATCAAGCAATGTTGTATAAGAAGCACCAAACTGCCATCACATTGCCCCCAAAAGAGAAAGATACTACCCACGTGCTTGGAGTGCAATTACCACCCCCATACATATTGCCTCACAAGCCACAGAAGGTAACAACATATATACAGAATTCAGTTTCTTGAGCCATCGCATCAAGATGACTATTCCAAATACGGAAAGCAGAATAAAGATTGTATAATTACTGAATAGTGATTGTAAAATGTAAAATTACTGAATATAGGTTATCAAATCATATAATAATAGAATATAGAATACAATATCAAATACAACACATAGACTGACATTACAGGCAGTTCGAAACAGTTGTAAGATACAAGCAGAAAAAAACTTCGCGAAACAATATAACAATGAGAAACTCTATTGAAGTATTAAACAAGGCAGCCGACAACATCCGCATCCTGGCAGTAGGTGCAGTTGAAAAGGCAAAAAGCGGTCATCCTGGTGGTTCGATGGGTGGCGCAGACTTTATCAACGTGCTCTATAGCGAGTATCTGAACCACGATCCAAAGAATCCCGAGTGGGTTGGTCGCGACCGTTTCTTCCTTGATCCAGGTCACATGGCACCCATGCTTTATGCTCAGTTGTGCTTAACCGGCAAGTACACGCTTGATGAATTGGCACAGTTGCGTCAGTGGGGATCACCCACCACAGGCCATCCTGAATACGAGGTTGCACGCGGTATAGAGAACACCTCCGGACCGTTAGGACAAGGTCATGCCTATGCAGTTGGAGCTGCTATTGCCGCTAAGTTTTTGGCAGCTCACACAGGCAATCCGACTTTTTCTAAAGAGACCATCTACGCCTATATCTCCGATGGTGGCATCCAGGAGGAAGTCAGCCAAGGAGCTGCGCGCATTGCAGGCTTACTTGGACTGGACAACCTTATCATGTTCTACGACTGCAACGACATCCAGCTCTCCACCGAGACAAAAGAGGTAATGAACGAAGACACTGCAGCCAAGTATCGTGCACAGGGTTGGGAAGTATTTGAAATCAATGGTAATGATGCAGCACAAATCCGTGCAGCCATTGAGAAAGCACAAGCAGTCAAGGGAAAGCCCACATTGATTATCGGCAAGTGCATTATGGGTAAAGGTGCATTGAAGGCCGATGGTAGTTCTTATGAGTACAGTTGCAAGACACACGGTGCCCCACTCGGTGGTGATGCCTACGTAAACACGATCAAGAACCTTGGCGGCGACCCAGAGAATCCATTCCAGATATATCCTGAAGTGCAGGAACTCTACGACAACCGCGCCAAAGAGCTTGAAACGATTTGTGGTGCCCGCTATGCAGAAGAGCAAGCGTGGGCTGAGGCAAATCCGGAGAAGGCAGCCCAGCAGGCAGAATGGTTCTCAGGCCAAGCCCCCAAAGTAGATTGGAGTTCGCTTGTGCAGAAGAACAACGAAGCAACCCGCACAGCCTCCGCCGCATGTTTAAGTATCTTAGCAAAACAGGTGCCCAACATGATATGTGCTTCAGCAGACCTCTCAAATTCAGATAAAACAGATGGATTCTTGAATGAAACCAAGGCACTGAAAGCGGGCGACTTCTCTGGCGCATTTTTACAGGCAGGTGTCGCAGAATTCACCATGGCATGCTGCTGTGTCGGCATGTCTCTCCATGGTGGTATTATTGCTGCTTGTGGCACCTTCTTTGTATTCTCACAGTACATGCTACCCGTTGTTCGTATGGCAGCATTGATGCAACTTCCCGTCAAGTTCATCTGGACTCATGACGCATTCCGCGTAGGCGAGGATGGGCCAACCCACGAGCCAGTGGAGCATGAAGCACAAATACGTCTTATGGAGAAGCTCAAGCGTCACGATGGAAAAAATTCGTGCCTTGTTCTTCGTCCAGCCGATGTAAAAGAGACCTCGACAGCTTGGGCAATGGCCATGGAGAACATGGAGAGTCCAACAGCCCTCATTCTCTCTCGCCAAGTCATCAACAACTTGCCAGAAGGAAACGACTACGAGCAAGCCCGTAAGGGAGGCTACATTGTAGCAGGCTCCGACGAGCACCCAGACGTTGTCTGCGTTGCCAATGGTTCGGAAGTGGCAACGCTCGTAAGCGGAGCAGAACTTCTTCGCAAAGATGGTGTAAAGGTTCGCATCGTGAGCGTGCCTTCGGAAGGTGTTTTCCGTTGTCAGAGCAAGGAGTATCAGCAGAGTATCGTTCCTTCTGGTGCAAAAGTATTTGGCATGACAGCTGGTCTTCCCGTCAATCTTCAAGGTTTCCTTGTTGGTGCCGCACCTGAGTCCAAGGTATGGGGTCTTGAAAGTTTCGGTTTTTCTGCTCCCTACAAGGTGCTCGATGAAAAGCTCGGCTACACCGCCCAGAATGTATATGAACAAGTAAAGTCAATGCTCTAAGCCCTTCATACCCCTCCTCAAAAGGGAGGGGCTTTTTTGTACTATTCAGAACAGCTTTACTAATCAGAACATTTTGTACTAATCAGAACAGCTCGTACTAATCAGAACAGATTGTACTAATCAGAACAGCTTGTACTAATCAAAACAGATTGTACTAATCAGAACAGATTTACTAATCAGAACAGATTTACTAATCAGAACAGATTGTACTAATCAGAACAGATAGAGAATATGGAAATCAAGACAATAGGACTCGCCTCCGACCATGCCGCCTTTTCGCTCAAACAGTTTGTAAAGAAATACCTTGAGGAGAAAGGCATCACATACAAAGACTATGGCACCCGAACCGAAGAGAGTTGCAACTATGCAACCTACGGCCACGCATTAGCAGAAGGCATCGAACAAGAAGAAGTAGAGATGGGCATAGCCATGTGTGGCAGTGGCGAAGGCATCTCAATGACGCTCAACAAGCATCAAGGTATTCGTGCGGGACTTGTATGGCGTCCGGATATTGCGCACCTCATCCGCGAGCATAACAACGCGAATGTCATAGTGTTTCCCGGACGCTTCATGGACGAAGAGACCTGCCGCCAGTGTCTCGACGAATTCCTCAGTACAGACTTTGCAGGCGGACGCCATTTGCAACGCATTGCAGACATCCCCGTCAAATAGAGATTGGGTCAAAACCTTCGGGTTACACATATTTCCCCCTCATGTTTTGCACAGCCAACGAGGAGATGACAGACGAAAGCATGTCATCTCCTCGTTTTTTTTATGCCTACCGAACACACAAAAAGTCATAACGAAACAATAAAATAGCAATATGTCCGTTATTAGATTGTATGAAAACGAAAATATTCTATAAGAGAACGCTTTTAGCAATACTTCTGGTTCTATGCACGCTCAACGGCACAGCACAGGACAAGAAGAATATGTTCAACCCAGTTAATTTTGCTGTAACCTCACTCGCCATTGCCCCAGATGCCCGAGCTGGTGCGATGGGCGACGTTGGTGTCGCCACGGAAGCCGATGCAAACTCTCAGTATTGGAACCCCGCCAAGTATCCCTTCAACATTGCGCGAGCAGGTGTCTCCGCCAGCTACACCCCTTGGCTGCGCAAGTTGGTGAACGACATCAATCTTGCCAACGTAGCAGGTTTCTATCGCATCGGCGACTACAGTGCGTTGAGTGCTTCACTGCGTTATTTCTCATTAGGCGAAGTCATGCTGAGCGAAGCCGAGAATGCCATGAGCATCCGCCCCTACGAATTTGCATTCGATGTAGGCTATAGCCGTATGCTGAGTGAATGCTTCTCAATGGGTGTGGCCATGCGTTTCATCTTCAGCGACATCACCTACGACTACACGGCAGAGTCCAGTGCTGGCAAAGCATTTGCAGCCGACATCTCAATGTACCGCAACGGTTATTTCATGATGGGCAATCGTGAGTGCAGCCTCGGTTGGGGTATCAACCTAAGCAATATCGGTTCAAAGATATCCTATGGTGGAGACGACAACTCAGAATTCATCCCCACCAACCTTCGTTTGGGTTTGAACCTCACCGTCCCCTTCAATGAATACAACAAATTCTCCGTTACGGCAGAGGCGAACAAATTGCTCGTGCCCACCTATCCCAAGCAAAACGAGGACGAAGCGGACAACGACTACAAGGATCGTCTTCAGCGCGACTACTACGACCTCTCCCCCATCACAGGAATCTTCAAATCGTTCTCCGACGCCCCTGGCGGTTTCAAGGAAGAGATGCAAGAGATCCAATGGAGTTTAGGTATGGAGTACACCTACAACGATCGCTTTATGCTGCGTGCAGGTTATCACCATGAGACTGAAAACAAAGGTAACCGCAAGTACTTCACCGCAGGTGCAGGTTTCCACATGAGCATCTTCACCATCGATGCAGCATACGTGTTCTCAACAAGCCAGACCAACCCGCTCGACCAGACCATGCGCTTCTCACTCTCCTTCGACCTCGATGGCATCAAGGACCTCTTCAGCACCAGCCGACGCCGCTAATCGCGTGAAACCGTCAGGGTACGAGCATGGAATGCTGTAGATGTTAGTGTGGCTACATTCTTGATTATAATACTATGCGTCAAAGAAAAAGGAAGAAAACATGAAGACAAGAATAGGATTCGGATATGATGTGCATCGTTTAGTAGACGACCGTGCTCTTTGGCTCGGAGGCATAGAGATACCCCACACCCAAGGGCTCCTTGGCCACAGTGATGCAGATGTGCTCATCCATGCCATCTGCGATGCACTGCTTGGAGCAGCCAACATGCGTGACATAGGCTACCACTTCCCCGACAAGGACCCGAACTATAAAGGTGTTGACAGCAAGATACTCCTGCGCAAGACCATCGAACTCATCAGCACGAAAGGCTATCGTCTTGGCAACATCGACTGCACAGTATGCGCCGAGCAGCCCAAACTCAATCCTTACATCACGCAAATGCAGCAGACCTTGGCAGAAGTGATGCAAACAGAGCCAGAGAACATATCCATCAAGGCAACAACAACCGAGCGTCTCGGCTTTACAGGTCGTGAAGAAGGCATATCAGCCTATGCCGTAGCGCTCATAGAAAAAGAGCGTTGATGCAAACTGTCAGGCAAGAAACAATCAAGAAAAGACGTTCAAGAAGATGAAGAGACACATTTACACCGCATTATACACGCTGCTGTTCTCTCTGTCCGCCACCGCACAAGAGACACTCTTGCAGAAATACGAATACGCGCCTCAGGCCTACCAAGAGGTATACATCGACATGATCGAGCACAATCCCTGCCGCACCATCACCACCTCAAATGGGCAATATGTAGGTCAAGTAGACAGCAAAGGAGCCCTCTACGGCTACGGCATGTTCGTCAACAATGACGGTTCGCAAATCATCGGCCAGTTTCGCAATGGCAAACTACTCTTCGGCATCTCGCTCACCGCAACGCGCGCCAATGTGGGAGGTACGGATTACTACGCCTCCTACAGTCTGAACACCGGTTTCATGGAGTACATCTATCGCGGAGTCGACAAGCAATCCACCAATGCCGAGGGGCTCTACGACTACGCCTTCGTCTCGCAGAAGTTCACCAACGGCGACCAGTACATCGGAGAGATCTACAAGCGGCAGCGCCACGGCTACGGTGTCTACTACTATGCCGACGGAAGCATCTGGTTCGGTCCCTACAACAACGGAGTCCGCAAGGGCTATGGTGTTTACATCAATGCCAAGAACGAACTCACGATAGGAGACTGGGATGGTGAAGATGTGCGCCGCAGCATACAAGTGAAGACATCCAAAAAGTAAACCTGCAAGACACGCCATAAAACGGAATGGACAAGAGACGACACAGCCTCTTGTCCATTTTTTGTTTCTGCTTGTTCCAGATTACTTGAACACATTCACTTTGCTTCTGACGATGCTTGCACTGGTGAAAGCACCCGTGTTGCGAATCAAATGCAACATCTCGTTCGCTTCCTCACGCGTCTTATAGTCTCCCGCAGCACAAATCCAGTGAGGCGAGTTGAAGTAGACATAAGCATTAACCGAAGGGAAGTGCGTCTTGAATTTACGTGCCCAGTTCTTCACCATCGTCTTGTCCTTGGCGGTATTTCCTGCCATGTAGATCTGCACGCGGTATCCCATGCCCTTATTGAAGCTACCACTCGTCTTTTCTGGATTGAGCACAGCATCCTGCAATTTGGTATGTGCGCTGTCCTTCGAGAGCGTCATGGGGCCGTTCACCAGTTCTTCCATTTCTATGTCCTGATGAACAATCACGGCAGCCCCCTTTCCGTTCTGTTGTTTGAGTTTGTCGGTATACTTCTCCTGAGCGATCGCACAGAGAGGCATCATAAGAAGCAGTAGAAGGTAAAATCTCTTCATTGTTTGGTTGTTTGTATCAAAGATACGGGTTGGGAGAGCGCGGCTAAGAAGATCCAGCCCTCCCCCAACCTATTTAATCAGCAAAGTGTGGATTAGTTCCAAGCATCGATGATGCCCTTGAAGTCGGCGCACTTGAGCGCAGCACCACCGATGAGACCGCCGTCAACGTCGGGCTTAGAGAAGATCTCCTTAGCGTTGCTGGGCTTGCAGCTGCCACCATAGAGGATAGAGATTTCCTCAGCAGCCTGCTCGCCGAAGTTACCAGCAATGCAACCACGGATGAAGGCGTGCATGTCCTGAGCCTGTTCTGCCGTAGCGGTCTTGCCCGTACCGATAGCCCAAACGGGTTCGTAGGCGAGGATGACATTTGAGAGTTCCTCAGCAGTGAGGTCGAAGAGGCTGTCAGCGAGCTGTGCACCCACCACCTCATTCTGCTTGTTTGCCTCACGCTCTTCGAGCACCTCACCGATGCAGAAGATCACCTTCAGTCCGTTAGCCAACGCAAGCTTGGTCTTCTCCTTCAAGATTTCAGCCGTTTCGCCATAGTAAGCACGACGCTCGCTGTGACCGAGGATGACGTACTGAGCGCCCGTGCTCTTCACCTGAGCAGCGCTAACTTCACCCGTATAGGCACCCTTCTCCTTGTCAGCGCAGTTCTCAGCACCGAGACCGATCACCGTACCTTCCGTGATGCCGGCAACGGTAGCGAGGTGGATAAAGGGAGTGCAGATGATGACGTCGCAGTTAGGCTTTTCCTGTGCGAGTGCTTCCTTGAGTTCGTTTGCGAGAGCAACACCCTCCTGCAGGTTGAGGTTCATTTTCCAGTTACCTGCAACAATTTTCTTTCTCATTGTCTTTTTTTGATTTTAAAGAGTTAAACAATATATATTGTCGTTATTCTACGTTTTCTTTATCCTGCAGAATATGCTTTCTGCGTTTTCTTCTACGGTTGAGCAAAATGGTCACCCACCACCAGATACGGTCGAGGAAAGTGACAACGACCAGTGGTATGATGAACCACAGGAGCAAGCGCAGCGAACGTTTAGCGTTGCCCGCCTCCTGCTCCTCGATGATGCCCGTTTCCGGTATGCGAGGCGACTCCTCATTGAGTTCGGGCATGTCGGTGTAGGGCCATTTGGCGCGCACGGTGCCCTCCTCCAGCAGCAGCAGTCCCGGATTGCTTCTCACCATGGTCTTCAGCGTCAGTTCGTCCGTGTGACAGATGGGATATTCGGCACCTGTCAGGTCCATCCACCTCTTGATGTCTTCCTCGCTGCTGCTCGTGAGCATATAGAAGAGATAGTCGTGTGCCACGCAATAGTCATAGATGTTGTTATAGGCATCCATGTGACCATCGTTCGCCTCTCTGAGCGACGGAGCCGCCAGGAGGAACACATATCCACGGTGCGCCAACACTCCTTCGGTGATGTCGTCTCCTTCGGGCAGAAGAAACATCTGAAAGTTGTCGATCTCAGGTTTCTCCACCTCGCCTATCTGCTCTGTTTTCGAATCAACAAACACCCAGGTGGAATCCGGATAATCCTCAAGCGAGAACCACCGCTGCTCACCGTCCTTCTCCATCAGGAAGGTCGTCACGAACTTAGCATCATCGCTTGTCTGCATCAGCGAAGGCAGATGATTGCCCACTCGGAAGGGGCGGAAGTCCACCACGGGAAGTTTCCACAGTGCATGCAATGCCACACCCAGCGCAAAGAGTTGCGCAAAGATGAGCACGATCCACTGCCTTCCTTCGCTGATGATGCGAAGTTCGAGTTTGTGATAGCGACAAATGACGAGCACCGCCAGCAGAAGCACAATGTTCTTCCAGAACGTCTGCCAGTTAGAGAGCACCACCGCATCGCCGAAACAGCCACAATCAGAGATAGGGTTGGCAATGGCGAGCCACAGGGTGATGAGGGTGAAGACGGCAGTGAAAGCCAGGGCAATGCGTGAGGTAGCCTTTCGGTAGATGCCGAAGAGCGTGCAAAACCCGATTCTGAATTCAAAGACCGCTAATGCAATGGAGAGGATGAGCGCCACCATCGACGGCATCAGATGTTCCACATGCAAGGCAGTGGCATAATCCTGAAGTTTGTATTCGGTGCCATGTGGGTCTATGACCTTGGTGATGCCCGAAAAGATAAATGCCACAGCCACGAGCAAGCGACAAATATTCACCCCTATCCACTGCAGTTTTCCTTTCATGCCTCAGCCTGTTCGTTCAGTTTGATGACGCCAAATGCAGCATAGTTGAGCATATCCATGTAGTTGGCGTCAATGCCCTCCGACACGAGTGTGCTGCCTTCCAGTTCTTCAATCTGTTTCGTGCGGAAGATTTTCATGAGGATGAGGTCGGTGTAGCTGCTGATGCGCATGGAGCGCCACGCCTCATCGTAGTCGTGATTCTTGCGCAGCATCAGTTGCAGGGCATCCTTGGCATGTCGGTCGTATGCCTCCATTGCCTCCTCCAAGGTCATATCATCTCCTTGATCAGCATATCCGAGTTCGAGTTGAATGAGTCCGATGATGGCGTAGTTGATGATGCCGACGAACTCAGGTCTGATGCCTTCGTCCACCATCGTCACCCCCTTCACCTCGATGCTGCGAATACGATTTGCCTTGATAAAGATTTGGTCGGTGACGCTGGACGTACGCATAATGCGCCATGCGGCTCCGTAGTCGTGTAGTTTCTTTTCGAAGAGCGCCCTGCACTCCTTCATCACCTCCAGGAATTGTTCTTCCGTCTGCATGTGTGTGTGTGAGCAAATGATGTGTTTGATTAACTTAGGAACAACGAATCGCTTGCCCAACTCTGAGGTTAGCATTTTCCTTGATCAGGTTGAGGCGGCAGAGCTCCTGCACGGTCATACCATGCTTTTTGGCGATAGCCGTCAGCGTGTCACCCTTCTTCACGAGGTAGGTCTTGGAGGGTCGCTTGACAGGAGCCGATTGTTCGCTGCGCTTGGGCGCCTCATCATTGGCGGCAACGGGCGCCTTGGCACGTGCATTTCCCGCCAATGTTCCTTTTGCGTTCTTGCGGTAGACATAGTAGTCTGCTCTGACGTCCTGTGCCGCAAAGTCGATGAGCTGCTCGGGGTCGATAAATTCGCCGAGGAAACGAGTCTCGAAGTGCAAGTGGCTACCCGTAGATCGTCCTGTGTTTCCTCCGAGGCCAATGGGTTCGCCAGCCTTGACCGTTTGGTTTTCACGCACGAGATGCTTCGACATGTGGCCATAGACCGTTTCGAGTCCGTTGTCGTGTCTGATGATGACATAATTGCCATATCCTCGTCCCTCGTATGCCACCACGCGAATCTTGCCGTTGAAGGCAGCGCGCACGGTGTCGCCGGTGTAGAGTTTGATGTCCGTGCCGTAGTGGTTGCGCCCGAACTGGCGTCGATAGCCATAATGGCTGGTCACGAGTCGGCTGTCGCATGGTGCATGGAATTGGCGCAGGTCAATGGTGTACTCGTTGGGCTTCTTCACGTCATAGCTCTTGGCATACTGGTTGTTCCACTCAGGATAGAGTTCCATGCCGGGATTGGTCAAGTTGAACTCCTGAATGGGCGTGATGCGAAAGAGCGAGATGGAGTCGAGCGCGCGGATGTGTCGGTCGGCAGGCACATGATCTGCCAACAAGTCTTGTGCCTGGGCGCAGAGGCTTGTTGCCGTGAGCGCTAAGCAAGCGAGAACTGTTCTTATTGTATTCATTTGGCTGTTATGGGGTTGGTGGGTTGTTGCTGTAAGTCGTATGGTTCGTCATGAAGGCTCGCCGGGGGTTACTCGTTGCGGTTGTACTCATCGGGCGCATAGAGGCGGTCGAGGTTCGTGTTGCCGAAGTCGAAGATCTCTCCATCCTTGAAGAAGCGCTTCAATTCGTCATAGGCAGTGTGTGGTCCATCGCTGGCATGCACTACATTTTGCTGGTTGCTCACGCAATAGTCACCACGGATGGTGCCTGGGGCTGCGTTTCGGCCGTTGGTGGTGCCAGCCATCATGCGCACCACTCGGATGGCGTCGACGCCTTCGATGGCAAGTGCCACAACGGGCGTGATGGTCATGCTCTCCTTGAGCGACTTGAAGAAGGGTTTCTCCGTGAGGTGTGAATAGTGCTCATCGAGGATTTCGTCGTTGAGCTGCATCATCTTCATGCCAACAATGCGGAGACCGCGTTTCTCAAAACGGTTGATGATTTCGCCCATGAGCTGACGCTGGATGATGCCAGGCTTGAGCAGTACGAGTGTTCTTTCCATAGTGTTAAACGGATTTCATATATTATTATGTATTTCGCGTGCAAAGATACAAAAAAACTGCGAAAAAAATGATTTTCGTCACATTTTTTAACTTCGTTTTGTTGTGATTTCACTCAATTACAAAAAAAATGTATAACTTTGTAGCATGTTATTAGTTTTCTTCTTCCGCGGAGCTTGTTTTTTCATGTTCTGCTCCATTGCCTTCATTGCCTATGCCACCCGAAGCCCAAGGTCACCCTATCGCGATGCCTTCGGGTGGGTCAACTTTATCTGCGCCTTGCAGATCATTTTTGGCATCTCCAAGCACATCTTCCCCGACTGCGGTCTGCTGCGTAACGATGTGCTCATAGCCACTGTCGATGCCACCGTCATCCCCTTCATGTTGCTCGAAGCGGAAGCCATATACCGACAAAGTCTCAAGGAACTCACCTGGCGACAACGATGGACTAAGTTGCTCCTTCAGGAGGTCCCTTTCTTGGCGCTTATCGTCACGACCATCTGCTACGATGGGCAGCACAGCCTCATCCTTCTTTGTGCCTATGCCCTACCCTTCACCTTGTATTCCTTTGTGCGCGTGCACTTCCGCCTCAAGGAATACGAGCGCATCATCTCCTACACAAGCAACCAGCGCAACCGCAGTGTGAAATGGGTGAAATGGGTCATCACCTCCAACCTGCTCATCATATTCACCTACTCGATTCTCTTCCCCTTCTTCCGCGAATTTCATTACCTCCCACTCGTCATCTACTTCTTGCTCAACATCGCCCTCACCTGCACCCACGCCTATTTCATCTATCAGCAACGACCTGAGAAAACGCGTGAAATCAGGATGATACAAAGCGTCATCACGAAAGAGAAAAAGGACATAGAAGAGAAGTTGCGCCAGGTGTCACAACTGAGCGAGGAACTGGAGGAGAATGCTAAAAAAATCAAAAGAAAGGCAGACATCAAAGAATACACGGACGCCTTCATGCTGCAGCATCCGCATTTCTGCAAACGCCTCGACCGCGTTGCCACACACAAACTGACGAAGCATGACCACCTCTTGTGCATGCTCATCTACGACAACCACAAAATCCCGGACATTGCCCACATGGTGGGCGTCAACAGCAAGAGCGTGGAGATGGCGCGTAGCCGTCTGCGCAAAAAACTGGAGTTGGACAGTTCGACGAACCTCCAACGCCACATCACCAGCATCACCGATGCCGACTAAGACATCCGTCGCAGATGGAAACATCCGGTCTCGCTGCCCTTCATGAACTGACGGTTGTTGGAGCGGGTGTATGTCCCGCCATTTGTCAAGATTTCAGAAAGTGCGGGTAGGCTGCACTCCTGCTCGTGGCAACCGACTTCATCAGCCATGACAGCCCGCTGCGTTGGGCTCCCGGCTCCACCGCCGAGCAGAAGAAAGCTGGTTCCACACGCCTTCGTGCCGGTGGTTTGGGCAAGCTCCGATGTATCAAACCTTTCCCTTTCATTATCAGCATTTTCGCGAGCATCAATTTGGAGCAGTGCGTAGGGTGATTTTTTTCTGCTCGAGAAACCGAAAGTTTCTGCTCGAGAAACTGACAATTTCTGCTGCAGAAACTTTCGGTTTCCGCTGCAGAAAAAATTATTTTCTGCAGCGAAACTTTTTTGTGCCTGCGCAGACGATTGTGGATGTGTGGTCGAGAAACGATCGCGAGGCGCACGAAGAGAGCACGTCGGGCGTTGGTGTTTGTAAAAATTCTTTACTTCGCAGCCCCCCCTACTCCTTTACCCGTACAAGAGCACTCACCACAAAGGTGACGAGGCAGGATGCCGAAACCCAAATGAAGAATCCTGCAAAGCCAAACGTATCCGCCAGTTCGCCCGCGAACATGCCAGGCAGCATCATGCCCAATGCCTGCAAAGCCGTGCAGAGCGAAAACACACTGGTGCTGCGTTCGCCACGCGAAAAATAGACCATGAAGAGAGAATAGGCTGTGAAGCCAAAGCCATAACCCAACTGTTCGAGCGCCACGCCCGCATAGACGGGGAGCAGGCTGGTCGGTTGATAGAGGGCAAAATAGACGTAGACAAGATCGGGAATGCTGATGGCGACGACCATAGGCCACCACCATCGACGAAGACCGTGGCGCGATACAAGTATGCCACCCAACACACCGCCCAGAAGAAGGGCGACGGTGCCCAAAGTGCCATAGATGATGCCTATGTCTTGCGTGCCAAGCGACATGCCTCCCTCCTCAAGGGGGCGCAGCATGAAGGGTTGAGCCATCTTTGCCAACTGCGCCTCGGGAAAGCGGAAAAGAAGCATGAAGAGGAGGGCAGAAACGAGATGCGGCTTCGCAGCGAAGGCTCGGAAGGTGTCGGCAAAAGCTGACTTTGTCTTAGGGGCACGAGCCTGTTCCACCTTGGGGGTCGTCCACGCATGCCAAATGCCGAGCAGAACCATCAGGACAGCGGTGACACCGAGCGTCAGCCCCCATGCAGGCGCTACCCCATGGCTCCGCTCCAGATGGCCTGCCAGAATGACGAGGACGCCCTGACAGAAAATCATGCCCACACGATAGAACGTGCTGCGAATGCCCACATAGAGCGCCTGCTGTTTCTCGTCGAGCCCAAGGATGTAGAAACCGTCGGCTGCAATGTCGTGCGTAGCACTCGAAAACGCCATGAGCCAAAAGAACACGAGCGAGCCTGTGAGCCACCACGAGGTCTGCAGGGTGAGCGCTACGCTGGCAAGCGACGCGCCGACGAGCAACTGCATACTGATGATCCACCAACGCTTGGTGCGCAGGGCATCGACGAGCGGACTCCATAGTGGCTTGATGACCCAAGGCAGATAGAGCCAGCCGGTGTAGAAAGTAAGTTCTGCATTGCTGAGCTTGAGGTTGGTGTAGATGATGACGCTGAGTGTCATCACCATCATATAGGGTATGGCTTCGGTGAAATAGAGCGTGGGCACCCACGCATAGGGACGGTTCTTCATATCGTTAGCACTTTAAGAAAGCAAAAAAAGGCAACCGTTTCTGGTTGCCTTTTGTAGCGGGGCCGGGGATTGAACCCGGGACCTCATGATTATGAATCGTGCGCTCTAACCAGCTGAGCTACCCCGCCATCTTTTCGTTTGCGAGTGCAAAGGTAGAACATTTTTTTGTACCGTGCAAGAAATCTCGGCTTTTTTTTCAAGAAAAATGAAAAATTGACCTACAAAGCCCCTAAAACACCACAAAAAGTGGGCACCGACTTTGATATTTCGACTTTTCTTCGTAACTTTGCATAAATTTTTTGAGGGGCACAACAGCAAGGAGCCATCCACCTCTTAAATTCTATATTTTTTTATTTATACGCGCGCGATGAGACTGATGAAGCGACTTGACATGTATCTGCTGAAAGCCTACCTGCAACTCTTTGCGGGCACTTTCTTCATTTGTCTCTTCATCTTCCTGATGCAGTTCACCTGGAGATATGTCAACGAACTCATCGGCAAGGGACTGTCCACAGATGTGCTGGCTCAGTTCTTTTGGTATGCCACGCTCACGCTCGTCCCCATGTCGCTGCCTCTTGCCCTCCTGCTTGCAGCGCTGGTCACCTTCGGCAACCTGGGCGAAAGGCTGGAGTTGCTCTCCATGAAGGCGGCTGGCATCTCACTCGTGCGCGTCCTGCAACCGGTTTTCATCTTTGTCATGCTCGTGTGCATAGGCAGCTACTTCTTCCAAAACAAGGTGACACCTGAGGCCACAAAACAATTGGGCGCCTTGGTGTGGAGCATGAAGCAGAAGTCGCCCGAACTAGAGATTCCGGAAGGACAGTTCTACAACGAGATTCCAGGCTACAACCTTTTCGTGGAGCACAAAGACACGGAGACGGGAATGCTCTATGGCATCATGATCTACAGCACGACGAACGGATACGAAGATGCACAAATCGTGCTCGCAGACTCGGGCAAACTGCAAAGCACGGCTGACCGTATGCACCTCAAACTGACACTCTACGGCGGCGAACGCTTCCAGAACATGGCGGCACAGGGCGGACAAATGATGCGCGCATCGGTGCCCTACATGCGCGAGACCTTCAACCAGGAGGTGGACCTCATACAATTTGACGACAACTTCAACGTCCTCGACGCTTCCCTCTTTGCAGGTGATGCTGCCACAAAGGACATCAACTCCATCAGCCGAGGCATCGACTCCATCTCCCACCGCATCGACTCCATCGGGCGCTCCATCTATGTCAGCATGGAAGACATGCAAATGCGACGTCGACTCAACCCTGCACGCAAAGACTCGGCACAAATCGTGGCAGCACTGCCGCAGCAGATGCCCTACGACTCGCTACTTGCCCAACTCTCTGCCGCACAGAAGAAGGAGGCATGGCAGGCTGCTGCCACCAAGGCACGACAACAACAGTCTGAATGTGAATTTCGCGCGATGCAGACGACCGAAGAGAACCTGGTGCTGCGCAAACACCGCATCGAGTGGCACAAGAAATTCACCCTCAGCGTGGCTTGTCTCGTCTTTTTCTTCATCGGTGCTCCGCTCGGAGCCATCATACGCAAGGGTGGACTCGGACTGCCCGTCGTGGTGAGTGTGCTCATCTTCATCTTCTACTATGTGGTGAATGTGAGCGGAGAGAAGATGGCCAAGTCGGGCGATTGGGACATCACCTTCGGCGTGTGGCTGAGCAGCATCGTGCTGGCGCCCATAGGCGTGTTCCTTACCTATAAGTCAAACAAAGACTCTACCATGTTCAGCATCGAGGGATATACGCTACCCCTCAAACGGGCATGGAAGGCTTACAAGAGATTTAGCATAATTCGTTGGATTCATCACAAGATAAAAAAATGGAAGAAATAAATAGCATTGCTGCTGCCCTCGAGGATTTCCGCCAGGGCAAGTTTGTCATCGTCGTGGACGATGAGGACCGCGAAAACGAAGGCGACTTCATCACCGCTGCTGAGACCATCACACCAGAAAAGGTGAACTTCATGCTCCAGGAAGGAAGGGGCGTGCTCTGTGCACCCATCACCATCAGTCGAGCACGCGAACTCGAACTGCAACACCAAGTGCAGGAGAACACCTCCATGCTCGGTACACCCTTCACCGTCACCGTCGACCTGCTGGAAGGTTGCACAACGGGCGTCAGTGCGCACGACCGCGCTGCCACCATCCGCGCACTGGCTGACCCCACGCGCAAGCCGTCCGACTTCGGACGTCCCGGACACATCAATCCGCTCTACGCACAAGACAAGGGCGTGCTGCGACGCGCTGGTCACACGGAGGCTGCCATTGACCTGGCGCGTCTGTCGGGCTTGCAACCAGCTGCTGCGCTCATCGAGATTCTGAATCCCGATGGCACAATGGCACGTATGCCACAACTCCGCGAGATTGCCAAAAAGCATGACATGCGCATCATCGCCATCAAGGACCTCATCGCATATCGACTGCAACAGGAATCGCTCGTCGAGAAAGGTGAAGAGGCTGACCTCCCCACCGAATACGGACACTTCCGCATCATCCCCTTCCTCCAGAAATCTAACGGACTGGAGCACATCGCCATCATCAAGGGCGAATGGGAGAAGGACGAACCCATCCTCGTGCGTATGCACTCGAGCTGCGCCACAGGCGACATCTTCGGTTCGTGCCGCTGCGACTGCGGAGAGCAATTGCATCGTGCCATGAAGATGATTGACGAGCAGGGCAAGGGTGCCGTCATCTACCTCATGCAAGAGGGACGCGGCATCGGACTGATGAACAAGATTCGCGCCTACAAACTGCAGGAGCAAGGCGATGATACGGTGGATGCCAACCTCCATCTTGGTTTCCAAGCCGACGAGCGAGACTATGGCGTGGGCGCACAAATCCTGCGATCGCTTGGCATCACCAAGCTTAAACTCATCACAAACAACCCCATCAAACGTGTAGGGCTGGAGGGCTACGGACTTGAAATCGTGGAAAACATCCCGATGGAAATCACACCCAATGAATACAATGCTCGCTATCTGCGCACAAAGAAAGAGCGCATGGGACACACGCTGCACCTGTGAGACGCCCCTGGCATGACGGTGCTCGTGGCTTGGGGCAGACGCAGTTCTCCCCTCTCTTCTCTCAGAACAAACAATCACACAAAACAATATTTCTATGAACAACTTAAGCGAAAGACTTAACCGACTCGCCCCAAGTGCTACGCTCGCCATGAGCCAGCGCAGCAGCGAACTGAAGGCGGCAGGCGTAGACGTCATCAACATGAGCGTGGGCGAACCAGACTTCAACACGCCCGACCACATCAAGGCTGCAGCCATCAAGGCTGTCGAGGACAACTGGAGTCGCTACTCTCCCGTCCCTGGCTATCCCGAACTGAAGAAGGCTATCGTGGCTAAACTCAAGAACGAGAACCAACTCGACTATGAGCCTGCACAGATTCTCTGCAGCAACGGTGCTAAGCAGTCTGTCTGCAACGCCATCATGGCGCTCGTCAACCCAGGCGACGAAGTCATCATTCCAGCTCCCTACTGGGTGAGCTACCCACAGATGGTGCTCCTCGCAGAAGGTACCCCCGTCTTTGTGGAGGCAAAAATCGAGGCTGACTTCAAGATTACGCCCGAACAGCTCGAAGCGGCTATCACACCCAACACACGTGCCATCATCCTCTGCTCTCCCTCCAACCCCACGGGCTCTGTCTACAGCAAGAGCGAACTGGAGGCTTTGAAGGATGTGCTGCTCCGCCACGATCGCGTCATCGTCATTGCAGACGAGATCTACGAACACATCAACTACGTTGGCGAACATGCTTCTATGGCTCAGTTCCCCGACATCAAGGATCGTGTGGTCATCATCAATGGTGTCAGCAAAGCATACGCCATGACGGGTTGGCGCATCGGCTTCATCGCTGCTCCCGATTGGATCGTCAAGGGCTGCAACAAGCTCCAGGGACAGTACACCAGCGGCCCCTGCTCGGTGAGCCAGAAGGCGGCTGAAGCTGCTTTTGCAGGCGACCAGCAGTGTGTCGAGGACATGCGTCAAGCTTTTGAGCGCCGCAAGAATCTTATTGTCAAACTTGCTAAGGAGATTCCCGGACTGGAAGTGAACGACCCTCAGGGTGCCTTCTACCTCTTCCCCAAGTGCTCAAGTTTCTTTGGCAAGAAGGACGGCGACCGCACCATCAACAACTCTACCGACCTTGCCATGTACCTGCTTGAAGTGGGACATGTTGCCACCGTGGGTGGTGATGCGTTTGGCTCGCCTGAATGTTTCCGCATGAGCTATGCCACCAGCGACGAGAACATCATCGAGGCTATGCGCCGCATCAAAGAGACGTTGGCACGACTGAGCTAAAGACGTTGGCACGCCTGAGCTAAAGAGGTAATAAAAAAGAAAAAGTTCAGTAATGGTTTCCACCATTGCTGAATTTTTCTTTTTTGTGGGAATGCTAATCGAGTAAGAGGTAGCGTCAGGGCTCGTTGGAGACTTGCACCCGTTTGCCAACGCTCATGCAGAGCATACCCAAAAAAAGGCATCGAGTCGCGGGGACTGGATGCCTTTGTTGCTTTTCGTTGGAGATGTTCTCTCCAGGGGATTCGCTTTTAAGCTTCTGCCTTAACAGCAACACGCTTCTCTTGGATGCGTGCCTTCTTACCGGTGAGGTTGCGGAGGTAATAGAGCTTAGCGCGACGTACCTTACCTACCTTGTTCACGGTGATGCTGTCGATGTTGGGAGACTCGATGGGGAAGATACGCTCTACACCCACGGTGCCTGACATCTTGCGAACGGTGAAGCGCTTCTTGTTGCCACAGCCACTAATCTTGATGCATACACCACGATAGAGCTGGATACGCTCCTTGTTACCCTCGACGATCTTGTAAGCTACGGTGATAGTGTCACCAGCCTTGAAACTGGGATGCTGCTTACCGGTAGCAAATGCTTCCTCAGCAATTTTGATTAAATCTGCCATAATTGGTTTTTGAGATTATTGAAATTGTTTGTCGTTCTACCGAGGCATAACAGGCTACTCTTCATCCTGCCAGCGACCTGGGCGGAAAGCGGGTGCAAAGATACGACTTTTTTTTGAACTAAGAAAGTCTTTCTCGAATTATTTGGCTGAGCACCATCAAAATATCTGTTTTCGGGTGCTTCTTGCACGACTGCATGATGCTTCTTTCGCTATTACGACTAACAAAAAGGCTTTTCTTGCTTGCAACTATGAGGCGAGGATGAAGGTGGCTGTTGGTTTTGCACTACTTCAAATCGGGCACTCCGGAACCGTTGGCATAGATGCCCTGAATGTAAACCCGGTATAGCAGTGTGCTATAGGCTGGAACGGCGTCGCTGGCTTTCGATCCATAGGCTTGCTCCTGAGGGATGTAGATGAGCCAGTCGTCTCCTTCTGTCATCTGCTGAAGTGCGGTGGAGAATCCTTCCACCGTGCTTGCCACTGCCATGAGAATGGGAGCTGCGGTTGTGGTGCTGAACGCACCATAGTAGGTTTGACTGAAAACGCGCTGCTCGGTCCTCAACTGTCCATCGCCTGGATCGTATTGCGTGGGCATGAGCCATGCGCGGTAGGAGAGACGAACAGAGTCGTTGGCATTTGGCATGAAGTGCTCGTCGGCTGCGTGCTCACCGGACTGAATGATCTTGACGCAGATGGTGTCAGCCAGATTGCCGCTCTGCACATTCGGATTCTTTTGTATGGTCTTGAAGCGGCGCCATTCGCAATGTGATGCCCAGTCGTCGCCATACTGTTCCTTTGCTCGCGCGATGGCAGTGCGCGCCGTGTCACTGACCTGTCTGAACCACTCTGCGTTGCGATTCTGCCAGTTTGCATAGGGGTCCCATGTGGTTATTTCATCCTTGCAGGATGTGGTCAGAGACAGTCCGGCAAGAAGAAAAAGAAATGTGCGCATGATGTGCTTTGAGTCTATGAGTTTCACGCTTGCGTTGTTTGAGGGTTTCAAAAGTATGGCAGGGGCATAGTGACACACAACGGGGAGACGAGTGCGCCTCCCCATTGCGGATATGCTTTAGATGAGGTTCTTGAGAAGAGAGGTGATGCTCACCTTGTCTTCAATGATGCTGCGCAGGTCGCTGATGGCTACGCGCTTCTGCTCCATGGTGTCACGGTCGCGCAGTGTGACGGTGTTATCCTCGAGCGTCTGCTGATCGACGGTGACACAATAGGGGCAACCGATGGCGTCCATGCGGCGATAGCGCTTGCCTATCTGGTCTTTCTCTTCATACTTGCAGTTGAAGTGGAAACGGAGATCGTTGATGATTTCCTGGGCCTTTTCGGGCAGACCATCCTTCTTTGTGAGGGGGAAGACGGCAAGCTTGACAGGCGCAAGAGCTGCGGGCAGGTGAAGCACCGTGCGGGTCTGTCCGTCGGGAAGCTTCTGCTCTTCATAGCTGTGGCACATGATGCTGAGGAACATACGATCGACACCAATGGAGGTCTCGATGACGTATGGTGTGTAGCTCTCGTTGCGTTCGGGATCGAAATACTCGATCTTCTTGCCGCTGAACTTAGCATGCTGACCAAGGTCGAAGTTGGTGCGTGAGTGGATGCCTTCAACTTCTTTGAAGCCGAAGGGCATGTGGAACTCAATATCCGTGGCTGCGTTGGCATAGTGTGCCAGTTTGTCGTGGTCGTGGAAACGATAGTTCTCAGCGCCAAAACCAAGGTTCTGGTGCCACTTCATGCGTGTCTCCTTCCACTTGGCAAACCAATCGAGCTCTGTGCCGGGCTGGATGAAGAACTGCATCTCCATCTGCTCAAATTCGCGCATACGGAAGATGAACTGACGCGCTACAATCTCGTTGCGGAATGCCTTACCTATCTGAGCAATACCGAAGGGAAGCTTCATGCGACCGGTCTTCTGGACGTTGAGATAGTTGACAAAGATGCCTTGAGCGGTCTCTGGACGAAGATAGATCTTGCTGGCGCCTTCTGCTGCAGCTCCCATCTCTGTCGAGAACATCAAATTGAACTGGCGCACGTCGGTCCAGTTGCGGGTGCCGCTGATGGGACATACGATTTCCTCGTCAAGAATAATCTGCTTCATGCCATCGAGATCAATGCCGCCATCTGCATTCATGACGGTCTGGAAGCGCTCGTGGAGCTGATCGTATTTTTCCTGATTCTCCAACACACGGGCGTTGGTGGCACGGAACTGTGCTTCATCGAATGTGTCGCCGAACTTCTTGCGTGCTTTTTCTATTTCCTTCTGAATCTTATCCTCATACTTCGCCATCTGCTCTTCGATGAGAACGTCGGCACGATAGCGCTTCTTGGAATCACGATTGTCGATGAGGGGATCGTTGAATGCATCTACATGGCCGCTGGCCTTCCATGTGGTGGGATGCATGAAGATGGCTGCATCGATACCGACGATGTTCTCGTGCAGCAGCACCATGCTCTGCCACCAGTATTGCTTGATGTTATTCTTCAACTCTACACCATTCTGACCATAGTCGTACACGGCTCCGAGTCCGTCGTAAATATCACTTGATGGGAAAACAAAGCCGTATTCTTTGCAGTGCGATACGATCTTCTTGAAAACTTCTTCTTGTTGTGCCATTGTTCTAATTGTATGAATTCATATTTCGCGTGCAAAGATACAAAGAAATGATGAAAAATGAGATAAAAGCTGCAAGAAACTTGAAGATAGGACATAAAAAAATGTTTGACACTCCCCTTTGAAAAAAGGATGGGTGTCAAACATGAATGCGTCAAACGCTCGCTATTTCATTTAGAATATCACTGTGCGCCTGCTACTATACATTATTATATTATTGCACGCGCACGCGACGCTCGGTGGTTCTGAACTTCTTGTTCACTACCTTCTGAGGATCACTGTAGACGCCGTGACCGGTGATGATGCTCACGCGGTTCTTGTCGTTGTCTTCGGGATAGGGCTGAACGGTGTCACCCTTCCATTCGACGTTTTTGATAATGCTGGGATCTACACCTTTGTTGATAAGAGCCTGACGTGTCTTCTCTGCACGCTGCTTTGAGTACTCCATGTTGAGCTTGGGATTACCGGTTCCTTTGTCTGCATAAGAAGTGATGGTGATTTCTGCATTCTTAACGCCCTTGAGGAACTCTGCCACTGCTGCAATCTGGGCATCTGTACTCTCTACGTCGCTTTCACGGATGGCGAAGAAGATGCGCTTGTCGATTTTGCGGTCCTTGTAGTCGTCAACATAAGTAACGTCGTCATACCAGGTCGTATCGATAACGGTTTCCCATACTTCTGGTTTGGGAGCTGGCTTCTTCTTGTAGCCAAACTTGAAGGCAAGACCGAGCTGAGCGGTGATCTGCCAGTCATCCGTGCCACTGATTTTGCTGTTGTAACGGTCAGAGAGGCTATTGGCTGCGACTTCAAGGTTGAGGCTTACGTTCTTGTGAAGATTCACATCAAGCATAGCTCCAACACGCGCATTGTGGCTGAAGCGTGTGCCATCCCAAGCGAAAGGCATGGTGTTCTTCATCGCCAAGGCATCGGCATTGCTCCATGCCGTGTTCAAACCAATACCACCGATAAGGTAGGCGTTGACGGGATAGTAGTCCTTGCGACCAAAAAGGGTGCAGAGATTCACCATCAAGTCAAGATTCGTGGTGATGTATTTGTACTCGTAAGTCTTGCTCTCACCTGCTACGGTTTCGGTAACGGTCTTGTCCTGGAGCATATATAATCTGCCTTGCTCGTCCTCGAACAATTCTACGACATTAGGATTGTCGGGTGTTTGACCAGGAAGGATTTGTCCGTTATTCTGGGTAACATCGACATATACGCGCTCCTGTGTTGTTGACTTAATCAACATGTCGCGACCTTTCACGCCTCCCTTGTTCCAATAGCCATTCACATGCAAACGAGCGCCGATGATGGGCGTGAACATAGCACCAAAACTGACGCTTGCCGTGGGCGTGATGAGCTTGGTCATGTCGTAGTTGGTCAGTGTGGTTTGAGCTCCACCCTGCAGTCCAACAAACATGTGTGGATAGGTCTTGCAATCGCGGCTGTCTACCACCTGTGCTGATACGGGAGCAGCAACGCAAGTGGCCATGAGAGCTACAGTTAAGAAATTCTTAAAGTTTTTCATATCGTTTTGTTTATAGTTTATTTAGGTGGACAGATGCTTCTTTTCTCTTATTGCACTTGAGCATCGCTATTCCTATAATTGCTTTTGCTATTATAATATTGCTTTTGCTATTTTTATAATTGCTCAAAGCCTTTATTATAATAGCTTTTTGCAATAATAAAAATTGCCATTACAATTATTAAGATGACGGTTTGCCACTATATAAACTGGCTGCTTGCTACTCATATAGGAATACGGCATGTGAGAAATACATTCGGCCTTTGTGGAAAAGCACAAGATTAAGCACCGAACTGGAAGGTATCACCCGATAATCACAGAAGTTGATTAAAAGAGAAGCATCTGTATTGATTACTGTACGCGGACCTTACGTTCCTCGGTTCTGAACTTGCGGTTCGTCACCTTCTTCTGCTGTTTGTAGACACCATGACCACTGATGATGCTGACACGATTCTTTTCGTTGTCATCGGGATAAGGCTGAACGGTATCGCCCTTCCAGTCAACAACCTTAATCATGCTGGGATTAACGCCCATGCTAATAAGGACCTCTTGTGTCTTCTGAGCACGAAGCTTCGAATACTCCATGTTGATTTTGGGGTTACCTGTACCCTTGTCGGCGTAAGCCGTTATGGTCACTTCGCCATCCTGAACGCCCTTAAGAAATTCTGCTACTGCAGCAAGCTGAGCGTCTGTGCTCTCAACGTCGCTCTCGCGAAGATCGAAGAATACACGACGGTCGATATTGCCATCCTTGTAGACATCGGTATAGCTGTCCTCGTCATACCAGATGGTGTCGATAACGGTGGTGTAGACGGGCTCTACTACGTGCTTCTCAACTTTTTTGTGTCCGAATTTTATGTTCAGACCAGCAAGGAGAACAAGCTGGTTGTTTACGGGCGCGAAAGTCTGGTGACCGCCTGCATGAACATTATAGGTGCCTTCGAGGTTAAGAGCGAGGTTCTTGCAGAGATTAAACTCAAGCTGCAGACCCGCACGACCGTTGAAAGCATCGCGCTTGTCCTTGTCGGCATGATAGATGTCGTAGATAGGTGCTTCTGTTGTCATGGTCAGCGCTTGCTTATTGTCCCATGCATGGTAGTAGCCCAATCCACCAATGAAATACAGATTCACGGGGTAGTAATCCTTCTTGCCAAACAAAGTACAGAGATTCACAAGCACATCAGCACTCGTTGTGAGATACTTGAAGTCATAATAGTCCTTCTCACGCGAAAGCAAAGCGGTGGCTCCTGACTTGCTCCAGATGCCATTGAAGTTCAGACGGAGACCTACAACAGGACTAAAAAAGTGACCAATGCTAAATGCAGCGGTGGGAGTGAAAGTCTTGTTGAAAGGATAGTCACAGTTGAATGTGTTCTGAACTCCTCCCTGAAGAGTAACAAACGTGTAGGGTGCAGGCTCCCAAGAGCGTTCATTCACTTGTGCAACCGCACTTGTCGACACACAAGTTGCCAATAGGGCTACCGCAATTTTGGAAAACTTTTTCATCTTTTTCGTATTTTAAATTTTCAATTTATCGAATTAAAGACTGACAAAATTACGAAATTTAACTATTGCGCGCAAATTTTTCTACTTTTTTTTAGATTTTGATGGTAAAAAAAAGATAAAATACATAATGTTATGCATCATTATAAAATAAAATATGTAACTTTGCGTGATATTATATGCACAAAAGAATAACTATGAGCACATCACAACTCATCGTAAAACCGGTCGAAAACCGCAGAGACCTAAAGAAATTTATTCGATTCAATTACGAGCTTTATAAGAACAACCCCTATGCAGTGCCTGATTTGCTGGAGGATTTGCTCGACACATTTAATCCCAAGAAGAACGCCGCTTATGACTTTTGTCGGTCGCAGCTCTTTCTGGCATGGCGTGATGGGAAAATAGTGGGTCGTGTTGCAGCCATCATCAATGACCGCGCCAACGAAACCTGGAACACCAAGAACGTGCGCTTCGGGTGGATAGATTTCATCGACGACATTGAAGTGAGTCGCGCCCTCATTGACGTGGTGAGCGAATGGGGAAAGCAGCAAGGCATGACACACATTGTAGGTCCGCTCGGATTTACGGATATGGATCCCGAAGGAATGCTCGTGGAAGGATATGACCGACTTTCCACCATGTCTACGATCTACAACTACCCCTATTACCCCGAGCACATTGCACAACTCGGTTTTGAGAAAGAAGTGGGATGGGTGGAACGCCTTGTCACCGTGCCGCACGCCGGCCATCACGCGCAAGACGACAAATACTTCCGCGTAGCAAAAGTCGTAGAAAAACGTCTCAACCTGAAGACAGTCAAGTTCAGGAACCTCAATGACATCAAGAGGGGAAACTATGCACACAAGATTTTCGACGTCATCAACCGGTCGTATGCGCCACTGTATGGTTTCAGCAAGTTGATGGAACGACAGATTGATTCTTACGCCGAAAATTATCTTCGTTTCATCGACATGAGACTGCTGACCGTCATTGAAAACGAAGAAGGTGAAGTTGTTGCCATTGGTATCGGCATGGGGTCGCTCTCGCACGCCATCCAAAAAGCAAAATCCAAGATCTTTCCTTTCGGATGGGTTCCGCTGCTCAAGGCTCTGAAATGCGAGAAGCATCGCTCGGAGTATCTGGACCTTCTGCTCGTAGGCGTTGTGCCCGAATATCAGGGAAAGGGCGTCAATGCCATGCTTTTCGCCGACCTCATCCCCATTGCTCAAAAGATGGGCTTCAAGTGGGGCGAGACGCACTGTCAGCTCGAAGACAATGACAAGAGCCAGGATCAATGGGCTTACCTGGAATGCGAGATTCACAAGAGAAGAAATTGCTACAAGAAAAAACTCTAAGCTTGCTTAACTACTCTAAGCCAGCCTAAACTCTCAAAGCCCGTTTAAACTCTTTAAGCCCGCTTAAACTCCCTAAACCTGCCTAAACTCTCTAAGCCCGCTTAAACTCTCTAAACCTACCTAATCGCCATAAACCCTCCTAACCACTCTAAACCTGCCTAAACCACCACCGCTACCCTATCCGGTACAGCGAGAAACAGCATGACAATGAAAAAAGACAACGAAACGCTCGACAACACCCCACTCCCCCTCTCACAAGAAGGAAACGCAGCGTCAGTGGCATACACCGACGACAACATACGCCATCTCTCTGACATGGAGCACATCCGTCTTCGTCCGGGTATGTATATCGGAAGAATGGGTGACGGATCGCATCAGGAGGATGGCATCTACGTTCTCCTAAAAGAAGTGCTTGATAACTGTATCGACGAGTTCAAGATGAATGCAGGCAAACGCATTGAAGTGAACATTGAAGACCAGTTGCGCGTTTCCATCCGCGACTATGGTCGTGGCATACCCTTGGGCAAACTCATCGAAGCTGTGTCAAAGCTGAACACCGGTGGCAAGTATGATTCGAAGGCATTCAAGAAGTCTGTCGGACTGAACGGTGTCGGTCTCAAGGCCGTCAATGCGCTCAGTCTGAACTTTGAAGTGCGAAGCCACCGAGACGGTCAGATGCGCAGAGCCGTCTTCCATCAGGGTGACCTCCAAAACGACACGACCGAAACAACAGAAGAAGAGAACGGAACCTACGTCTTCTTCGAGCCCGATGCTTCGTTGTTCAAGCACTATACGTTCCAGAACGAGTTCATAGAAACACTTCTTCGCAACTACACCTACCTGAACACAGGCCTCGCCATCATCATGAATGGTCGGCGCATCATCTCGCGCAACGGTCTTTCCGACCTTCTGTCCGACCGCATGACCTCCCCCACCCTCTATGATGTGGTCCACCTTTCTGGCGATGACATAGAAATAGCCTTCACACATTGTCGACAGAATGGTGAAGAGTACTACTCCTTCGTAAACGGACAGCACACAACTTTGGGAGGAACGCACCAAGCAGCATTCAAGAAATACATTGCAGAAGTCATCAAGGACTACAGTGGAAAGAACTACGAATACCCAGACATCCGCAACGGCATCGTCGCAGCCATCTCCATCAACATCCAAGAGCCCCTCTTTGAGTCGCAGACCAAGATTAAGCTTGGATCGACGACCACAGAGCCTGATGGCGGCATCTCCATAGACAAGTTCATTGGCGATTTCGTGAAAGAGCAAGTCGACAACTTTCTGCATCGCAACACAGACGTTGCCGAAATCATACTGCAGAAGGTGCAAGAGAGCGAGCGCGAGCGCAAAGCCATGGCGGGAGTTGCCAAGAAAGCCCGCGAGATGTCGAAAAAGGCAAACATGCACAACCGCAAGCTGCGCGACTGCAGGGTGCACCTCAGCGATGCCAAAGGAGATCTGAAAGAAGAATCGTGCATCTTCATCACCGAGGGAGACTCTGCAAGCGGTTCCATCACAAAGAGTCGCGACGTGAACACCCAAGCCGTCTTCTCGCTGCGAGGCAAGCCGCTCAACTGTTATGGCATGACAAAGAAGGTATGCTATGAGAACGAAGAGTTCAACCTTCTTCAGGCTGCCCTTGACATAGAAGACGGCATCGACACGCTGCGCTACAACAAGGTCATTGTAGCCACTGATGCCGATGTCGATGGCATGCACATCCGCCTCCTGATGATCACCTTCTTCCTGCAGTTCTTCCCTGAATTGGTCAAGAAAGGACACGTCTACATCCTGCAAACGCCCCTCTTCCGTGTCCGCAACCGCAAGACGAAACTCGGCAAGAAACGCGTTGAGCAAATCGAAGCAAGCGTGAAGCAACAAGAGGACGACGATGAAAGCCGCGGTCCAAGACTGAACATCTCCTTCTCTGGCGACCAAGTGACCCAATATTGCTATTCGGAAGAAGAGCGCCTCCAGGCAATCAATGCCCTCGGCCCCGATCCAGAGATCACCCGCTTCAAAGGTTTAGGTGAGATTTCGCCCGACGAGTTCAAACACTTCATCGGTCCAGACATACGCCTTGAGCAAGTCTCTCTTCTCAAGAGCGACCAGGTTGCCTCCTTGCTCGAATACTATATGGGCAAGAACACCATGGACCGTCAGAACTTCATCATTGACAACCTTGTCATCGAAGAAGACCTTGCCGAGGAAGAGCAAGAAGAAAAGGAATACAATATCTAACCGCCATGACCAGAGTGCTCTTTCCGGGAAGTTTCAACCCCTTCACCAAAGGACATGCCGACATTGTAGCGCGAGCCATGCGTCTCTTCGACGAGGTGATTGTGGCAGTGGGATATAACGAAAACAAGTCAAAGCGTCTTGCTGACATCGAAAGCAGGATGGAAACCATACGCCATCTTTATGCCGACAAGACACAGGTACGGGTTGTTTGTTACAGCGGTCTCACCACTGAAATCGCCGCCGAGCTTCATGCCAACGCCATCCTTCGCTCCGTTCGCTCTGTTAAGGACTACGAATACGAATTGCAGATGGCAGACATCAACCACCGCCTCACGGGCATCGAGACCATTATCCTCTTTGCCCGTCCCGAATATGCCAGCATTTCATCCTCCGTTGTGCGCGAACTTCAGCACTTCGGACACGACATCACAGAATTTCTTCCAGACTAACAGATAAAACATGAAAAGAATTGCAACCATTCTCTTACTTGTCCTCACATGCAAGTGGGCGCCCATCTTGGCACAAAACGACCAAGAAGCAGCCCTGCGCAAACTGATGATGGCCACCGTGCTGACCAACCAGTTCTATGTCGACACCGTAAACACCAATAAGCTCATCGAAGATGCCATCAACGGCATGCTTTCGAAACTCGACCCCCACTCACAATACTCCACGCCGAAAGAGACAAAAGCCTTCACGGAGCCCTTGAGCGGTTCGTTTGAAGGCATCGGAGTTCAGTTCAACATGCTTGAAGACACGCTTGTCATCATCCAGCCCGTCAGCAAAGGTCCGTCGGAGAAGGTAGGCATTTTGGCTGGCGACCGCATCCTGACGGTCAACGACACCACCATCTCCGGCGTTAAGATGTCTCGTGAAGACATCATGCAGCGCCTTCGCGGAAAGAAAGGCACAACGGTGAAATTAGGAATCAAGCGCGAAGGCATCAAAGACCTTGTCTATTTCCATGTCGTCCGCGACAAGATACCCCTCAACACGCTCGACGCCGCCTTCATCATTCCCAACACGCACATCGGTCTCGTGCGCTTCTCCTCCTTCGGAGCAAAGACACATGAGGAAGTCACAACCGCCATACGCAAACTGAAGGAACAAGGCATGACAAAACTCATCATCGACCTCCAGCAGAATGGAGGCGGACTGCTCAACATAGCAGCAGAGCTCGCCAGCGAACTGCTCGCAGCGGGCGATCTCGTCGTCTACACGAAAGGTCGTGCCGTGCCCTATCAGGAATATCGATCGCAGGGGCGCCATCTCTTCGATGGTCCCATCGTCGTGCTTGTCGATGAATACACAGCTTCTGCCGCCGAGATTCTCTCCGGCGCTATCCAGGACCAGGACCGCGGACTCGTAGTAGGCCGCCGCTCTTTTGGAAAAGGACTCGTCCAGCGCCCCATCGACCTCCCCGATGGCAGCATGATACGTCTCACCATCGCCCACTACTACACGCCGTCGGGCCGCTGCGTGCAGAAGCCGTACGAGATGGGAAACAAGGAAGCTTACAACAAGGACGTCATCAATCGCTACAACAGTGGAGAACTGACCAACGTCGACTCCATGAAGGCACACGTGCCCGACTCGTTGCAGTTCAAGACACTGCGCAAGGGTCGCACCGTCTATGGCGGTGGTGGCATCATTCCCGACTACTTCGTGCCACTCGACACCACCCTCTACACACCGCTCTATCGCGAACTCTCAGCCAAGAGCTATCTCATCAATGCCAACTTGCGCTATATGGACAAAAACCGCAAGCACCTTGCCAAGCAATGGACAGACATCGCCACGTTCAGCAACAAGTATGAAACGCCAGACGAGGTGGTGGAGAAGATGCTTGCAGACGCAGCCAAGAAAGACATCCAGCCGAAGAACGAGGAAGAGCGAAAGAAGACCATCGAGCAGGTCAAGTTTACACTCAAGGCACTTGCTGCCCGCGACCTTTGGGACATGAGCGAATACTTCTATATCATCTATCAGAACAACGAGATGGTGAAGAAAGCCGTCGAACTGCTCGGAAAAGATTAGACATGGTCACCTATAATGCCATGAACGTCGCACTGCCCAACCTCGACCAACAGGCAACAACGCAGTGGCTCGCCCAGGTGGCACAAGGCTATGGGCGGCGATTGGGCGACATCAACTATATCTTCGTGGACGATGAAGAGATCTTGCGCCTCAACCGTGAGTTCGTCGGACACGACTACTACACCGACCACATCGGATTCGACTACTGCGAAGCAGACATCCTCGCTGGCGACATTTTCATCTCGCTCGACACCATCCGCACCAACGCCGAGCTCTTCCATGCCACCTACCAGCATGAGCTCTACCGCGTCATCGCTCATGGTTTGCTCCACCTGTGCGGCATCGAGGACAAGACGCCAGCCGACCGCATGGTGATGGAAGAAGCAGAGAATAAAGCACTCTCACAAACGGCACTACACACAGAATGGATATAAAGGAACTCGTAGGACTCTATGCCCACCACCCTAGGGTGAAAGCCTTGAGGGCGGCGCTTTGCAGCGATCGCCATCCACGCATCTTATTGCAGGGCATGCAGGCTTCTGCCCTACCGCTCTGCTTCGCTGCACTTGCCGTGGGCGAAGAAAAGCGAAGCGCAAAGTCCTGCACGCAGAATGCCCCCTTCGTCTTCGTTGCCGAAGACCATGAAAGTGCGGGCTATCTCTACCACGACCTCACGCAGATGATGGGCGAGAACGCTGTCCTCTTCTTCCCCAGTTCCTTCCGTCGAGCCGTCAAGTATGGGCAAAAGGACTCCGCCAACGAGATTCTGCGCACTGAAGTGCTGAGCCGCATTGCCAAGAAGACACTGCCTCTGTATATCGTCACGTTTCCCGATGCCTTGTGCGAACTGGTGGTGAGCCATGACGAACTGGACGACCAAACACTCATCCTGCGGCGCGGCGAGACCACCGACATCAGCCTGCTCCAAGACATGCTGGTCGGTTTCGGCTTCGAGCGCACCGACTACGTCTACGAGCCAGGACAGTTTGCCGTGCGCGGCAGCATCGTGGACATCTTCAGTTTCTCCTCCGAATATCCCTATCGCCTCGACTTTTTCGGCGACGAGCTGGACAGCATCCGCACCTTTGAAATAGAGACCCAACTCTCGCAAGGAAAAAAAGAGGAAATCACCATCGTGCCGCGCCTGCAACACACACGACACACACATGAGAGTGTGCTGCGCTTCCTGCCTCAAGACACGCTTTTCGTGATGAACGACCTCGCCTACCTCTGCGAGTCGGTGGAGCACATCTTCGAGGAGGGCTTCTCAGCCCAAGCCGTCGTGGAGCAAAATGCTACGGGCGAGCAGAAGGTGTGGGAGCGAGACCAAATGCTCATCGACGGCGAAGCCTTCAAGCGTGAGATGCTCAACTTCAAGCGCATTGAGGTCATGAGCAGCACGCGCGACACAGAGCATCCCTGCGTCATCCCCTTTGCCATCACGCCACAACCCACCTTCCACAAAAACTTCGACCTCGTGCACTCCACCATGCAGCACTACTGCTACGAGGGATACAAAGTCTTTGTTCTGGCAGACTCGCTCAAGCAGACCGAACGACTCAAAAGCATCTTTGAGGACCAAGGCAGAGCCATCAGTTTCACGCCCATAGAGCACACCCTACATAGCGGATTCGTGGATGGAGAACTGAAGCTCTGTCTGTTCACCGACCATCAGATCTTCGACCGCTTCCACAAATACAACCTGCGAAGCGACAAAGCCAGATCGGCAAAAATGGCACTCTCGCTCAAGGAACTACAACAGTTCGAGATTGGCGACTATGTGGTGCATGCCGACCATGGAGTGGGCACCTTCGGGGGGTTGAAGACGAAAAAGGTGAATGGTGTGATGCAGGAGATCATCCAAATCAACTATGCCGATTCGGGCATGATCTATGTCAGTCTGCACGCCCTCCACAAAGTGAGCAAATACAGATCAAGGGAAGGCGTCACGCCCCGCATCAACAAACTCGGTTCGGGCGCTTGGGAGCGCATGAAGGAGCGCACCAAGACCAAAATCAAGGACATCGCACGCGACCTTATTCGACTCTACGCCCAACGAAAAGAGGAAAAGGGATTTTCCTTTTCGCCCGACAGTTTCATGCAGCACGAACTTGAGGCTTCCTTTCTCTATGAGGACACACCCGACCAGAGCCGAGCCACGCTCGACGTGAAGACCGACATGGAAAAGAGCCGACCTATGGATCGACTCGTCTGCGGTGATGTCGGATTCGGCAAGACAGAAGTGGCCATACGCGCTGCGTTCAAGGCTTGCAGCGACAACAAGCAGGTGGCAGTCTTGGTGCCCACAACCGTGCTTGCCTATCAGCACTACCACACCTTCAAGCGCCGCCTCAACGATTTTCCCGTCCGCGTCGAATACCTCTCGCGCGCACGCACTCCCAAACAAGTGAAGGAGGTGATGAAAGGACTGGAAGACGGCACGGTGAACATCGTCATCGGCACCCATAAGCTCATTGGGAAGTCAGTAAAATTTCACGACCTGGGGCTGCTCATCATCGACGAAGAACAGAAGTTCGGCGTCTCCACGAAAGAACGCCTGCGCCAGATGCGCACCAACGTCGACACCCTCACCCTCACCGCAACGCCCATACCCCGCACGCTGCAATTCAGCCTTATGGGTGCACGCGACCTTAGTGTCATCCAGACGCCTCCGCCCAATCGCTATCCCATCCAAACGGAGTTGCACACCTTTCAGGCGAGTGTCATTGCTGATGCCATCAATTTCGAGATGAGCAGAAACGGACAGGTCTTCTTCGTCACCCACCGCATAGCCAACCTGCCTGACCTCGTGGCACTCGTCAACAAGTATGTGCCCGATGCCCGTGTCTGTGTGGGCCATGGGCAGATGAACAGTGAGGAGCTCGAACGCATCATCTACGACTTCGCCAACTACGACTATGACGTGCTCATCTCCACCACCATCGTGGAGAGCGGCATCGACATCCCCAATGCCAACACCATCATCATCAACAATGCCGACCACTTCGGACTTGCCGACCTGCACCAAATGAGGGGGCGTGTGGGACGCTCCAACAAGAAGGCGTTCTGCTACTTGCTGGCACCTCCGCTCAGTGTCTTGGCGCCCGAAGCGAGACGCCGTCTGCAGGCCGTCGAGAACTTCTCCGACTTGGGCAGCGGCATCCACCTTGCCATGCAAGACCTCGACATCAGAGGAGCGGGCAATATGCTGGGGGCTGAACAGAGTGGATTCATAAGCGACCTTGGCTACGAAACCTACCAGCGCATCCTCAACGAAGCCGTGAAGGAACTGCGCAACGATGAGTTCAAGCAACTCTATGAACAACAGATTGCAGAAGGCGACCAGGTGGACGGTAGCGACTTCGTCGACGAATGCGTCATCGACAGCGACCTCAACGTCTGTTTCTCCGAGCAATACGTCCCCACCAGTGCCGAGCGTATGCTGCTCTATCGGGAACTCGACAGTTTGGAAACAGACCTACAGATTGAGCAGTTCCGCAAACGGATGCTCGACCGCTTCGGTCCCATCCCGCCTGAAGGTGAAGAACTCATCGAGGTGGTGCGTTTGCGTCGCCTCGGCAAACAGTTTGGAGCTGAGCGTGTCGTGCTCAAGGGCAATCGTCTGCGTCTTTTTCTCATCAACCGCATCGAGAGTCCTTTCTATCAGAGCGCGGCATTCGACAAGATGATCAACTACACCTTCTCTCATGCTGCCACTTGTGGCATCAACAGAGAACAGTATTGTTTCCACGCCAAAGACATTGCCACGATTCATCAAGCCGTCGACCTTCTCCTCCAGATGGATAAGGAGCAGGTGACGAGACTCTGAATAGCCCAAAAGCGTGACTCACCTTCTTGCTGATTTTACACCTCTGCAGAGAAACAAAAAAGTTTCTGCAGCAGAAACTGAAAAGTTCTGCAGCAGAAACTGGAAAGTTCTGCAGCAGAAACCGGGAAGTTCTGCAGCAGAAACCGGGAAGTTCTGCTGCGGGACCGAAAAAGGTGTCGTCATCGGCACACAATTTCACAGTAGATGGGCTCGATCATCGCCCTCAATCATCTGATCCGACATCCGATTATGAGATGTGGACAGAGAGAAACAAAAAAAAGCATCCTTCGCCATGTCCTAACGACACGGATGAAGGATGCTTTGGTATTCCTAAGTAGAGAGAATTACTTCAGAACAACGGTGATTTCCTTACCCTCTTCGGTAACCTCGAGCTTGTCTTCGCGGAGCAACCAACCCATAGCAAGGAAAAGCTCCTTGTCAGTCTTGATCTTAGCCACCTTCTTGAGGTCCTTGGTGTTCATTGCACCATTTTCGCTGAGAGCAGTCCAGATAGCGCCTGCTACATTTCCAATCTTTTCGTTCATAACTGTACTGTTTTTACCTTGAAAACTATAATTGTAAAATATTACTTTTATCTAAAACCGCTGCAAAGTTACTATTTTTTCATAAAATGAAACCCTATTTCTTTCACTTGGGGAAGAAAAAAGACTGTTTTCTTGCTTTATATCAATTTTGGTGTTATTTTTGCACTATGTATGTGGTTGGACTGTCTTTTCGCGATTCTGCTCATGAATTGATGTAGGACGTAGCAGACAAGCATGAACCACCTGCCACTTGCGCTGCAAGGACAGAATTATTTTGAACGACACAAAACCATTGATTCATGAAGAAACCATATAGATATGGCATATTGCTCGTGCTGCTCGCTGCAGGGCTTACAAGTTGCGGAAGAAAATCGTTTGAAGAGCAAGTTGCCATTCAACTGCAAGAGTTCACCGAGAAACAATGCCCACAAAAGCTGGACGATTTTACGACGCTCGACAGTATGAGCTTCGACCAGCCGAACAACACCATCAACTACTACTACACCTTCTCTGGTCAGTTGGACAACCCAGATGTCCTTACGAATGGCGTGTTGGAGGACTTCAAGGAGGACATGATCCTGAAGCTGCACGACGACCTGAAACTCAAGGAGGAGAAGCAACACGGCATCACCTTTGCCTATCACTATCTGTCGCGCTCAACAAGGAAACCCCTTGTCGAGTTCGTCTTCACGAAGGAAGAATATGGCAAAAAAATAGTGCGCCGCAGCTTCAACTACAAAGAAACGAGAAACTGCCGCGAATACACGGCGCACAACTGTCCCGTCAGACAAGACGAGGCAACAACACTCGACAGCATGTGGTATGACAGCATCAGCCGCACCATCACCTACGACTACTCGCTTTCGGGTCATTTGGACAACGACTCCCTCTTCCTCTCTCCCGACATCACCAAGGAGCAGAAGAAACAACTCATACAGAGCATCAAGAGCAATAAGGAGATCGACTACCAGCGCGATGTGGAAAAATTGAATTTTGCGTTCCGCTACTTCTCAAGCACAACACGCAAACTTCTTCTCAACATCACTTTGAAGAACGAGGACCTGAAGTGAGCGACTCCATATAGGCGCGGAGGCGATCCTCGTGGGCATTGGGCTGAGGCGTCCAGAACTGGGTGCCTTGCAGTGCGTCGGGCAAATACTGCTGCTCGACAAAGTGCCCCGGATAGTCATGCGAATACTTGTAGCCCTCGCTGTAGCCAAGCTGTGCCATCAACTTGGTGGGCGCATTGCGCAGATGGAGCGGGACGGGCAGGTTTCCCGTTTCGCGAACCTTCTGCAGAGCTTCGTTTATGGCAAGATAGGCGCTGTTGCTTTTGGGCGATGAAGCCAGATAGATGGTGGCTTGAGCCAGCGGTATGCGCCCCTCTGGCCATCCAATTTTCAGCACGGCATCGAAGGCTGCATTGGCAATAAGCATGGCGTTGGGATTTGCCAACCCGATGTCCTCGCTGGCAGAGATGACCAATCGGCGAGCGATGAAGGCGGGGTCCTCTCCGCCTTCTATCATGCGTGCCAACCAATAGATGGCAGCATCAGGATTGCTGCCTCGTATGCTTTTTATGAAGGCTGAGATGATGTCGTAGTGCATTTCACCATCTTTGTCGTAGGCAAGAGGATTTTGCTGCAGGCGGTCGTTGACCAAGGCATCGGTGACGACGATGTCTCCTGCTGCCGACGATTCAAAGAGAAGTTCGAGGATGTTGAGCAACTTGCGTGCATCGCCGCCACTAAAACGGAGAAGGGCTGATGTCTCTTCAAACCTCCATGCACGCTGACTCAAATAGAGGTCCTTCTCAACAACACGATGGGCAAGCCTCATCAGGTCGTCCACTTCGAGCGACTTGAGCACATATACCTGGCAGCGTGAGAGCAAGGGACGAATCACCTCAAAGGATGGATTCTCTGTGGTGGCTCCGATAAGTGTGACGACACCTTGCTCGACAGCACCCAAAAGGCTGTCTTGTTGCGATTTTGAGAAACGGTGAATCTCATCGATGAAGAGAATGGGGCTGGGTGCATCAAAGAAACGGTTGGAACGAGCCTTGTCGATAACTTCTCTCACGTCCTTCACTCCGCTGGTCACAGCCGAAAGCGTGTAGAATGGCGTCTTGAGTTGATGCGCGATGATGCTGGCAAGCGTTGTCTTGCCAACACCCGGAGGTCCCCAAAGAATGAAACTAGAGATGCGTCCGCTGTCTATCATGCGGCGCAAGATGGCACCTTGACCAATCAGATGTTGTTGGCCAACGTAGTCGTCGAGCGTCTGAGGACGCATTCTTTCTGCTAAGGGAGCACTCATTGTTGTCGTAAATTTTGAGAAATCAGCGAGCGGATGTAACAAGTCTGCAGATAAGTCGGGGGCACAGACTCATTTCGTGTCGTGTTTTAGTTTTCGCTCGAAAAACTTCACCTTGACGTCCAGGCGTTCACGCTCCGGCACCACATTGAGCGATGTGGGTTCGAGGTCGGCTGGCAGATGGTCCAGACTGTCCTGTGCAGCGAAGAGTTCGATGCTATCGAGCAACAAGATGGCTTGTCGGCGCGCGTTGATGGCTAAAGGATGATGTTTGCGCAGCGCCATGATGGTGTCGCGAGCCGCATCATAGTTCTTTTGCACCAACGCCCGACGAGCTTCTGCAAGTTGTCGTGCGCCTTCTCTTTCGTCTATCTCTTGTTGAGAAGCGCCACTGCAAGCAAGAAGAAGCGCCGAAGCGAGAAGCAGTAGGAGGTTGCGAAACTGTGGCATAGGCTTACCAAAACTTATTTTGTGCAGGGTTATATTCAAAGCCCAGTGAACCGAGTGTCGTCTCTAAGACTTCGCGATTGAGCTGAAGGTCCTGACAAAGCTCGTCGAGTGAGGCATATTGGTCTCTCAGCTTCATGTTGATGAAACTGAACAGCATGAAAGGGTCGTGTGGAAGTTCGTTCATACGCTGCTTTGGGTGTATCGTTTTTTTCACAGCAAGCGGCTCGCAGCAAGCTTGACGCAAGACCTAGAACTAAGATTAGGCTGTTAGAGAATGAATCGAACAATATCGTTCCAAAACGCCCACGCCATCAGCGCAAAGAGTAGTACCATGCCAACGTATTCGGCAATGGTCTGTGCACGAAGAGACAGTGGTCGGCGCGTGATGGCTTCGATGAGCAGGAACATGACGTGACCGCCATCCAAACCAGGAATGGGGAGTATGTTCATCACAGCGAGAATGATGCTGATGAGCGCGGTGAGTTGCCAAAAACGCAGCCAATCCCACGAATCGGGGAAGATGCTGCCAATGGTGATGAACGACCCAACGCTCTTTGCACCCTTCGGCTTGACAACATACTGCAGGTCGTGCACGTAGCCCTTGAGTGTCTCCCAACCATACTGGCAGCCAGCAGGTATGCAAGAGAGGACGTTGTAGGAGAGATGCTCGGTTTTGTAGAGACTGGTATAGCTCTGCTTGTCAATGCCCATCATGTAGTCCTCGTTGAGTTGCAACTGCACCGTATCTGGCGCTGCATTGACGTTGGCGAAGACAAGAGTCATTTGTCGCAATGCCAACGAGTCTGCCTTGGAGCATGTGGCAAGCTTGTCACCCTTGCGCACCATCAGCGAATCGAAATCGCGCCACGAATCGACAGCATTGCCGTCCACAGCAAGCAGTCTGGCGCCTTTCATCACGCCTGCTTTTGCAGCTGCGCCATCAGGCAGGACACTGTCCACGACGGCGGGCACATAAGGAGTGAGGAAGGCGGGAGTCATCTCAGACATGTCGAGCAAGTCAGGGTGTTCGGAAGGAACCTGAAAGGTGACGTCATTGCCAGCGCGTTTAACCGTGATGGTTTCAGCATCGGAGAAAGCGCGAAGAATGGTGGCATCATAGTATTGGATGCGCTCTCCGTTGACAGCAACGGGTATGTCGCCGTCCTGAAATCCGAGCTTCTTTGCTTCGGAATTATAGACGAAGCCCTCGGTGATGTTGGTGATGGGCATCACCTCACGCCCTGAGAAGAGCATGATGCAACTGTAGATGACGAGCGCAGTGATGAGGTTCATCAGAACACCGCCCACCATGATAAAGAAACGTTTCCAGACGGGCTGCGAACGAAATTCGTCTGGCTTGGCAGGCTGCTTCATCTGCTCTTTGTCCATCGATTCGTCAATCATGCCAGCTATCTTCACATAGCCGCCCAAGGGAATCCATCCGATGCCGTACTCCGTTTCGTTGGCTGCTATCTTGGGGAATCGCTTGGCAAACCATTTGTCCTTGGTGGAGAAAAGGTGGAACTTTGGGTTGAAGAACATATAGAACTTCTCTACTCTCACCTTGAAGAGTTTAGAAAAGAGAAAATGTCCGCCTTCGTGCAGAACGACAAGGAGGCTAAGACACAAGAGTAGTTGCAGGGCTTTTATGAGTATGAGTGACATATTGTTTGGGGTTTTCTATGCTTTGATTGTTTGTTTCAGTATTAAGTAGTGTTGTGTTTCTGAGCGAAACGACTCATGCAAGGAGGCTGGCAGCCACGCGCCGTGCTTGCTTGTCCCACTCGACATAATCGTCGAGTGTGTTGTCTTTTTGGAAAGCAACAGCCGACATGGTCTGTTCGATGACGTCGGACATCTGCAGGAATCCGCATCTTCCTTGGCGGAAAGCTAAGTTGACAACTTCATTGGCTGCATTGAGCACACAAGGAGCATTGCCTCCGCAAGCAATGGCTTGATAAGCCAAAGCCAATGGGCGGAAGCGAACCGGATCGGGGGCTTCAAAACTGAATGTGCCCATCTCAAACCAGTTGAGGCGTGGCACACTGGATGAGATGCGTTCGGGAAAACTCAGCGCCAACTGTATGGGCACACGCATATCGGGCATGCCCAACTGTGCCTTTACTGCTCCATCGGTGAACTGCACTGCGCTGTGTATGATGCTCTGCGGGTGCACCACCACTTGTATGTCTTCCGGTTCCACTCCAAAGAGCCACTTCGCCTCAATCATCTCAAATCCTTTGTTCATCATGGATGCCGAGTCGATGGTTATTTTCGCTCCCATGTCCCAATTCGGGTGGCGCAGTGCCTGCTCTGACGTGACCTTCGCCAATTCGTCAAGGGAGAACAGCCGAAAGGGACCACCTGAGGCAGTCAGAATGAGTTTCTCTATCTCTGCTGACTCGCCCATGAGCGATTGGAAGATGGCAGAGTGCTCACTGTCGACCGGCAAGATGGGCACACGATGCTTCTGCGCCAGGCGCGTGATGAGTTCTCCTGCCACGACCAGCGTTTCCTTGTTGGCAAGCGCGATGGCCTTGCCCGCCTCGATGGCAGCCACCGTGGGGCGTAGACCACTGAATCCCACCAGAGAGGAGAGCACCATATCGACAGAGGGCAACTGTACGACCTGACAGAGCGCATCGTTGCCCGCATAGACCTGTACGTCGGTGTCGGCAAGTGCTTCATTCACTCGTTCGTAGAGCGTTTCGTCTGCCACAACGACACATTGAGGCAAGAAGGTGCGTGCCTGCTCGATGAGCAAGTCTGCAGAGCGATGAGCAGTGAGCACACGCACATCAAAACGGTCGCTATGCTCAGCTACCACTTGCAGTGCCTGCCTGCCGATGCTTCCGGTCGAACCGAGGATGCACAGTTGTTTTCTGATTCGTTCTTCTTTCATCAGTTGTTCAATTCTATGAGTCCCTCTGGAATGTCCATTTCAATCCATCGTTCTGTCTGGCTAAGGTTATGCACAAGTTCTTCGTTGGCTGGAACAATGAGCTCGTCGCCCTGAGGCGTCTGAACGTAGAAAAGCACATTTGCTGTTCCTTCGTCCACCTCACCAATCTTGCCTAATGTTCGCCCATCTTTCATGCGAAGTTCGTAGCCAACGAAATGGGTCCAACGAAGTTCGTCTTCCGTAGTCTCTGGCGTGAGCGCCTTTGGGAAAAAGACCTCGCTACCGGCAAGCTCTGCGGCATCATCTGCTTGATCGACTCCCTCAAATTTGACGAGAGCCACGCTGTCGCTGCGAAACCGCCACTCCTCCAGGAAGAAAGGCACGAGTATGCCGTCGACGCGCAGTATGAGGTAGGCCGACTCTACGTCGTCACCGCCAAACACATCGTCCCACACATCGTCGGTGAACGAAAAGTTGAGTTCGCCACGCAGCGCATGAACGCGTGTGAGCGTACCTATTTTATATACTTCCTCTTCGTGAATCATCAGTCACTATCTTATGCTATTTTCTTCAGTCCTTGTCTTGAGAGAGAGAGCTACTCTTTTCGCCTCGTGCAACCTGAGAGAAAACCTACTCTTTTCGCCTCGTGCGTCCTAAGAGAAGTCTACTCTTTTCACCTCGTGCAACCTAAGAGAAAATCTACTCTTTTCACCTCGTGCAACCTAAGAGAGATCTACTTTCTTTCCCTCGTGCAGTCTAAGAGAGAAAACGCTCTCTCCCCCTCGTGCAGCTTGTTTGGCTAATCCTCACGACGTATAGAAGCTCCGAGCGCAGTGAGGCGCGCTTCAAGGTTCTCGTATCCACGATCGATTTGTCCCACATTCTCGATGCGGCTCGTTCCCTCCGCGCTCATGGCGGCAATGACCAATGCGATGCCTGCACGAATGTCGGGACTCGTCATACGCGCTGCATGGAGCGGGATCTGCTTATCGTGGCCCACCACAACGGCTCGGTGCGGGTCGCAGAGGATAATTTGCGCTCCCATATCGATGAGTTTATCCACAAAAAAGAGTCGACTCTCAAACATCTTCTGATGGATGAGCACAGAACCTTTGGCTTGCGTGCTCACCACAAGCAAGACACTGAGCAAGTCGGGTGTCAATCCAGGCCAGGGCGCGTCGCTGAGCGTCATGAAAGACCCATCGATGAAGGAGTCAATCTCGTAATGGTCATGCTTGGGGATGAAGATGTCGTCGCCTTCATGCACCACATTGATGCCAAGGCGCCGGAAGGTGTAAGGGATGATGCCCAGCTGGTTGTATGCCACATTCTTGATGCGCACGCCCTCGCCACACATGGCAGCCATGCCCATGTAACTTCCCACCTCGATCATGTCGGGCAACAAGCGATGCTGTGCGCCGTGGAGCTTCTTCACGCCGATGATGGTGACCAAGTTGCTGGCGATGCCGCTGATGTTGGCGCCCATGGCATTGAGCAGGTGACAAAGTTGTTGGATATAGGGTTCGCAAGCGGCGTTGTAGATCGTGGTGGTTCCTTCTGCCAACACTGCAGCCATGATGATGTTTGCCGTTCCGGTGATGGACGCTTCATCGAGCAACATATACGTTCCTTTCAGGCTCTTGCTCTCTATATGAAAGACTCCATTCTCGGTGTCGTGGTGGAAGTCAGCCCCCAGCTTAGATAGTCCCAGGAAGTGTGTGTCCAGCCTTCTTCGTCCAATCTTGTCGCCACCGGGTTTTGCCACAGAAGCCTTTCCGAACCTTGCCACCATGGGACCGATGAAGAGCACGCTTCCTCTGCTTTTGGCGCATCTGGTGAGAAACTCTTGGCTCTCTGTGTAGTCGATGTTGACGTTGTCTGCCTGAAACGTAAAGTCGCCTGGCGCATTCTTCGTCACCTTGACCCCCATGTCGCGCAGCAAGTCAATCTGGTTGTTCACGTCGCTGATGTCGGGCACATTCTTGATGCGCACCTCTTCATCAGTGAGCAAGGTAGCGCAAAGCACCTGCAGTGCTTCGTTCTTAGCGCCCTGCGGTGTTATTTCGCCTTTCAGTTTGTGTCCGCCTTCTATAATGAATGATGCCATTTCTGTGTGTTGTGTTCAGTTTATAATCCCCCAACCTATTTTGTTTTTCGAGCTGAGACTAAACAAGCCCTCTTTATTTCTTCTTTTTCTTTCCCATCGTTTTCGGCGTCTTCACCACCTTGTCGAATGTGAAGTGCTCCAGGTCGAGCTTAACGAGCCCTCCCGTATAGCTCGCCATGTCGCTTGCCACCTTGCTGTCGTCGACAGCCTCGCGGTTCCAGTCGTAGAGTGACTGCTTCATCTGGTTTGCCACAACCATGGCCAACTCATCGCGCTGCTTGCTCTTAGGCATGGTCGCAAGATGATTGAGGAAAGCCTCGTTCAGATGACCATAGTGGCGGTTATGAATGTGGTTTCTGGGGTAAGCCACGCGCTTTCTGTCCTTGTTCTTTTCGTCCATTCGGCTCACAGGGTAAGGATAATCCACCTGCAGCTTGTAGTCGGAGATGTAGGCCAGATGATCCCAAAGCTTGTGGCGGAAGTCTTCTTGGTTCTTCATGCCAGGGTGCATGGATGCCATCACGGCAATGATGTTCCGCGCACAACGCATCCGGCGCTCAGCGTTTGGAATGGAGATGCAGTGCTCCACCATCTGCTGCACTGTGCGACCGTATTCGGGCATGGCAATGCGTGCTCGGTTCGTATTGTATTGCATAAGTGATTTTTCTGTTGCTACCGTCTTGGTGGTTCTTACTTTACTAAACGTGAAGGAGGTCGCGGCTCTTGGTGGTTTGGAACTCTTTGAGATAAAATGGTTCAAAATACGCCACGTCTTCGGGCTTGTCGCCTCGCAGGAAACTTCCTTCAGCCAAAGGCGTCATGTGCTTTGCCAACGGACAGATGTTGGGCAAGAACAAGGCATTCGGGTGATCGATGACCGCTTTCGTCTTCATCGCTCCGTCGCCGAAGAAACATACCGGACCGCGATCCAACCACGTCTTGTAGGTTTCGGCATCCACTATGTCGGGCTGAATGCCTCTGAGCTCGTGCAGCGAGCGGTCGTAGACTGCCGCATAGACCTCCATCCTTCGGGCGTCAATCATCGGCACGAACAGACAGTCTTCAGGCAACTCGTCGTGGTAGAGCAGCACGGGCACGCAGAGCGCCTTCATCGTGTCTACGGCATAGAGGGGCACGCCACGTCCATAAGCCACACCCTTTGCCATCGACACACCAATGCGCAAGCCCGTGTAGCTGCCCGGACCGCGGCTCACTGCCACAGCATCGAGCGGGATGGCATGGCTCTCGGCAAACGAAAGCGCTTCCTCAACGAACACACCCAGACTGACAGCATGCGAGGGCCCCTCAAGGTCTGCTTTTTCAAAGATGACCTTGCCTGCCTCGCTCACCGCCACAGAGCATACTTTCGTGCTGGTTTCGATATGTAAAATGCAAGCCATTGCAGAAATGATACATTTTTTCGCTGCAAAATTGCAATTTTTTCCTCAATAATGCTTACATTTGCACGAAATTTATTCAAAAAAACGCAAACTTATGATTCTATCTATGACGGGCTACGGAAAGATGACCGTAGCATTCGAGGACAAGAAGATCACTGCCGAGATAAAGTCGCTCAACAGTAAAGCACTCGACCTAAGCACCCGTCTTTCAAGCATCTATCGAGAAAAGGAAATGGAGGTCAGAAGCCTCATCTGTCAGCGGCTCGAACGCGGAAAGGTGGAATTCAGCCTTTGGTTTGAAAAGGAGGATAAGACAACCGACTCTCCGCTCAACGCACAACTCCTCAACGCCTATCACCACCAGTTGCGCCACATCTGTGCCGCACAAGACATACCTATGCCTGCAGATGTCTGGTCCGTACTTATGCGCATGCCAGACGTCATCTCACGCTCCGACCAGCAGACCACCACGCTCTCGTCCGAGGAGTGGCAAGCTGCGCGCCTAGCTGTCGAGGGTGCTGTGGATGCCCTCATGGCTTTCCGTCAGCAAGAAGGGGCTGCACTGCAGCAAATCTTCGAACAAAAAATCAACAACATCGAACAACTGCTCTCACAAATTGAGCCCTACGAAAAACAGCGCACCGACAAGATACGACAGCGCATTGCGGAGGCTCTTGGCAGTCTGAATGGCATCGAATACGACCGGAACCGCCTCGAGCAGGAGATGATCTACTACATCGAGAAGCTCGACATCAACGAGGAGAAACAACGACTCAGCAACCACCTCAACTACTTCCGACAAACCATGAACGAAGGACATGGACAAGGAAAGAAACTTGGTTTCATTGCGCAAGAGATGGGCAGAGAAATCAACACCACTGGAAGCAAGTCAAACCTTGCTGAGATGCAAAACATTGTCGTCCGCATGAAGGACGAACTCGAGCAAATCAAAGAGCAAGTGCTCAACGTCATGTAGCTCACCCCGCACAACCTTGTTGTCTGACCTTAACAGGCACACCCCCAGAATGTAACGCTAACACCCCAGTCATCAAACATCATGAAGAGAACCATCATCGTCTCAGCTCCTTCAGGAAGTGGCAAGTCCACTATTATCCATTGGCTCATGAGCGAGCATCCCGAACTTCGTCTCGCTTTCTCCGTGTCTGCCACAAGTCGACCGCCACGAGGCAACGAGCAGAACGGCATCGACTACCACTTCCTCTCGCCCCAAGAGTTTCGCAACCACATCGAGCAAGGTGACTTTCTCGAATACGAAGAAGTCTATAAGGACCGTTTCTATGGCACCCTGCGCCAGGCGGTCGAACAGCAGCAAGAAGAGGGATACAACGTGGTCTTTGATGTGGACGTAAAAGGTGGCATCAACATAAAAAAATACTATGGAGACGAGGCACTCAGCCTCTTCATACAACCGCCATCGATCGAAGAGTTGCGGCGCCGTCTCGAAGGACGTGCCACGGACTCTGCCGAGCAGATTGAAGAAAGACTCGCTAAAGCAGCCTTTGAGATGTCCTTTGCACCTCAGTTCGACCACGTCGTCGTCAACGACAAACTAGAAGACGCTCAAGCAGAAACACTCAGAATCGTCACTCAATTCCTTCAACAAGCATGAAAGACATACAAAACGACAAGGCGCTACTTGCCATTGCCCTTTTGGCACTCGTGATGGGCATCACCACGTGCATCCTCCGACTCTGGACCATCGGTGGGCTGCTGCTTGCCATGTCGCTCATCATCGGCATCCTTCTCCTCCAAATCCGACGCCGTCGCAAACACAAGAAGACACGCTACCATGCTGTGCACTGGAACGACGGACACATCACCAAGGATGAATAGCTCCATGCACATCGCCATCTATGGTGGTTCGTTCAACCCCATCCATCGTGGCCATGCGAAACTGGCAAAGTGGATCATCCAACAGGACATTGTGGACCAGTTGTGGTTGCTCGTCTCACCGCTCAACCCCCTCAAAGAGCCAAACCCCGAACTCCTCCCCGACGAGGAGCGTCTCCGCTTGGCACTGCTTGCTGTGAGCGACGACACTTGCTCCGACCGAATCATCGTGAGTGACTTTGAGATGAAAATGCCACGTCCGTCCTACACCATCGACACGCTGCGCGCATTGCGCACCACACACCCCCAACATCGCTTCTCTCTTCTCATCGGCGCCGACAACTGGCTGAGCTTCCCACGCTGGCGAGATCCCGACGAAATCATCGCCCACCACGACATTTTCGTTTACCCCAGACCTGGCTATCAAGTCGATGAGACAACCCTCCCGACTGGCGTTCACTATCTTGCTGAAGCTCCCGTCTACGACATCTCGAGCACGCAACTGCGACACGCCATTGCCCACCCCGACAACACGTTCAACCCGTCCGACCACCTCTCCCCTTCTGTCTGGGCAGAAATTCAGACGAGAGGCTTCTGGACATAATACTCCACAACCAAATGCGCAACTGGAAGACCATCAAAGAATATCGAGAAATCCTTCTCGACGAATGGGAAGGAATAGCTCGCATCACCATCAACCGACCACAGGTGAGAAATGCCTTCACACCACGCACCACCTGGGAACTGAGCGATGCCATGAGCATCTGCCGTGAGAGACCAAACATACGTGTCGTCGTGCTCACGGGAGCTGATAGTCCGCACAGGGAGGGACAGACCGAAGAAGAATGGATGAAGACCAACGCCTTCTGCTCTGGCGGCGACATGAACGTGAAGGGCAGAGGAGGATACATCGGCGAGGACGGCATACCCCGACTCAGCGTGCTCGACGTGCAACGACAGATAAGGAGCATACCCAAGCCAGTCATTGCCATGGTCAACGGTTTTGCTGTGGGCGGCGGCCATGTGCTCCACATTGTCTGCGACCTCACCATTGCTGCCAGCAATGCGAAGTTCGGGCAAACAGGTCCCAAGGTAGGATCCTTTGATGCAGGTTTCGGGTCAAGTTACCTCGCAAGAATCGTTGGGCAGAAGAAGGCAAGAGAAATCTGGTTTCTCTGCCAACTCTACACCGCAGAGGAAGCACTCCAGATGGGGCTCGTGAACAAAGTGGTGCCACACGACCAACTCGAAGATGCAACCGTCGAGTGGGCTCAGCGCATGATGATGCACTCGCCCATCGCGCTGCGCATGATCAAGCGAGGACTCAACGCTGAACTCGACGGGCAAGCCGGCATACAAGAGTTGGCTGGAGATGCCACCATGCTCTACTATTTCTGCGACGAAGCACAAGAAGGCGGTCGCGCCTTTCTTGAAAAAAGACGTCCCGAGTGGGGCGACACGTATATCCCGTAACACCTCATTTCAGTTTCTGCTACAGAAACTGCCGGTTTCTGCTGCAGAAACTTTTTTGCCCACACAAAAAGAAAAAGAGCCGCAAACTTTCGAACTGAAAATTTTCGGCTCTTTTTCCTATTAGAATGGCGTGGACATTACGCTGTGGGGAGGTTGAGCTGGAGGTTAAGTTCGTCGAGCTGCTTCTGGTCGATGGCTCCTGGAGCATCAAGCATGACATCACGGCCTGAATTGTTCTTGGGGAAGGCAATGCAGTCGCGGATGGAATCAAGACCTGCAAAGAGGCTCACCCAACGGTCGAGACCGTAGGCAAGACCACCATGGGGAGGTGCACCGAAGCGGAAGGCATTCATGAGGAAGCCGAAC